>JAFVBK010000074.1 GCA_017480045.1 Clostridia bacterium
CGAGCACAGCGAGGCTGACCACACCGTGACCTGGACGCTGGATAACGTAGCGGCGGGCGCGGCAGGCACGGTCACCGTGAAGGTGAAGGTGCTGGAGAGCGCGCTGGTATCGAAGGAAGGACCTGGCAAGGTCGTGAACGGTGGCGAGACCGCGACGGTGAAGGTGGGCAACGACCATGAGTTCACTCTGGAAGTTGTCGAGAACCCGGTCGAGGAAGATGACGGCAGCCTGGTGATCACCAAGACCGTGGTCAGCAATACGACCGCGGACAAGGCAAAGGAATTCAAGTTCAACATCCAGTTGGACAAGAACCTGACCGGCGCCTATGGCGATCTCGAATTTACCAATGGCGTGGCGACGATCACGCTGAAGGACGGTGAGAGCAAGGCCGCGACCGGCCTGCCGGAGGGCACCGTGTACATCGTGCAGGAGGAGAACGCCGATGGCTTCATCTCCAGCGGCAGCGTGCGCGGCACCATCACCGAGAAGATCCAGTATGCGAGGTTTACCAACACCCGCAGAGAGGGCAACCTGACGGTGAAGAAGACCGTCGTCAACGGAACCGATGCGGTGAAGGACAAGAGCTTCCACTTCACGGTGAGGCTGAGCGACACCACCATCACCGGTACCTACGGCGATGTGAAGTTCACCAAGGGTGTTGCGGGCTTTGTGCTGAAGGATGGTGAGAGCGTGACCGCGACCGGCCTGCCGGCGCTGATCAGCTACACCGTCACTGAGGACAAGTACGACTACTTCCGCACCGAGTCTTCCAACGCGCAGAGCGTGATAGACTACGGCGGAACCAAGGTGGCCGAGTTCAGGAACACCTATACGGCGCCCACCCCGACGCCGACCCCGACCCCGACGAATACGCCGCGTCCTGGCGGCGGCGGCGGCAATCCGACGCCCAGGCCCACGCCTGTGCCGAAGACGGATATCGTCGGCAAGAAGATCTGGCTGGACGAAAACGATCGCTACAACACCAGGCCGCAGAGCATCACCGTGCAGTTGTACGCTGACGGCGCGCTTGTGGATGCGACGCCCGCCTGGACCGACACCAATACCAACGCCTGGACCTACACCTTCTCGAACCTGCCCGCGGTGACGGATGCTGGCATTGCGATCCACTACACCGTGAAGGAGCAGCCGGTGACGTACTACGAGACCATCATCAACGGTACGACCATCACCAACAGGCTGATACCGAGGGATGCCGAGCGGTATGAGGAGCTGGCTGGTATTAAGACCTGGAACGACAACGACAATATCACCGGCCAGAGGCCTACCAACATTACGGTGCGCCTGCTGCGCAACGGTGAGACGGTCGAATCCCGCACGGTGACGGCGGTCAATGGCTGGTCCTACAGCTTCGGCAGACTGCCGATGGACGACGGCTATGGCAACGTCTACACCTACACGCTTCAGGAGGATGCCGTGCCGGGTTATGTCTCCCGCATCGACGGACTGAACGTGACCAACGTATTGGTTGTACCCGAAAAGCCGGAGGACGATGGTACCACTGAACGGTACTCCTTCGACGAGGATCTGCTGGCAAAGGCCCGTGGCACATCCACGCCGGCGCCGGGATTCGCGGGTCTGGGTCAGACCGAGATGGATGAGCTCATGGATCTGCTGGACTACGGCACGCCGCTGTGGGGCGCGCTGATGGGCACCGGCGACGAGACGCCCGCCTACCCGTTCGTGTTTGGTGGCATCGGCGTACTGGCGCTGGCAATCCTGCTGATCACCCGTAAGAAGCGCGGATTTGCTTAATCCATAGCACAAACGACCACAATGAAGGCGCCAGGTTACCAGCCTGGCGCCTTCTGCATGCTATGAAGACCACCCAAGAGATTATACTGTAAAAATAGGTTTCCTCACGTTTATTTGAGGGATTATGGACACCTCATCCGCCCCTGCGGGGCACCTGACGCTTATGCTAGGGCCATGCTTCTTCCAGAGCGATGTCATCAGTTTCAGGCTTGCCGGAAGATCCAACATCGCTGTAGGGGCGCCGTATCGGCGCCCGCCCAGTACATTGCGATATATTGTACCCGGCGGGCGGCGCAACGCCGCCCCTACATCATCGCATATGATGGCCCAGTTCCTCGAATGGCTCCTTAAGTTGATGACATTGCCCTCCAGGGGAAGGTGCCCCGTGGCCGAAGGCCTAGCGAAGCGTCAAGGGGCAGATGAGGTATCCAGTTATCCTATAACTTTGCGTGATGAACAATCTTTTCAGGATTTCTGCCTCGGCGGTCCGCTAATCGTGCCAAATTCCAAGAAATACCCGGAACCGCCTTTGCGCGATTCCGGGTACTGCATTCGGAAGCTTTGACCGCGGGGCATTCAGCTGACCACAATGACCACTGAGCCACGCTTGCAGTTTTCAAACAGCCACTTCGCGTCGTCTACCTGAAGCCGCACACAGCCGTGGGAAGCGGGATTGCCGAGGGCTGACAGAGAGCCGCGGCGCAGGGTCTTTTCATTGTTGGAGCTGTAAATGACGGAGTGGAACAATATATCGCCTTCGATTTCAAAGGAATACTGCGCCCAGCAGTTGAATTTCTTGAAGAAGTGCCAGCGATTCAAGGGATGACCATCCAGGAAAACACCGCGGGGCGTGGTATCGTGCAGGCCGGTGGAGCAGGTGAACGTCTGCACCAGGTCGTAGGCGCCGAGCACATTCTGCTGGTAGACCTCCACGACCTGACGATCGATGCTCACTTCGATGCGGAATGGGTAGGGCTTGGCCGTGGCAGCTTCCGAGAACAGAACATTTTGCGTCGCCTCATCGGGCGCGCCGGTCTCTGGCAGCCCATTTGTGGCCTGGAATTCCTTGAGCGCGTTGCGGCTCTCTCTGCCAAACATGCCGTCGATGCCGGTCTTGGGCAGATAGAACAGAGAATAGAGGCGATTCTGAACGCGCTGGATTTCGATACTGTCGGAGGTATCGTCGGACTTGAAGCCTAGCAGGCCGTCCTCCAGCGCCTGTACCGCCTCCATAGTCAGCGCCTTTGAATTCTCAAAGAGGGAAGCGCTGGGAGAACCGCTGCTTTCGAGATATTTGTGCACGCGCTCAATGGCCGTTTCCAGGCTGGCGTTGTATTTGCCGTCCGGCATCCGCGTGGTGATGCCGCTGCTCAGCAGGGCGATTTCCACCGCGCGTACAACCTGACCGCTGTCGCCAAAGGCGATATCATGGGGCGCGCAGTGATCTGCCGGAGGCGCTTCGATCGAAAACAGCGCGTCGATGGTTTCGCGATCGGCCAAGCCGTCCTTTTGCATGATGGACTGCTCTTGAAACAGCTTTATGGCCTCAATGGCGTAATCGTCCAGCACATCATCGGCGGGCATATCCATATAGCCCAGCTGATTCAGCCGCCGCTCAATGCGCTGGGCCTCGCTGTCGCTCTCGCCGGGTGTAACATCGCGCAGATAGGTGGAGTACGCGTCGCTGTAGAGGCAATACTGGGTGAGGGGCGTGGCGATGCCGTCCGCGGTGATGCCGTCGGTATAGCCCTGCTCGATCAGATGCCGCTGAAAGGCCCTGATGGCCGAGACGGTCCTCTGTCCATAGGCGTTATCGAGGTCGCCTTCGTAGAAGCCGTACTGGGTCAGCCGGCGCTGCAGCCGCTCAACCTCGTCGCCCGCGCTGCCGGTGGAAAGGGTGGCAGGGAGGGCGAGGGCGGCGTCGGAAAACAGCAGCTCCAGGCTGGCGCGGTCGGCGTTGCCGCTGGCGCTGAGGCCGTTCAGACGCTGGAACAGCTTCATCGCGTCGGTTGAGCGGGGGCCGATGATGCCATCCGCGATGCCCTGAAGGTATCCCAGGTCGATCAGCCGCTGCTGCACATCCTTGGCGCTGGCGGTATCGGGGGAAACGCTTGTCAGCGCGTCCAGGGTGTCCGCATCCAAGTGACCGGTCTCAGCCAGTCCATTTTGGCTCTGAAACTGGCGCAGCGCCGCTTCGGTCTGTGGGCCGTAGGCGCCATCCGCCTTGCCGCGCAGCAAGCCCTTGTCGATCAGCCGCTGCTGGGCCTGGCGCAGGGAATCGCGCTGGTCGTCCAGATACTGGGGCGCGTCGGTGGCTGCGGGCGTTTCCTCCGCGATAACGCGTCCGCAGAGCAGCAGGAGCATGATGATTGTGATGCATTTTATAGCGCGGCGATTGAACATAGCGGCCTCCAGGATGTGGTATTGTGCTTTATTATAACACCATCCGCAGGGGCATTGGTGACAGGAAAATGGCATTAAAAGGGTAAAAGTTATCATTGGAAAGAGCGTCAAATCCTGCGCGAGAATTCTAGCGAGCGACACCCTCGCATAAGCTGGCAGTGGAGCGCAACCGATGGACGCGGAGGTGTTTTTCGTGCAGATTCCCTGGGAGCTGATTCTGTCATTTGCCATAGGCCTAACGCTGCTGTGCCTGATCGGGTACCTGCTGCTGGTGCCGATGCGCTTCATGTGGCGGCTGATGGCGGGCGGCGTGATGGGGGCGCTGGCGCTGGGACTGATAAACCTGCTGGGCGGGCTCATGGGATTTAATGTGGAGATCAACCCCTTCACCGCCATGGCGGTGGGCTTTCTGGGGCTGCCGGGCGCGGCGCTGGTGGTGGCGCTGCAGCTGTTGTTGTAACGCAAAGGAGACGCCCGCGCGTTTGCGCGGGCGTCACAGACCGCTGACAAAGCCCCCAATCGCGAAAATTGCCCGATGCGGAGGCGATTACCGCTGCGGTGTCAGAAGATCTGCAATAGGGATCATCTGTCGGCGTTCTCCAGCGTGACGGCGGCGATGGCCTGCTCCAGCGCGGCGACAAACGCGTCGTCGGCGGGGTAGGCCTCGGCGGCATCGACATTGCTTTCCGCGCGGAAGACGACGCAGCTGTCGTGCCCGGCGTCGATATAGCCGCAGAGGGTCTTGCGGAAGGTATCGTCAGTCTCAGCTTCCGACGCTTCGCCGTTGGCGGCTTCCTCGGCTTCGGCCTCGTCCGCCTCGCCCTCTGTGGGCGCGACGGTGTAGAGAAAATACTGAACGGCATGACCGCTGAGCTCTGCGCTCTGCGGCTCGCCCACCTCGCTGCCGCCGATGCCGGATAGCGTGGAAGCCGCGTAATTGGCCAGCGCTGCGGCGGAGCTGTGGCTGCAGGCGACGGTGATGGTGTCCGCGGCGACATCCTCCGTCTCGGCCGTAAAGGTGTATTCCGGCAGGTTGGCATCGGTGAGCACGGACGCGGCTTCGCGGCTGTAGCCCTCGATCTCGCCGATCTCGCCCAGCTTGAAGTAGCGGGCGCCGCCGCGCGTGTTGCTGCCGTTTACGATCAGCCAGTTGTCGCCATCGGCGACCACCGCGCCGTCCGTCACCTTTAGCGCGCCGTCGTCATAGCGGAACAGGAGGAACGCGCCGATGGCGACGGCGGCCACCAGCACGCACAGCAGTGCGATGTCGCGCTTGCTCAGATAGGGCTTCTTGGCGTTCTGCCTGCGGAAGCCCTTGGATTTTGCACTCTTCTTTGCCATGGTGGGTCAATCCTTTCATTTATGCGGTTGCTATCATTATAGCACACAATGAGCGTTTTGTATCGCATGCGCGCAAAAAAAGAGCCGTTCCGGATGGGAACGGCCCGAATGTGTCGAAATCAATTCTCCGCCAGCGCGGTGCCGGGAACCAGGTATTCGCCCGCGCCGCAATCGGGGCAGCCGGCGAGGCCCTGCGCCAGCGCATCGTCGCGGGTGATCAGCGTGTATTTGCCGCTGAAGCTCGCGCATTCGTCGCTGGTGTGGCAGAGGCCGGTGTCGTCCAGCCAGAGCACCGGCAGACCGATCAGCTCCGCCGAGGGCGGATTGCAGTTGCCGCAGGCATGCTTGCCCATCGACACGGCTTCCGCCAGGGTGTGGGCCGGGGCGTTGCTCATGCCCACGCAGCTGGGGGACACGTGATAGCCCACGCTGCTGTCGTAGTAGTACACGGTCAGCTCGCCGACGGATTTCAGCGCCGCCGAGGGCGTTACGACCTCAGGCTCCGGCGTGGGGGTTGGGGCGGGGTAGATGGATTCAACATAAGCGTTTGCGCCGCAATCCGCGCAGGCGGCGTAGCCCGCGTCCACGGCCTCCGCCAGCGGGAGCAACCGCCATTCGCCGGTGAAGGCAGCGCATTCATCGGTGGTGTGGATCAGGTTATTCTCGTCCACCCATGCGATATGCGCCTCGGTCAGGATGCTCTCGTCAGGCATGCCGCAGGAGGTACAGGGATTTTTGCCGTCCGCAAAGGCTTCGGCCAGCGTGTGCGCCGGGGCGTTGCCCATGCCGTGACGGGTAGGCCCTATATGGAAGCCCTTGCTGCCGTCCTCATAGTAGTACACGGTGGCTTCTGACGCCGGTTTGACCTGCGCGACAGCGGCGGGGGGCTCCGTCGTCTCCGCGGGCGCCTCGGTGGCTTCAACGGGCGCCTCGGTGGCTTCAACGGGCGCCTCGGTGGCTTCAACGGGCGCCCCGGTGGCTTCAACGGACGCCTCGGTGGTTTCAGCAGCGGGTTCGGCGGTTTCAGCCTCCGCGGGGGCTTCCGTCGCTTCGGCGGAGGCTTCAGTTGCTTCAACAGGGGCCTCAGCCGTTTCGACAGGGGCTTCAGTCGGTTCCGAGGGAGCCTCGGTAGCTTCGACGGGGGCCTCCACGCCAGCTTCAAAGCTGCCGTCCGCGTGCAGGATGCCAGCGCTCAAAGCCTGGGCGTCTTCCTCGGCGGGCGCTTCCTCCGGCAGGTGAATGTCGATGCCGTCGGTCGCTTCGGCGGGCTCCGTCGCCTCGACCTCCGCGGGGGCTTCCGTCGCTTCAGGGGCGTCGGTATCGGCCGGGGCCTCGGTATCCGCGGGCGCGTCGGTGGCGTCGGGATCCTCTGTATCCGCCGGGACTTCGGTGGCTTCCGGCTCAGCGGGCTCGCGGTGCAGCAGATCCTCGATGGAGGCGCGGGCCTGGCCCGCCAGCTCCACGCCCTTGTCCAGGGCGTCCGCCGATTGAAGCAGGGCGAAGTCGCTGCCGGCCTCGGTGAAATCAGACATGACCTGCCAGGTCTCGGTGCTCTTCTTGTAGGCGGCGTCTCCCGCGGCGGCCACGTCCACGGCGGCCTTGTCCAGCCAGTCGTTGGCGCGATCCTGGAAGGCGGTGTATTCCGGGTTGTCCACCGGCACCATCAGCGCGAATACGATCAGGAATACGCTCAGGCACAGCGTCAACAGCGAGATCAGCAGCTTGGTGCCCGCCTGCAGGCGCACCTTTCTGCGCCACAGCATCACCATGCCCACCGGCCACAGGATCAGGCTGATCAGCAGGGTGAAAAATATGTAGACAAAGCCCGCTTTCTTGCGCTTGGGCGGGCGGTGGTTGGAGCCGTTTCCATAGGAACCGGAGCGCTTTTCCGAGCGCATCATGTAGCCGCTGCCGCGCCGGTTGGCAAAGGCCTGCAGCAAGCCGGGGCGCATCGCCTGTTCAAACGTCATTTCCATCGTATATCACCTTTCAGTGGAGTCGCCGCGCGAGGCGCGGTGGGACCGTCTGCGTCTGAATATATAAATACACGTATAATTATAGCAGATTGCGCTCCAATACTCAAACGACAACATTGTGACAGGGATGTGCCGGAAATGTGCGGAACGGGATCGATTCGGGATGGGAAGACAAAGCCCCGCGGACGCCGGTCTGGCGTCTCCGCGGGGCTTGAAAGGCAATCTGCGCAGGGGCGCGGGGAAGAAAAACTCCGCTGGGATTATTATCCCTGCAGTCCCCTCGACTGCCGGTCCATGTCCTCCACAACGATGTCGTAAATCTCGCCCAGCGTCGCGCAGTATTCCAGCACCTTCCAGGGCTCGTTGGTGTGGTAGTGGATCTTGATCAGCTCGTCGTCGCCCACGGCCAGCAGGCAGTCGCCCACAAAGGCGCTTTCGAAGTGCTCGCGGATGGCGTCCTCGTCCAGACCCTCGCCCTCGATCAGCAGCTGAGTGTCGTAGCGATATTCGGTGTATTCACCGCTCATGTGCATCTCCTCCTTGGTGTTTGATAGAAAACGCTCACTGAAATTCGATAAAGCCTTCGCCCATGCGGCTGACCGGCGCCAGCGCCTCCACGCGATAGCCCGCGGCCCGCAGCTTGTCCATGCCGGGCTGGAACGCCTTGGCGATCACCGTGCCCACGCCGACTACCTCGGCTCCGGCCTGCTCCAGCAGCGCGATGCCGCCGAAGGCCGCCTCGCCGTTGGCCATGAAATCGTCGATCAGCAGCACTCTGTCGCCGGGCTTGACGAAATCCGTCTTGAGCGTCAGCAGGTAGGGGGCGTTCTTTGTGAAAGAGAAGACCTCTTTCTGGATGATGCCGTCGCTGAGGATGCTGGAAACGGACTTCTTCATGATGACCATCGGCAGATCCATGGCCAGCGCGGTCATGGCCGCCGGGGCGATGCCGGAGGATTCGATGGTGACGACGCGGGTGATGCCCGCGTCCGCGAAGCGATGGGCGAATTCCTCGCCACAGGCCTTCATCAGCTTGACATCCACCTGGTGGTTCAAAAATGAGTCTACCAGCAGCACGTGCTCGCTCAGCGCGCGCCCCTCCTTGAGAATCCTCTGTTTCAGCAATTCCATGGTTCGTCACTGCCTTTCGTAATGATATGAAGATTTGAGAATGAGAGAACGCAAATCCCGACGGCTCCGTTCGACAAATCGGAGCTGGTCGCGGGGAGTCCAATGGGCCTTTCTCATTATAGTCACTGGCTTTCCTTCTTTTCGTTGCTCTCGCCTTCGGAAGGCTCCTTGCCGCAGATTTCGACGATTGCCCACTCCACCCGGCGCTCCGCGATCTCCTCCACGCTGATGCGCAGCCCGAAGCACTCCACGACCGGGTGCTCGCCGTCGGCGGGGATCTCCGTCAGGCGGCTGAAGATCAGCCCGCCCAGGGTGTCGTATTCCTCGTCCTCCGGCAGCTCGATTTCAAGCGTCTCCGCGATGGTCTCCAGCTCCGCCGAGCCGGAGACGCGCCAGCGCCCGTCCGGAAGCTTTGTGATCTCAGGCTCCTCCTGGGCGTCGAATTCGTCGTAGATGTTGCCCACGATCTCCTCCAGCAGGTCCTCCAGCGTAATGAGGCCGCTGGTGCCGCCGTATTCGTCCACCACGATGGCCATGTGCTGCTTTCGGGTCTGCATCTCCTGGAACAGCACGTCGGTGCGCACCGATTCCGGCACGAAGTGGGCGGGGCGGATCAGCTCCTTCAGCGGTGCATGCCGTCCCTCCACCTGGTTGATCAGCCAATCGCGGGTGGTGAGTATGCCCAGCACGTTGTCGATGCTGTCCTCGTACACCGGGAAGCGGGAGAGACCGCTCTCGCGGATGGTCTGGAGGATTTCCCCGTCGGTGGACTCGATGTCGATGGCGGTGATGTCCTTGCGGTGGATCATGCAGTCTCCGGCGTCCATGTTGTTGAACTCGAAGATGTTCTCGATCATTTCCCTCTCGTCCGCCTCGATGGCGCCCTTCTCCTCGCCGATGTCCACCATTTGCAGGATGTCCTCCTCGGTGACAGCGTCGCCCGCGTCGGCGGGCTTGATGTTGAAGGGCTTCAATATCAGCGCGCCCAGCGCCAGCGCGAGGCGGGTGACGGGGGACAGGGTGGCCAGCGTCCACTCGCATACGACGGCCACGCGGTCAAACAGCTTTTCCCGCCAATGAGCCGCCAGATGGCCGGGCATGACTCCGGCGAGCACAAACGCGACGAGCCCGAAGGGAATCAGCACGCACAGCCCGGCAAGCAGCCAGCTCAGCCGCGCGCCGGCGCTGGCGAATCGACCGGCCAGCAAGCCGCCCAGCGCCGCGAAGGCCGTGACGGCGGCGCACAGCAGGAGCAGCGTATGCGCCATGCGAAACTCGCCGAATTCGGCGCGCTCGGAGCGGCGGATCAGGCGCAGGGCGCGGCGGGCCTTGGCATCGCCCTCCTCCGCCTTGCGGTTGATCTCGCCCTCGTCGAGGAAGGGAATGGCGGCCTCGGCAACGCGCACGATGGCAGCCAGGA
>JAFVBK010000075.1 GCA_017480045.1 Clostridia bacterium
CCTCCGTGATTTTCACCCTTCTCAATTCCGCTGTCATAAGCGTCCTCCCTTTCTTCTCAATCAAATCACAAATCCGAATTCGACCCCCGTGTCCGTATTACGGACCGTGCATGTTCCGCCGTGCAGACCGATGATATTCTTTGCGATCGCGAGGCCGAGCCCCGTGCCCTTACCGCCGCGCGCCTTGTCTGTGCGGTAAAACGTGTCCCAGACCTTGCTCAGTTCCTCGGCGGTGAACGGGCGCTCCGTGGTGTTTTCCACGCTGAAGCGCGTTTCCCCGCCTCCGCTTCGGGTCTTGACCAGCACCTTGCCGCCCTCCGGGGCATAGCGCAGTGCGTTGGAGGCGAAATTTTCGATCACCTGCCCGATACGGGCCTCATCGGCGGCGATCCGGCAGTTTCCGTCCAGCTCGAACACGACCTCCAAGCGTTTCTCCTCTGCTGGAGGCGCGAGCTTATCAAACGTGGACTTTGCCAGCGCGCTCAATGAGAACTCGTCGCGGCTCAGCTTCACCTTGCCCGCTTCCAAGCGGGACAAATCGAGCATTTCCAGCACCATGCCGTCCATCCGCTCCGTCTCGGCGAGGATGGTGTCGAGATATGTCTCCCGCTTCTCCTCCGCGATATGCTCCTTCAGCCCCTCGGCGTAGCTGTGAACGACGGCGAGCGGCGTTTTCAGCTCGTGGGCGATGGCGGACGTCATCTGCCGCCGGTTCTGCTCGGCTTTCTTTGCGTAGTCCAGCGCAGTGTTCAGCCGCGAGATCTCGTTCTTGTCGAAGCGACGGTGGTCGATCTCATCCTGATAGTGGCTATAAAGCTCCTCGGTTTCTCTCCACAGCCGCGGCTTGTTGTCCGGCGTATAGACGAAGCGCCAGTTCTCCGCCATGCCCGCGTTGATGTCTGCCAGCGGACCGATCAGCCGGTCCCTGAGCCTGCGGCGCAGCAGCAGTACGACCGCCGCCGCCACAAGCGCGGTCAGGGCGTAGACGCTGCGCAGCGCAACCACCGCGCTTTGCAGCGGGGCGCAGGCGACGGCGACGATCATATACGCCTCCACAGGCGGGTATGCTTCGTCCGCCCCAAAGTCGTAGCCCACCCAATTCCGATATGTCCGCCCGTCGAAATGGATGATGCGCCCAAGGCCGTATTCGCTCATGCCGCGGAAGCCGCCGTCCATGCCTTCCCATGCGGGGAAATCCATGCTCTCCGCCAGCGCCGCGAGGCTTTCCCAGTCCTCCCACGCGCCCGCGCCGTAGTAGGCCAGCGGCTGCTTGTCATAGAGGTTCAGTGAGAGGTAGTACGCGTAAACGGTGACAAGCCCTTCTTCCGCGCCGCCTGGATGGTCGAACAGGGTCTCCCACTCGAGTAGCCCCGCGCGGTCGAGATCGCTGAGCAGATAGTCGTAACTGACATATTCGGCGCCGTCCTCGTCGATTCCCTGTTCCGTCGGCCCGCGTTCCTCCAACGCCCGGCTCAGCGCGTCGTCCGAGAGATATTCCACCGATACCGGCTCAATCTCCGTTCCCTTCATCGTGCCCGTGATACGGAGCGCACGATAGTCGTACAGGGAGATATGTCCGCTGCTCCGGCTGCGGAATGGGAGCCAGGGATCGTCGTCTCCGCCCTCGCCGAGGTCGATCCAGCCGCAGTGCCCCGCCTGCTCCTCCCGTCCCGCGTCCCACTCCTCCTGCGTGGCGTAGTAAAAGTACAGGAAGTCGCTGTTTTTGTGCAGCAGCTTCCCGTCGCCGTCGTAGAACAGCACGGCGGTCTCCATCGGGACGGAAACGTCGCGCGTCAGCCACAGCTTCCCCTCCGGCGGGTTGGAGAGGCTCAGGACATATCTTTGGGTATTGCGGATGGCGCCGAGCATCGCATAGTCGACCAGATCCGGGCGCTCGTACTGCGAGCCGTAGCGGGGGTAATCCGCGTCATAAAAGTCCCGCAGACCGATGCTGTCCACGTAGTCGGCGAAATCGGCCGCCTCCTGATACAGCCCGTTGTAGAGCTGCTGCGCGAACACGAGCGTCAGGCACGCCATCGACAGCCCCCAGACCGCGAGCATCCCCAGCGAGAGCCCCCATGTCACGGCGCTCATGGCGGAGCGCGGCGGCTTCTTCCGCGCCTTTTCCCTGCGCTTTTCGACGAGCTTGTACACCCTGGCATATGCGGCGATCCAGACCACAATGCCGAACAGCAGACGAAAAGCAGCGCGATAACTGATTGCAAAATATGGTGTGATATAGATCATGTCCTCACACCTCCAGCTTGTAGCCCGCCTTGATGACCGTCTTTATGCATCCGGCGCAGTCCCCGAGCTTCTCCCGCAGGCGCCTGATCTGCGTGTCGACCGCCCGCGCTTCGCCCTCGTAGTCGTAGCCCCAGCATTTGACCAAAAGCTGCTCGCGACTCAAGACAATGTTGCGGTTTTTCATCAGGCATTCCAGCAGCGCGTACTCCTTCGGCGTGAGGATGATCTCCCTTTTCCCCGCCCATGCCTGCCGCGTGGAGAGGCGAAGCGATATCCCGCCCGCCTCGAGCCGGTCGCCCGTCGTGAGGTTGCCCCTGCGCCGCTGGATGAGCGCCTTCACCTTCGCGTAGAGCACCGCCATGGAAAACGGCTTCGTGATATAGTCGTCTGCGCCCAACTCGTAGCCGTAGAGCTTGTCCTCCTCGTCGCTGAGCGCGGTCAGGAACACAATCGGCACATCACTGTGGCGCCGCAGCGCGCGGCAGACGGC
>JAFVBK010000076.1 GCA_017480045.1 Clostridia bacterium
AACGGCTTCGCCGCGACGAATAATGCCAAAGTAACAGCCTTATAAGTATAAGGGATTTCACCGGCACTGTCAAGTCAGGTAATGTGAAATATCATCTTTTGGACACATTTGAAAAGCGCCGCGGTTTTTGTTATAATGTATAACAACATTCTCCCGGCGAGCCGCGCCGCCAAGGGTACAATATAATGAAGAAACTCTCACCCTTCAGCCGCCCCATTTCCCCCGCCCCGCCGGATTACGCCGCGGCGGGCGATCTGCTGCGCGTGTTTTGCGTGTTCATGGTCGCCTGGTATCACATCTGGCAGCAGTCCTGGCTGAGCCCGGTGCTGCGCATCGGCGCATTCGCCCTGGATATGACCAGCCCCGTGCGGGCGGGCTACATGTTCGTGGACCTGATGCTTCTGCTCAGCGGCTTTCTGCTGTACCTGCCGTATGCCAACGACACTCAGCTGCCCTCGCGCGCCTTCTACCAGCGGCGGGCGCTGCGCATATTGCCCAGCTACTGGCTGTGTCTGGCGGTCATGCTGATCTTTGCTCTGGCGCAGCCGGACTTTTCCGGCGGCGACCGCCTGGTCCGGGACCTGGCGGCTCATCTGACCTTCACCCACAACCTGTTTGAATTTTCCTATACCCAGACGCGACTGAACGTAGTGCTTTGGACGCTGGCCGTGGAGGTCCAGTTCTACCTGATCCTGCCCGTCTTGGCCCCCGCATTCAAGCGGCGGCCCATGCTCTGCTACCTCGCCATGACCGGCGCGGCGCTGTGCTTTCACAGGCAGTGGACGGAACCGATGGCGGATACCACGCTGTTTGTCAACCGGCTGCCCAACATGCTGGACGTATATGCCAACGGCATGCTGGCCGCGCATTTGTACGCGGCGCTGGCCCGGCAAAGGAATCGCCGGGGATTGATCGCCGCTCTGGGCACGCTCGCGTGCGTCGCGGGGGCATGGGGCGCGCTGCGCATTGTCGCCGCGCAATCCCACATCTCCGGCTACGAGCCCCTCCGGCACGGACAGCTGGATCACCGATGGCTGTTTTCACTCTGCGGCGCGGCCTTCCTTCTGGGGGGAAGCCTGAGCTTCACGCCCATCCGGCGGCTGTGCTCCAACCGCGCGGTGCGGTTCCTTTCGGGATTGTCCTTCAATTTCTACATTTGGCACCAGTGGCTGGCGGTGCGCCTGAAGGCGTGGCGCGTTCCGCCCTATCTGGCCGAGGCCAATCCGAACCAGGCCGGCGAGATGCCCTGGCAGCTGCACTACACGCTGGCATGCTTTCTGGCGGCCCTGCTGGCGGCGCTGTTGACCACCTCTCTGGCGGAAAAACCCTGCGCGAAGTGGGGGCGGAAGCGCTTTGGGAAAAGGCCCTCCTGAATCGCGACACCGCCAAAAACAAAACGACAGGTTCCTTCGTTCCCGCCAGGACGGCAAGCCTTGTAACGCCGTCATCCTGAACGGAACGAAGGATCTGATGATATCGTCCGTCTTCTGTTTATCGCGTTGTAAACGCGCTCAAAACTCACCAATGCTTCATCACATCGATGATGTCCCCTTCATAATCTCCCTCGAAGTCCTCCATGCGGCCCCAGGCGCGCACATTGCTGGCCGCGCCTCTTTCAGGCTCCGGATACTCCCACACGTGGTAATTGAGCCCTCTAAGGGTAAACTCGATACCGCCGCAGTCGTCGTTTTCCGAGTATGCGTAATCATAGCCCATGGACTTCAGGTATGCCTGTATTCTCTCCAATCGCACGGTCCCACTCCTATCGAAGGCTGCTTTCTTCCCCATCCGCCGGAGGGTTCAGCGGCGCGGGACGGTCGAAGGCGGATTCAATCGCTATGAACCGATTTGTCGCGCCGCTCTCGATGATGGCGTCGATGACCTCCAGCACGTGGCAGGCCATGGCGCCGCCCGCGCGAGCGGGCCGCCCGGCGCGAATGGACCAGGCCATCTCTGCGGGGCCGACGCCCCTGCTGTTGTCCGCAAATCCATAGATATTTTCAAGCGTCCTCGGCTGCGCAGGCCCCGCGTCATGCGCCCAGTTTGGCAGCAATCGCACCGGACCGCCAAAGCCGTTGGGATCGGGCAGATACAGTATGCCCCCGGTACCGTAGATGGCGAAGAAGCTCTGATCGTGAATCACGCTGTCGCCATTGACGTGTCCCGTGCCTGAGACGCCGCTCTTAAGGGTCAGCACGGCGCTGATCTCGCTCTCGTTGGGCGTCGGGATATCCCGGCCAAAGGCGGCCGAACTGGGGTTGATATCCGGGTGCGTGGGATAGGGCGCGCGCACCGACGCGGCCACCCGCTCCACCGGGCCCAGCAGGCTGCACAGCGCGGTGAGATAGTACACGGAGTAATCGTAAGCGATCCAGCCGAAGGGCATGTTCAGGAACCGGTAAAAGCTGGTCAGAAAGCTGTTGTCCCGATTGGCGGAAAAGGCAAAGGACGTAACCTCTCCAATCAGCCCGTCGTCGATGGCCCGCCTGGCCGTTTGAAGCGCCGCGCCCAGAAAGGTATCCGGCGCCGAACCCAGCCACAGACCCTTTGACGCCGCCAGCTCGCACAGCTCCCGGGCGCTTTGGTGGCTCGTGGTCATGGTCTTTTCGGTGTAGACGTGCTTTCCTGCCTCCAGCGCCCTGCGAATGATGGCCTCGTGAGCCGGAGTGGGCGTCAGGTTCACGATCATGTCAATGCCGTCGTCCGCCAGCAGTTCCTCATAACCGCGGGCGGGAATGCCGAATTCATCCGCCCTGCGCTTCGCATTCTCCGGGTGGGCGGAGCAGAGCCCCTCCACCCGCAGGATGTCGAAGCGGTTAATCATGTTCTTTAGATAAATGCCGCTGATCATGCCGGAGCCGACCACACCGACGCGAATGGGCTTTACAGACATATTGAATGCCTCCATTAAAACGTTGTGAATTATAATTTATCTTGACGGAAGGTCGCTGTTCCTGCTTCCCACTGCTTTCTCCCCGTTTCCTCAGCTCACTTCCACCCACGCGCCCGTCTCCGCGGAACGGCGCAAATTCTCCATCAGCTTTTGCAGGCGCGCGCCGTCGGCGATGCCGTTCTCCGGCCGCTCGCCCCGGGCCACAGCGTCCAGAAAGGTATAATAGCAGTGCAGGTGACCGCGCTCCCAGCCTATGGCGTTCTTCGGCGGCAGGAATTTGCCGCCCGGCGCGGGATAGCGACCCACGGATTCAATCTGGGTAAAGCCCCGCAGCCCGCCATAGTCGGCCTCGGGCAATGTGTTGTCGTAGAAATAGAGGTAGCTGGCGTCCATGGCGCTCCACTTCAGCGCGCCCCTTGTGCCGCGCAGCTCGAGCGTCAGCTCGTCGCCCGCGCCTGTAGCGATCTTGCTGGCCTCCACGCTCCCCACCGCGCCGTTTTTAAGCTCCAACAGCATCTGCGCGTGGTCCTCGGACAGCGCCGCTTCCCGTCCTCCGTCCCGGGTGGGACGATCGCCATACAGCGTAAAGGTCTTGCAGAACACCCGCTTCGGATAGCCGGTCAGCCAGGTCAGAAGGTCCAACGCATGGCTTCCCAGATCCAGCAGCACACCGCCCTGCATCTGTTGCTTCCAGCCGATGGGTCTGTTCGGATCGATGGAGCCGGAATGCAGGTAGCGAACGTTGAAGGTCAACACCTCGCCGATACGTCCCTCCTCCACCAGCTGCTTCGCCCGCAACGTCGCGGGCAGATACCGGTTGTTAAACACCATTCGGGTGAACACCGGCGATCGGGCCGCCACGGCCGCAATGCGCTCCGCGCTCTGGGCCGTCACCGCCAGCGGCTTGTCGATGTACACGTGTTTGCCCGCGCGAATAGCGGCGACGGCCATCTC
>JAFVBK010000007.1 GCA_017480045.1 Clostridia bacterium
GCTTATGATTGATAATCCGTCCGCGCAGGCCTTTCCCCGTTCAGTCCTTACCGGACGGCCAGAGCGGGCAGCCTGCCGCAGAACCACGCCGCCGCGGTCAAGCCGGCGACGATGCCGCCGTAAACCGGACCGATCCCATATATGGACAGACGCTTGTCTTCCATTTCCGTCTTCCTCCCTTAGCCAACCAGCGCCAGCACCGCGCCGACCAGAAGGCCGATGATGACCGCGAAGAGAGAGCCGGGGAACAGCATGCCCTTTAAGTGGAACCACTTCTGAGCATAGGCCGCGTCCATGTGCTCCGTGCCCGGCAGGCGAAACATCTTCATTCGCGCGAACAGCACCCAGTCGAGAAAGAACGTGTCGTAAGCGCCCACCAGCGCAAACATCAGCACGGCGTAGCCGAACCCCTGCCAGAAGCCGCGCGCGCCGCACAGCCATCCGCCCAGCGCCAGTACGATCACGAAGAACAGGATTCCCGCGGACTTGACCAGCACCACCCGCTTGCTCAGCGGCTCGGTCTCGACGCGCGGATGGGTCTTGAAGTATTCCTCCTGAATCTCCCTTGGGTAGTTGTAAACTCCCACCGCCAGGTTCTTCCTGGCGGGCAGCATCACCATCAGCGTGAACAGCGCCAGAAGCGCCAGCGCCTCGATCGCGAATATCGTCCAATTCATCGCTTCTCCTCCTCGTCCTCCTGGGTTGCGCCGTCCTCAAAATAGGCCAGCGCGTCCCGGACAAAGTCCTTCGGGTGGATCATCACATATTCCCCGTGCATCATGCGGGGGATGGTGCGCACGCGCATGTTGGGGAAGTACCCCCTCGCCCACTTCAGATCCCGGAAGCGGGAGCTCCATTCGTCCGCGCCTACCCAGAACAACAGCTCGGCCCTGCCTCGCGGCGTGTCCGGCACGCTGTAGTTGTTGGCCGACCAGAAGACGTTCCAAATGGTTTTGTTGGACAGGGTGCGCAAAAACGCCATGACCCCGTCGTACACCTGTACGGGATCGCAGCCCTCCGGCGTGAAGCGTTCGGGCGGAAAGGCGGCCTCCGTCACGCGCCGGGAGCGCACCGCCAGCTTCATCTCCAGATAATCCCGCACGCCGATCAGCTTGCACACCCACTTGGGATAGGTATAAGGTGCGGTGCCCGCGTCGATCAACACGCGCTTTACGGGAAATTTGTCCCATGCCAGCAGGTGCATCGCCATGCCGCCGCCCATGCTCATGCCGTAGAGCGCGTCCAGCCGGGCGATGCCGTGCGCCTTGAGCCATGCGACGGCGTCGTCCACCGTCTTCTCCACGGAAATGAAGTCCGTCCCCTCCCCCGGCGTGTGGCCGTCTGGCGTGACGAGCACCACCCGGTAGCGCGCCGCCAGCAGCTTTGCCGCGTCCTCGAAGGCGTCCCACGGCTCCGCCGCGCAGGGGAACATCAGCATAACCCGCTCGTTTTCATTGCCGAATTCGTGGATGACCATGCCCTCGCCTCCCGTTCAATGGTCCCAGCGCCGGTGCAGCTCCACCCAGTCCGGCATCGCCGCACGCAGGGCGTCCCATGCGGGCATGGGCGCGCCGGGCCTTTCACGGCGCAGACGGGCGAAGGCCGCGTCGATCTGCTCCATCTCCGTCACCGCGTTGCCACAGTGGTCGCTCACCATCAGCTTGCCGAGGAAGGTTCGACAAATGACGCGGTACAGAAGCCGCATGCCCGCGGTCTTCGCGCCGCCGAGATAGAATTGCTCCTCCCCCGGCGGCATGGGCTTCACGCCGATGCACATCAGGTATTGGAACGCCTCCCGCGAGGCCTCCATCAGCGCCCGCACGTCCGCGCCCTTGGCGTCCTTCATCCGACAATCCAGCCGGTAGCACAGATATCCAAAGGGCAGAATCTCGGCCATGTGGCACAGATAGTAGGCGGACATATCGGCCACCCACGTCAGGCGGCAGCCTCTCGTATCGAACAGCTTTTCCACCAGCGCCCGTTCCTCCGCGTTCGCCACCCCGTGCAGGCCGCCCAGCACAATTTCCGTCACGGGCGTCCGGGCGCAGACCGCCACGCCGTCCTCCCGGTGTCCCGCCGAGTTCTGAAAGCCGAACAGCACCCGCCGGGGCGACGCGGCTTTGGAAAGGATTTTCCGTTCCACCCCGTCCGGCGCGATCTCGTTGCCGATCAGGATCACCAGCGGCGCGTTCACCGCCGCCAGCGCGTCGGCAACGGCCAGCTGCTGCTGGGCCTGCATCACGGAAAACACGGCGTCGTAGCGCTCGTCAAAATCGGGCTCGCGCACCACGCGCGGGCGGTCCACGGTGGTCTTGCGCTGCAAGACATGCCGCACGACGACGCCGTCGCGTTTCAACGCCTCATAGCTGCTCCGCGCCACCACGGTCACGTCGTTGCCTGCCGCGCACAGGTAGTGGATCGTCAGCGCGCCCAGCACGCCCGCGCCATAAAACAATACCTTTGCCATGGATTCCCCTCTCTCAACAGGCGGGTATATGGTTTGTCACAGCGTCACTTTTGTCCCACCAGCAGCGCTCCCGCGAGAACAGCCGCCGCCGTCAATCCGATCACCATGCCCTTGAGCGCCCAGCTTTTGTAATTCGGTTTCATAGCTCGTTTCCCTCCATCTATGTCGCATGGAAAAGACTAAAACCAGCGTGACGCGCGATGGCGTCACGCTGCATGGATGATCGAAAAAGGGATTACATGCCGATATCCGCCGCCTCGACAGCGGCCTCCGCCAGCGCAGCCCAGTGGCAGGCACAGTGTCAATAGCAGGGAAAATGGCTTTTTCATGAGCGACTCCTCCGTCCACGAAAATTAGTTTTATCTAACTTAATGAAATTATAATTTCCCCTTGCTGAAAAGTCAAGCGATCCGGCAGATATTCAATGTAAAATTATTAGTTATAACTAACATCATGCTGACAGCAGCGTGCAAACCCATGCCGTCAGCAGCGCGAAAAATGGCAGCGTGACGATCTGGCGCAGCTGCTGCCTGCTGTTGCAGCCTGCGGTCAGGAAAACGTGAACGTCACCGCGAACGCCATCCGTCCCTGACAAATCGTTCGATTCACGCTTCGCATCGGCAAAGGCCGTCACCTGCTCTCGTCCATATGTATCCCAACGCGCCTGCAAGACCGCAAATGCAGCTCATCGGTACAACGAAAGTATAGCAAAAAAGCAGTTCACTCGCAATATTATTCACCTGCTTTTGCCTTGCCAGAGCAGGGAACAGACAGATGGTATTACATTAAAGCGCGCAGCGGCACGCTCTCCACACCCTCAAGCGCAGTACCTTTCGACGATACTTCGGTACAAATACCAGATGATGTCTGCAATTGTACTCCGTATGAGATAAACTGTCATCGTTCATTCGTGAACACCTTCGCTTTTTTAGGGTTGGTTGCCAGACCCCCTTTATTATACTGCGAAGTTTTTTTGTTTCGTTTTCCCAAGTCATGTCCTAATCCAAAGAAGAGCCAATACCAAAATCGGCCAGGACTTCGGCTGTTTCAAAATCGTATTTCCCAGCGACACAGGTTTCATCACATCAAAGTATGCATCACCTCAACTATTTCGTCCATATGATGACATCAGATCCATCCTGTCCCGCAGAATATTGCCGTTGGCGCCGAGGTATTCTTCATCCACATGAACGACCTCTGCCTTGCCGATGAACAGCTCATGCGTACCGGGCTGGATACGCTCCACCACGCTGCGCTCGATGCTCGCCGGGCAACCGGTCGGGATCGAGCGTTCACTTAGGCGGCGTCTGTCCACTTGAGATTGAGCGCCGCGAATTGATCCTCGCGCGCGGAGGCAAGGATTAGGGATCAGGGTACAGGAATCGGCTGCCGCCGCGTATTTGCGAGGGCGGCGACGCGCCGCCGCCCCGGAACATTGCGCGTCGAGCTACCCGACAGGCGCGAAGCTGTCGTCGCACGTCCATCCGTGCGCGCCTCTCTTTCGTTTCCGGTTTACTCTGATTTGACGTTCCCTGGCAAATTCCCCTCCAGCGCCTCCCGCAGCTTTTCCAGCGCCCGCTTCTCGATGCGGGAGACGTAGCTTCGGGAGATACCCAGCTTCGCGGCCACGCGGTGCTGGGGCCAGGGCTCGCCGTCCATGAGGCCGCAACGCAGCCGCACCACCTCGGCCTCCCGCTCGGTCAGCACCCGCTTCATCAACTTGAGCGCCCGCGAGGACTCGATGGCCGTCTCCGCCGCGCTGGGCACCAGATCCGGCTCGGTGCCCAACAGGTCGCTGAGGGACACGTCGGCCCCGTCCTTGTCCTGACCCAGACTCTCCCCCAGCAGCACCACGCCCCGATTCTTGCGTTCGGCGCGAAAGTGCATCAGGATTTCATTCTCGATGCAGCGCGAGGCATAGGCCGTGAGCTTCCCCGCCTCTGGTCGGAAGGTCTGCACCGCCTTGATCAGCCCCAGCGATCCGATGGAGACCAGATCGTCCTGATCCACGCCCGCCTGGGCATACTTGCGTGCGATGTGGGCCACCAGGCGCAGATTGTGCTCGATCAGGGACGCGGCGGCCTCGCTGTCCCCGGCGAACATCCTCTCGATCAGCGCGGCCTCCTCTTCCTTGTCCAGCGGCTTCGGAAACGACGTTCGGGCGCTGAGGTGCAGCAGCATCAGCCAGCCGTTTTCCGACAGCCACAGCAGCATTTCGGGCAAAAACATAGGGCTTTCCCCCTCTTTCTCAGGAGTCTGCCCTATCAGCTTATGATGTCTTGTCGAAAAAGTGAACGCGAGGTTGAGTGAGGGAGAGCTGAGCCAGCTTGCGCGTCAGCTACGCACTTTAACTCCACGCTCCACACTCTGTCAGGGCTGTTCCTCGGCCCTGATTTCCTCCGTGGCCTGCTCCAGCGCCTGCCGCCGGTCGTACTCCTCCCACAGCGGACGGTACATGGCCACGTTGGCGTCATGCTCCTCCTTGGTGATGGAGAAGGCGAGCTGGCCCGATGTGGGCTCCATGGCGCAGAAGTAGAGGTAACCCTCATTGATGTAGTCCATATCCGGGGACTGAGCCGCCTCCAGCGCCGCCACCGACGGATTGCAGATGGGGCCTACGGGCAGTCCGGGCACATAGTAGGTGTTGTAGTTGTTGATAGCGCCGGTCTCCGCGTCGCTGAGGGCCAGCTTGTGCTCGCCGGTCAAGTAGGTGGCCGTCGGGTCGCTCTCCAGCTTCATGCCCAGGCGCAGCCGGTTGTGGAACACCGCCGACACCCTGGCGTAGTCCTCTCGGTTGGCGGCCTCCTTCTCGATCATCGACGCCAGCGTGACGATCTGATCCATGCTCAGGTTGTTGTCGTAGGTCTCGACCTCGTGGCGCGTGCCCTCCGCGTCGGTGTAATACTCGGTGTTGTTGGCGTAGTACACGCTGTCGATCACCTTGTTGTGCTGGTTCAGCAGCGTGCGAATGATGCTCTCAGCGGTGGCCGAGGTGAAAATCCGATAGGTGTCCGTAGCCAGATAGCCCTCCAGCGCGTACTTGCGGCCCGCCAGCGTGCCCGCGTTCTGGGCGTCGCGCAGAGCATAGCTGCTGCCCACGAACAGATCCACGTTGTTGCAGAGCGCCAGGAACTCCTGACGATCCTCCAGCGCCCCTTCCGCAACCAGGTAGTCGGCGGTGTCCTCGCAGGTCCAGCCGGGCACGATGGTGATCACGCGCTCGTTGGTCTGACTGCCGGAGGTCAGCTCCTCGATGATCTGATCGACGTTCATGCCGGGCGACAGCTGAAAGACGCCGTAGCTCAGGGCGTTGGTCAGGCCCTTGAACTGCACCGTATACTTGAATACGCGCTTATCGCGCAGCAGGTTGGCGTCCTGCAGGCGCTGACCGATCTGGGTGACGGTCTCGCCGCTGTCGATCTGAAAATCCACCACCTCGGCGCTGTCCGCCACCACAGGGGCGAAAAACGCGCCGTAGACGCGGTCGTAGCCGATGGAGACGATGCCGATCACCATCAGCACGCTGCACAGGAAGATGAGCACCGGCCGAATCAGCTTCCACAGCCAGGCATACCAGTAAAGGCCGTATTCACGGTCCTCATGCAGCGCGCGTATGCTGTATTTTTCCGATTGAATGACCGGCCTGCGCCGCGTCGCGCGCCTCTTACGTTTCTTTGCCATTGGGATCCTCCGTTAATGCGTGTGGAAGGTGGAGTTTTA
>JAFVBK010000077.1 GCA_017480045.1 Clostridia bacterium
GATGGCAATGGTGACGCGCTCCGCTTCTACGCTCCATTCACCCTCGCCGCCATCCTGGGTATCACCGTAATCGGCAGTCACCGTGCCGTCCTCGTTCAGCGTCATGGCCAGCTCCGCGCCGAAGGTCTCCGGGGCAAAGCGCGCGCCGTCGAGCTCGAAGGCGTTCAGATACCATGTACCCAGCAGGCGCTCGATCAGCGCCTGGCGGACAACCTCCGCCGGATCGGGCGTCGGCTCCGGCGTGGGTTCCGGAGTCGGCACCGGCGTCGGAATCACCGACTCTATATTCTCGGCCACCGCAAGGCCAGTCAGCAGCATCGCCAGCGCAAGCACGACGGCAAACAGCTTTTTCATTGATTTTTCCTCCTCAGTCGAGGTGTTTTCGCCAGTCATCGCAAACAAGCGGCAGACTGCCGCCCCATTCACATAGGTCTTTATATAATATTTATCAGATTTCGCGGCTGTAGTCAAGTGTTTGGTGTAACGATTTTCGCTGAAGCTCTGCGGCCTCCAGTGCGGTGCCAGAATCCGCGATTTTGCCATGCCAGTCCGCAAAGCAGGCCGCGAAATCTTTGATTTCGCGCCTTGCGGTCCGTCCGCTAATCGGGCAAATTTCAGAAAAGCCGCGCGGGAACAAGCCCGCGCGGCTTTACGCAAGCGGCGATCAGGCCGCGGGCGCCTCCTCGGCAGCCTCGGCGGGAGCCATGATGAACGCGAACGCGCCCGTCTCGCCCGCGTCAAGGGTCAGGGACAGGTTGCCGTCCTCCAGCAGCCGGGCCGTGATGCCCGCGAAAGCGCCGCTCTCATCGTCGGTGCCGGAAAAGCTCAGCGCGCCGTCGGCGTACTCCAGCGAAATGGATTCGCCACTGAACCGGAAGCCGTCCAGCGTAATGGTGGTATCTTCGATGGTAGCGGTGACATCCGCGCCCAGCAGCGCGGCGTCATAGTAGCTGCCGTCCATGCCGATCTTGTCGGCGGTCCAGGCGCCGGCATAGTCCTCCAGAGCGGCTTCGACGGGCTCGGCGGGTACAAAGACCTCGGCGGTCTGCTCCCTGCCAAACACCATGGAGGCGCTGTCCTCGGCAATGATCAGGTTGCCGTCCTCGATGGCGACAGCCATGTCATCGCCGTCAAAGGTCAGGGTGACGGCGTCGCCGTCAGCGGCCCATGCGCCCTCTTCGGCCTCATCGCTCATGCCGTCCATGACGGCGGTGCCGTCCTCATTCAGCGTCAGGGTGATGCTGATGCCAAAATCGCCCGGGTTGAAGGACTCTCCGTCCTCCGTGATCTCGTTCAGGTACCACACGCCCGCCACGTCGGCAGCCTCGGCCACAGCCACCGCGGTCAGCAGCATGGAAAATATCACCAACGCCGCAAATGCCTTTTTCATAGGAATCTCCTCCTCTTGCGGGTATTTCCCCGCCATATTCTCAAACAGCCGTTCCGCTGCTCGATGCGAGATAGCTATTTGCGTTATCATTATAACACAATTTTCATATTCGTCCAGTGTTCGGCTTAAGTTTTTAAAAGACGAACCATTCAATACTTGACGCTTCGCCGGGCACTCGGCCGCGCGCCGCCACATATGTACCTCATTAATTAATCGCCACATCTCTGAGCTTGTCCGCGAAGCGCTCCTTCGCCAGGTCGATCACGGCCCGCGAATCCGGTTCGTCGGGCGCTTCCATCAGGGCCCGCGCCTCATCGTGGGTGAGCTTGAGCAGCTCCGCGTTCCCGGCCAGCGCGCCGATGCCTGCCGTGAGCGTGCCGGACTGGCGAGTGCCGAACAGCTCGCCGGGGCCGCGCAGCTCCATGTCCTTCTGTGCAATCTTGAAGCCGTCGGTGGTGGAGGCCAGAAACTTGAGCCGCGGATTCGGCTCCGACATCAAAAAGCACCAGGATTCCTCGGTACCCCGACCCACGCGCCCGCGCAGCTGGTGCAGCTGCGCAAGACCGAAGCGCTCGGCGTTTTCAATGACCATCACCGTGGCGTTGGGCACGTTCACGCCCACCTCGATC
Source organism: Clostridia bacterium (assembly GCA_017480045.1). Taxonomy (GTDB): domain Bacteria; phylum Bacillota; class Clostridia; order Christensenellales; family Aristaeellaceae; genus UBA2862. The sequence continues at coordinate 2,020 of JAFVBK010000077.1, forward strand.
ACCGTGGTGGACACCAGCACGTCCGCCTCGCCCAGGCGGAAGCGCTCCAGCGCCGCGTCCTTGTCGGCGGGCTTCATGCGCCCGTGCACCAGCTCAATGCGCAGCTCCGGCAGCTTGTTCGTGCGCAAATCCTCGTACACCGCCTCGGCGGGCAACGCCTCCACCGCCTCGGATTCCTCCACCAGCGGACACACGAAGTAGATCTGCCGCCCCTTGGCCACCTCCCGGCGCAGAAAATCGTACATGCCCGCCCGCTTCGACTCCGGCACAATGCGCGTGGCCACCGGCGTGCGGCCCGGCGGCAACTCGTCCACGATGGAGATATCCAGGTCGCCGTAGAGGATCAGCGACAGCGTGCGCGGGATGGGCGTGGCCGACATGACCAGCACGTTGGGCGCGTCGCCCTTTTCGCTGAGCAGCGTGCGCTGGCGAACGCCGAAGCGATGCTGCTCGTCGGTGACCACCAGGCCCAGGTTTTTGTATGTCACGCCCTCGGTGATCAGCGCATGGGTGCCGATGGCCAGGTCCCATTCGCCGCTGGAGATGGCCTCGTGGGCCAGCCGGTGCTGCTTTTGCGTCAGACTGCCCACCAGCAGGCCCACCCGGATGCCCAGCGGCTCCAGCAGCGCCTTCGCGCCCTCGTAGTGCTGGCGGGCCAGCACCTCGGTGGGCGCCATCAGCGCCGACTGCCAGCCCCCGGCGTGGCTGAGCGCGATGGCGGCGAAGGCGATGGCCGTCTTGCCGCTGCCCACGTCGCCCTGCACCATGCGGGCCATGGCCCGGTCGGAGCGCAGGTCGTTCGCCACCTCCTTGAGCACCCGCCGCTGCGCGCTCGTGGGCACGAAGGGCAGGCGGCCCCAGAAGTCCTCCAGCGCGGCATCGTCGAAGTCGATCCTCACGCCCGCGCGCCCGGTATTGCGAAACAGCCGCAGGGCGATCTGGTAGAGCAGAAGCTCCTCAAAGGCGATGCGCCGCCGGGCCGCCTCCAGCGCCTCCCGGCTGTCCGGGAAGTGGGCGTTGCGCATGGCGAAATTGCGCTCGCACAGCCCATAGCGGCGGCGCAGCGGCTCCGGCAGCTCGTCCGGCCACTGGCCCTCGCACAGCTTCAGCGCCGCCTCCACGCTCTGCCGCAGCGCCTTGGCGGGGATGCCGGAGATGCTTCGATAGACGGGAATCAGGCCCTGGCCCGCCTCGATGGTGGGGCTGACGAGGGATATGTAGCCCTGCTTATGCTCGGCCTTGCCGTAGAGCAGCAGCTCCCGCCCCGGCGTCATCTGCTTCTTGAGCCAGGGCTGGTTGTACCAAATGACCGGGATAGTGTCGGTATCGTCGGTGACATAGAGCTTCGTGATCAGCAGCCGCCGGGCGCGGCGCTCGGAGACCTCCCCCGCCACGCGCACCCGCACCGCCGCGACGTCCCCCGCCTTCAATTCCGCCAGCGGCGCCGTCTGGGTCAAATCGCGGTATTCCTTCGGCAGGAACATCACCAGCTCCCGCACGGTATTGATGCCTGCCGCCTGAAACGCCTTCAGGCGCGCCGGCCCAATGCCCTTGATCTGGGATAATGATATGTCCATATTCCTTCCTTGGATGGTTGATTGATTGGGGTTTGGGGCCGAGGGAACAGGGGCCAGGAAGCATACCCGTGCTTTGGATAGATGGCGTAGACGAGCCACGCGTTCCTCGATGCGCCCTGTCTTCTCAGGGAATGATTTTCATCCGCGCCTCACGCTTCGTCCGCGGGATACACGATCCCCCATTCCTTACGGGCGGCCTCGATGATGTCCGAGACGCGGGTCATGTCGTCCCAGGTGTAGTCCGGGCACTGCTTCAGGCCCCTTCTCAGGCAATCCTGCACGGCGCGGATCTCAAACTGGAAGCCGGTGGCCGGGTAGGGTTCCTCGAAGCGCTCGGCGGTGCCGTCGTAGGTGCGGAGCGTCGCCGTGGTGGGGTCCCAAAACTCCGGTCCGATGTGGATGCTGCCCTTCTCGCCCACGATCTCGACCTCCCAGCCGGAATCCTGGTTGAAGGCGCCGCCCACCAGGGCCACCTGGCCCTCGCCGTAATCCAGCAACAGGCGGAAGGACTGATCCACCTCGCCGTTGGAGTGCATCGTGGAGAGCGCCCGCGCGGGCGGCATGGGAAATACCATGTCGGCCATGGCGATGGAATAGATGCCCACGTCCCGAAGCGCGCCGCCGGCATGCGCAAGGCCAGCCTTCCACCACTGCCAGTTGTCCAGGTCGGCGTGCATTTCAAAGAAGGCGCGCACCGTCAGCGGCCTGCCGATCCGGCCCTCACTGAGCCAGGCCCGCGCCTGCCGCACCGCCGGGAAGCAGCGCGTCCACATGCCCTCCATCAGGAACAGGTCCTTTTCCTTCGCGAGGGCCACAACGCGATCCAGCTGCCTGCGATTGTCCACCATCGGCTTTTCGCTCAATACGTTGACGCCCGCGTTCAGCGCCGCCACGATGGCGGCGTAGTGGCAGTCATTGGGCGTGGCGACGTACAGCGCGTCCGGCTTCACCGCCGCCAGCATCTCAGCGAGATCAGTATACACCGCCTCCGCGCCGTACCGCTCGGCAAACGCGCGGCCCCTGTCCGCGTCCCGGCTGACCACGGCGACCAGCGCCGCATCCGCCACCTCCGCCATGCCCTGGGCAAAGCGGTTGGCGATGTAACCCGTGCCCATGACGGCCCATCTGATCTTAGCCTGCGTATCCATAGCTTATGCTCCCTTCCACAAATCTGGGTTTGCCGTCGATTGAAAAGTCCCGCATATGCGCTATGTACAGATCCTTCGCTCCGCTCAGGATGACAGGGATGCCTTGTCGTCATCCTGAGCGGAGCGAAGGATCTGTACGTCGCTATGATATCCACATTCAGTCGCGTCCGCCCGTCATTCCACCGCGATCAGGTAGTAGTACAGCGGCTGGCCGCCCTGCTGCAGCTCCACGTCGCAGTCGCCATACTGCTCCGCCAGCGCGCTTTGCAGCGCCTGGGCGTCGGCCTCGGCGGTATCCGCGCCGTAGTAGATCGTGATCAGCGCGGAATCCTCGTTTACCATCGTCCCGGTCACGTCCTGGCAGACCTGGGCGATGTCCCCGCCCAGCACGCTGAGCTTGTTGTCGATCATGCCCATGATGTCGCCCTCGTGGATCTCCTGGCCGTCGTAGTTGGTATCGCGCACGGCGTAGGTGATGGAGGCGGTATGCACGGCTTCGGCGGCCTCGGTCATGGCGGCCTCGTTCTCCTCGGCGGAGACGGTGGGATCAAACGCCAGCGCGGCGGAGATGCCCATCGGCACCGACTTCGTGGGCAGCACGATCACGCGCCGCTCGGTCAGCTCGCTGGCCTGCTGGGCCGCGAGGATGATGTTGGTGTTGTTGGGCAGGATGAAGACGGTCTTGGCGTTGGTGGCGTCGGCGGCCTTGGCCAGGTCCTGAATGCTGGGGTTCATGGTCTGCCCGCCGTCCACGATCTGGTCGACGTTCAGATTGCGGAAGATCTCCGTCAGCCCGTCGCCCAGCGCCACGGCCACGATGCCGTAGTCCTTCTGCTCAGCGGCCTTCGCGGCGGCCTCCGCCGCCTGCTTGGCCTCGCGCTCCCGGCGCTCCTCCATCATGTTGTCGATCTTGATGGCGTCCAGCTCGCCCAGCTCCAGCGCGTACTGCAGGGCCTTGCCGGGCTCGTTGGTGTGCACGTGCACCTTCACCACGTTCATATCGCTGATGACCAGCACGCAGTCGCCCATGCGCTCCAGCCTGCGGCGCAGGCGCACCACGTCGGCGTCCCGCATATCCTCGCGGGGATGGCTGATGATGAACTCAGTGCAGTAGCCGTACTTGATCTCGCCGATGGCGTCGTGGTCGTCCACGAACTCGCCGGGCATGGCCATGCCGTCGGGCTTCTCCTCGGCGACGGCGTCCACGGCCTCGCCAGTCAGCGCGGCATACATGCCCCTGAAGATCACCATCAGGCCCATGCCGCCGCTGTCCACCACGCCGGCCTGCTTGAGCACCGGCAGCATCTCCGGCGTGCGCTTCAAAATCGCGTCGCCCACGCTGAGCACCAGCTTGAACAGCTCCACAACGTCGCCCTGCTTGTCCAGGGCCTCCTCCGCCTCCTCCGCGATGACGCGGATGACGGTCAGAATCGTGCCCTCCTTGGGCTTCATGACGGCCTTGTAGGCCGTGTTCGCGCCGGAACGCAGCGCCGCCGCCAGCAGCGGGCCGTCGATATCCTCGTGCCCCACGAGCGCCTTGGAAAAGCCGCGCAGAATCTGGCTGAGGATGACGCCGGAATTGCCCCGCGCCCCCTTCAGCGCGCCGCGAGCCGCGGCGCCGGCCACGTCCGCCACGCTGGTATAGGGCTTGGCGTTGATCTCCTTGATCGCGGATGTAATGGTCTGGGACATGTTGGTGCCCGTATCGCCGTCGGGCACGGGAAACACGTTCAGCGCGTCCACGCTGTCCCGATTATTCACCAGCAATGCCGCGCCGGAGGCAAACATCTCCTTGAGCAGTATGCCGTCTATTCTCTTACTAGCCATTTTAACCTCCCACAAGCACCTGAGCGCGATCAGACGCGGATGTCCTCAACGCAGACATTCACGCGACCGACGGGCACGCCGGTGAGATGCTCCACCTTGTACTTCACGGTCTCGATGATCGCCGCCGCGACGGCGCTGATCGAAATGCCGTATTCCACGATAATGAAAAGATCGATGTCCACCTTGTCGCCGGAGGAGCGCACCTTCACGCCGCGTCCCAGGTTCTCGCGCCCCATCAGCTGCACGATGCCGTCGGTGCCGCGCTTGGAGGCCATGCCCACAATGCCGTAGCAGTCCAGCGCCGCGTAGCCGGCGACGCGCACGATCACATCGTCGTTCACGGTGACGACGCCCAGTTCGGTATTGTACTTGCAATCCATGATCTATACCTCCCTTTTCATCAGGGCCTGCGCCCGCGCCTGGGTACAGGGCGGGCGTGTATACTCTGCCATTGAAAACCTTACCTTATCATTATACCTTTTTCAGGCCAATTATGCAAGCCAATCCCCCCCGCCAGCTCCAATTAAATGAACGATTTTTTACAAATCAAGGGTTAATTTTGCTGATACCAGAACTTTTACACGCCCAGCCCTTGCGTTTTGGGAGAAGAAATGATATAATTTCACTGTTTTGATGTGGACATATCCTTGAAGGAGGTGTGATAGAGTATGGGAAAGTTTTGTGAAGTTTGCGGCAAGGGCGTGGTCTACGGCAACAACGTGAGCCATTCCAACCGCAAGACGCGCCGCACCTGGGCTCCGAACACGCAGAAGGTTCGCGTGCTGGTCAATGGCGTTCCGCAGCGCATGTCCGTGTGCACCCGCTGCCTGCGCAGCAAGAAGGTTGAGCGCGCCCTGTAAGGGTTCGCCCCGCCGAATATGAAAAACGAAGCTCATAGCGTGGTTTTCCACCGCTGTGAGCTTTGCTTTTGTTCGCGGGTATGCTATAATTGATAAGACACACGGGCTAGGAGGTTGGGATATGCGGGAATTGACCGCCGTCGCGGGCGAGGCGGATGCTGGGCGCAAGGTGAAGCACTTCGCGCGGGGCAGCATGGGCGTTTCCTACAGCCAGTTTTCCGCGCTGAAGCGGCAGAGCGGCCTGCTGGTCAACGGTGCGCCCGTGCACGCAAACCACATTCTGCGCCCCGGCGACGCCGTGACCGTGCTGCTTATGGACGGCCCCGCCAGGGCCGTCGCGCCGCAAAACGCGCCGGTGGACGTGGTCTATGAGGACGAGGATCTCATCATCATCGACAAGCCCGCGCCCCTGGCGACCCAGCGCTCCCCCAAGCAGCCGGAAAACACCCTCGAAAACCGGCTGGCCTGGCGCTACCGGGACGCGCCCGGCTTTGTGTTCCGCCCGCTGAACCGGCTGGACAATGGCACCAGCGGCCTGATGGCGGCGGCCATGAACGCCCACGCCTGCCAGCGCCTGCAAAGGCAGCTGCACACCGACCAATTCGTTCGGGAATACCTGGCGGTGGTGGAGGGCGCGATGGCCGGCGAGGGCACGATCGACGCGCCCATCGCCAAGGAGGAGGCCGCCACCGTGCGCCGGGTGATCGACCCGGCAAACGGCAAACCCGCCGTCACCCACTACCGCGTGGAACGGACCGGCGCGGAGTATTCCCTCGTGCGCTTGCGACTGGAGACCGGGCGCACCCATCAAATCAGGGTGCATCTCGCCCACCTGGGCCACCCGATCGCGGGCGATTTCCTCTATGGCACGGAGGACGCCCGCCTGCCGGGGCGCTTCGCGCTGCACGCCGCCCGCATTCGCCTCGTTCACCCCATCACCGGAGCGGTGATCGAGCGGGAATCGCCGCTGCCGGAGGCGCTGGTCAAGCTGATCGAGGATAGCTAAGCATGGAAATCCGGGACGCGGGCGAATGCCGGCCTACATAGTGAAGCTGCACAAATACCGATTGATCGCAGTGCGCTAAAACTGGAATTACAAAGGAGCGCCCATGACCAATGCGTTAAACGAATCCATCGCCCGCATCGCCGCCGCCATCGCCGCCGTGCGCATGCCGGCGCAGCCGGAAGAATACGACATCCACGCCGCCATCGCCGAAGCGCTCACGGCGGCGGGACTTGAATTCGAGCACGAATACAAGCTCGGCCCCCGCCGCCGCATCGACTTTCGCGTGGGCAGGGTCGGCATCGAGGTGAAGAAGGGGCGCCCCGCCACCTCGGAGCTGACGCGGCAGCTGCGGCGCTACCTGGAATCCGACGCGCTGGACGGCGTGATCGTGGTCACCCAGCGGGTGACGGCGCTGCCAGGTTCCATCTGCGGAAAGCCGGTGACTTTGGTTTCCCTCAACCGCCTGTGGGGCGTGGCGCTGCCGTAGGCGGCGTGCCGCCCCGGCGGCAACGGCTATCCCTTTTCCCTATTCCCTGTTCCGGAGGTATCATGGACTTCTACGACGAATACACCGGCAGCGGCGCCATCACCATGGATGATTACGGCGACTGCGCCCAGCCGGATTGCGCATACCCGGCCTACCTGCGGGACGTGCCGCCGGGGCGCCGCACCTACGGCACGCTGAGCTACAACCGCAGATCGAAGTGCTGGACCATCAAGGGCGAGCCCTGCGTGACGGAGCTGGCCAAGCGGCTGTTTCCCGGCTGCGACGGCAGGGGGCGCGGCGTGGCCCGCTTCACAGCCCACCGGCGCATCATTGGCGAGCTGAATTGGCTGATGATCCGCTATCCCCTTGAGATCAAGGAATCGGATCGCGCCCGCTGGGAGAGCGCGCTGGAGGACGCGCGGGAATATGCCGTGCGCCGGGAGCAGGCCCTCTCCATGCCGGAGACCGCCACGCCCCCCGCGGCCAGCTTCTCCGGCGAGCTGCTGCCCTTCCAGAAGCAGGGGCTGGGCTTTATGCTGAGCACCCGGCGCTGCCTGCTGGCGGACGAGATGGGCCTGGGCAAGACGGTGCAGGCGCTGGCCTTCCTGGCCACCACCGCGGCCTACCCGGCGATCCTGGTGGTGCCGCCCCTCCTGATCCGCAACTGGCAGCGGGAGGTAGAGCGCTTCCTCTCCCCCGATGGACGGCTGCGGGTGCACGTCATCAAGGGGCTCACGCCCTACGCCCTGCCGGAGGCGGACATCTACATCATCCACTATCTGCTGCTCAGGGGCTGGAAGGAGGTTCTGCCGGAGCAGGGCTTCCACACGGTGATCTTTGACGAGATGCAGGAGTTGCGCCGCAACGGCACCGGCAAATACAGCGCCGCAAGCCTGCTCTCCGAGGCCTGCGAAAACTGCATCGGCCTATCGGGCACGCCGATTTATAACAACGGCGGCGAGATCTGGAACGTGGTGAACATCATCGACTTCCACTTCCTCGGCGACTGGGAAAGCTTCTCCCGCGAGTGGTGCTACGGCTACAACACGGCGGTGGTCGCCAAGCCGGAGCTGCTGGGCGAGCACCTGCGCAGCGAGGGGCTGATGCTGCGGCGGCTGAAATCCGATGTGCTCACCGAGCTGGCCCCCAAGCGGCGGCTGGTGCAGGAAATTGACTGGGACGACGCGGTGTACCGGGAGCTGATGGCCCCGGTGGCGCGGCAGCTTCAGCTGCTTCGGGCCACGGACGATCCCTCCCGCCGCGCCATCATCGAGGACGCCATCTCCCAGACCCAGCGCCAGGCCACCGGCATCGCCAAGGCGCCCTTCGTGTGCGCCTTCGTGAAGGCGCTGGTGGAGGGCGGCGAGAAGGTGCTGCTGATGGCCCATCACCACGCCGTGATGGATATCTACAAGAAGGAGCTCAAATCGCTGCGGCCGAAGTTCATCACCGGGCGCGAGACCGACAACCAGAAGGACGAGGCCGCCGCCGCGTTCATGGCGGGCAAGACCGACCTGCTCTGCATTTCGCTGCGCTCCGCCAGCGGCCTCAATTTGCAGCGGGCCACCTGCGTGGTGTTCGGCGAGCTGGACTGGTCTCCCGCCGTGCACAGCCAGGCCGAGGACCGCGCCCACCGCATCGGCCAGCAGGATTCTCTGCTGTGCTACTATCTGGTGTCCCCCAAGGGCAGCGACCGGGACATGCAGGACGCGCTGGGGCTCAAGGTCAGCCAGTTCGTGGCCATCATGGGCGACGCCACGCCCAGCCGCGAGGATCAATTCATGCAGCAGTCCGAGGCGCGGGAGCGCATTCGACAGCTGGTGCAGCGGCTGGAAACTGAGCAGATATGATGGGCCGCCGATCATCTCTTTTGATTTTCTTAATATTTGGCCCCTCAGGGGTTGCAATCCGGCGCGTTTTCCGGCATAATGGGTATAGTATAACGCTATAAGTCCCACGTCTGTGGAAAGCAGGGAATGCCATGAGATTTCTGTTGGCGTTTTTCCATCTGAAAGCGCCTAAATCGGGCCGGGAGATGCCCGCATACTACCGCAGTGCGCTGAGCGCCAGCACAGTGTTGCTGGCTCTGTACTTTTTGGCCAGCCTGCTGCTCTTTTGGGCGAGCTATCGGCGCTGGGAGGTCGTGCCGGTCGTCGCGCTGACGGCGGCGGTCGTGTGTCGGCTGAACATCCCCCGAACCGGCCCTCGCCTGAATCTCGGCGTCTGCATGGCGGTCGTCATCCTCTGGTGCGCCTGGTATATCCACATGTTTGGCTGGAGCGCCGGCGTGCAACACTTTCTGATTCCCCTGCTCGTGCTCATCTTTTTCAACGTCTACGAGCCGCCGGCGCTCAAGATCGTCTACTGTCTGGCGCTGATCGCCTTTCGCATGGGGTTGTTCTACTACGCCCTCAGCCGCCCCGCGGTCCATGCGCTGGATCAGCGCGCGCGCATCCTGTACCAGATGGTCAACAGCGCGGCGCTCTACATTCTGCTGGCGAGCCTGTTCATCATCTTCAGCACCAGCATTCAGGATACCGAGCGCCAGCTGCGCATCGACAACCAGGAGCTGCACAGGGAGGCCGGAACCGATCCCCTCACCCAGCTGCCTAACCGGCGGGCCATGACGGATGAAATCCACCGCTTCCTGAGCCAATCCCCCGAACCGCCCTTTTGCGTCGCCATCGCCGATATCGACTTTTTCAAGCGCGTAAACGACACCTACGGCCACAACTGCGGCGACTACACGCTGCAAACCCTCGCGGCCAAATTTCAGGAGGCCGCGGGCGACAAATACAAGGTATGCCGCTGGGGCGGCGAGGAATTTTGCTTCTTCCTGCCGGGGCTCAACCTCGATGACGCCGGCATGGAAATGCACGCGCTGTGCGCCGCCGTCAAACAGATGCCCCTGAGCTTTGAGGGACACGATTTTTCGATCACCATCACCATCGGCGTGGCGGAAAACGACTTCCGCTCCCCCGTGTCGGCCATCCTGGAGGAGGCCGACCGCAAGCTCTACATGGGCAAGAACAGCGGGCGGGATCAGGTGGTGATCTGAAAGTATAAATGAGCGGCTCTATTTAAAATGAATACAGGCTTCAATCATGTTTGATTTTTCTTATCAACATAATCACTATGACAATTATAGCTGCAATCGCAATCTTTGGAAAAATCCTACCTATGGCCGCGGCAATTATATCCGCCCACGCCACGGCCTCTAAAATCTGATGCTCAACATTCATCCTAATGACCCCCATTTTCGCGCACGCAAAATGATGCTTTAAGCCAGCCTCAAATATATATCTATGTTGTCACACACAATATAACATATATTTTTTGTTATTTCAATATCTAAATCCAATTATACTTGATTATTTTCCTGTTCTCTTCGCTATCATATACTATGAGGTGAAGAGATTGGACGAAGTTTTCATTCGGGATCGCATTACGCAGCTTCGGCTGAAAAAGGGCGTTTCGGAGTATCAGATGAGTTATGACTTGGGGCATAGCCGTGGCTACGTCTACAATATTTCGTCTGGGAAGGCACTGCCGCCGATGAAGGAGTTTCTCGCCATCTGCGAATATTTCGAGGTAACGCCCCAGCAATTTTTCGATGAATCGACGGACAATCCTGAACTTATCCAAAAGGCCGTTGAGGGCATGAAGCAATTGAACGAAAAGGACATGCTGATGCTGCTGGGTTTTATCAACCGTATGTTGGAAAACAAATGATTTATTCAAATAACCCATAGCATTGGAAACAGACCACCGGGCCATTCACCCTTGTATCTTAGATGAATGGCCCGGTGGTTATTTATATCGTTCGTCTCAAAACGATTCCCGGCAAACCGCGCTTTGCGCCGGTCGCCTAATCGTGCCCAATTCCAACGCAGACGCCCGCCCCATGATCTACGGGGCGGGCGGATGGTTTTGCGCCGCGCTTCTATAGAAACGCAAGATTGTATATCCGCGCGGCAGCAATTGGGATTAAGCGCCCTGCGCTTAATAGGCTTCGTGAATCTCGATGTTCGCGTAGCGCTTGAGGCCGGTACCGGCGGGAATCTGCTTGCCGATGATGACGTTTTCCTTCAGGCCCAGCAGCGGGTCGGTCTTGCCCTTGATGGCGGCCTCGGTCAGCACGCGGGTGGTCTCCTGGAAGGACGCGGCGGACAGGAAGGATTCCGTGGCCAGCGCGGCCTTGGTGATGCCCAGCAGGGTGCGCTTGGCCGTGGCGGGACGCCCGCCGGCCTCCAGCGTCTTGCGGTTGGCCTGGTCGAAGCGGAAGATGTCCACCAGCGCGCCGGGCAGCAGGTCGGTGTCGTTGGCTTCCTCCACCTTGACCTTGCGCAGCATCTGGCGCACGATGACCTCGATGTGCTTGTCCACGATCTCAACGCCCTGGCTGCGATAGACGCTCTGGACTTCCTTCACCAGGTAGTCCTGCACGGCCTTGACGCCCAGGATGCGCAGCAGGTCGTGGGGATTGATGGAGCCCTCGATCAGCTCGTCGCCGGCGTTGACGGTATCGCCGTCCTCCACCTTCAGCTTGGAGCCGTAGTTGATCGGATACTCCTTGGTCTCCGCGTCGCCCTCGCTGGACTGGATGATCAGCTTGCGGCGCTTCTTGGCGTCGGTGGTGATGTGCACAGTGCCGCCGATGTCCGCCAGCGTGGCTTCGCGCTTGGGCTTGCGGGCCTCGAACAGCTCCTCGACGCGGGGCAGACCCTGGGTGATGTCCTCGCCGGTGGCGACGCCGCCGGTGTGGAAGGTACGCATGGTCAGCTGGGTGCCGGGCTCGCCGATGGACTGGGCCGCGATGATGCCCACGCTCTCGCCCACATCCACCAGCTTGCCGTTGGTCATGTTCGCGCCGTAGCACTTGGCGCACACGCCCACGGGCGACTGGCAGGTCAGCACGCTGCGGATGGTGACCTCCTCGATCCCGGCGTCCACGATCTTGCGGGCCAGGTCGTAGGTGATCAGTTCGTCGGCGGCGACGATCACCTCGCCGGGGGCGGGGTTGACCAC
>JAFVBK010000078.1 GCA_017480045.1 Clostridia bacterium
GGGCGCATCGGAGGCCAATGCCTCCACAAATTCCCGACAGGTATTCAGCGTATAATCCGATGCCATCGCGTTCCTCCGATCGTCGTTCCGCAAGGGGCCTTCGACGACGCGCTCTATTGCGCTGGAGAGGCCCCAAACACATTGTTTTTCTGTCAAATATCAGAACAAGCCGCTGACCCTGCCGGTCTCGGTATCCACGTCCACACGGCGGTAGGCCGGATCGGAGGCGGTGCCAGGCATCATGGAGATGGCGCCCGCCATCGGGCACAGGAACCGCGCGCCGCCATACTCCAGTATGTCGCGGATGGGCAGTCGCCAGCCCTTCGGCACGCCCTTGAGCGCCGGATCGTGGCTGAGGGACAGGTGGGTCTTGACCATCATGGTGCAATAATCCGCGTACTTGGGGTCGCTCTCAAAGCGCTTCGCCTTCTCAACGGCCAGCGGCGCCCAGTCAACGCCGTCCGCGCCGTACACCTCCTTGGCGATGCGCTCCACGCGCTCTCTGAGCGGCATATCCAGATCGTAGAGGAATTTGATCTCAGGCCTTTCCTCGCAGGCCTCGACCACGGCCTGCGCCAGCTCCACGGCCCCTTCGCCGCCATAGCGCCAGTGGTTGGACCGGGCGCAGCGCACGCCCCGCTCGGCGCACAGCCGCTTGATGAGATTGATCTCGTTCTCGGTGTCGGTGTGGAATTGGTTGACGCATACCACCGGCACGATGCCGGATTTTTTCACCGTTTCCACGTGGTGGAACAGGTTTTCGCAACCCTTTTCTACCAGCTCCAGGTTCTCCTGGGTGTATGCCTCCGGCAACGGCCTGCCAGGCGCGACCTTCGGCCCGCCGCCGTGCATCTTCAGCGCGCGCACGGTGGCCACGATCACCGAAACGTTGGGCGTCAGGCCGGACAGGCGGGTCTTGACGTTCCAAAACTTCTCAAAGCCGATGTCGGCGGCAAAGCCGGATTCGGTCACATGGTAGTCGAACAGCTTGAGGGCCAGCCGGTCCGCGATGACGGAACTCTGGCCGATGGCGATGTTCGCGAAGGGGCCGGCGTGGATCAGCACGGGCTGGTGCTCCACGGTATAGCACATGGTGGGATTGATGGTGTTGCGCATCCAGGCGGTCATGGCCCCGGCGACCTCCAGGTCCTCGCAGGTCACGGGCCTGCCGCCGCGGTCGTAGGCCACGACGATGTTGCCGATGCGCTCGCGCAGGTCCTTCAAATCCCTGGCGACGGCCAGGATCGCCATCAACTCGGAGCCCACGGCGATGCCGAACTTGCTCTCCATCAGGTAGCCGTCCCGCTCGCCGCCGATGCCCATGACGATGTTCCTGAGGCCTTGGGCGCAGAAATCCAGCACCCAGCCCATCTCTACCCGCTTGGGATCGATGTCCAGGCGCCTGCCCATGTTGTGCTTCGCCATCTCCTCGTCGGAATAGTTGCGCTCGTGCTGCATGCGGGCGTTGAGCGCCACCATCGACAGATTGTGGGCGTTCATGATGTCGTTGATGTCGCCGGTCAGCCCCAGGGAAAACTCCGTCATCGGCATCAAGAGGGCGTTGCCGCCGCCGGCCGCGGTGCCCTTCACGTTCATCGTGGGGCCGCCGGAGGGCTGGCGCAGCGCGCCGCCCACGTTCTTGCCGATCTTCGCCAGGCCCTCGATCAGGCCCAGGGACACGGTGCTCTTGCCCTCGCCCAGGGGCGTGGGCGTGATGGCGGTCACCTCGATGAACTTGCCGTCGGGCTTGTCTCCCAGGCGGTTCATGATCCTGATGAAGTCCAGCTTCGGGGTCTTGCCGTAGGGAATGATCTCATCCGGCAGCAGGCCCAGCTTTTCCCGAAAATATTCCACCGGGGGCAGCGTCTTTTCCGCTTCCTCAGCGATTTGCCAATCCTTGTAGATCGTGGGATCGAGCATAGCCAGATTCCTCCTTAACTTTCAGTGATCGACCCTCTGATGCCGGTCAATCCCTCCACAAGGCACAGTATAACACGATTATTTAAGTATTTCAATAAATAAATGTTGAATTATTGATATAAGGCGGCTTATTTGACTTCGACATGCTCCCTCGCACACGCGAGCACAAAATCCCGGAAGGCGGCCTGCTCCTGGGAAAGATACTTCTTTCTGTAGGCAAAATACAGGTGATACGGCATGGCATCCTCCAACGGGAAGGACAGCAGCCGGCCCGCGGCCACCTCCTGGCGCACCGCCGCCTCGGAGATGACGGCGATGCCCACCCCCTCGGCCACCAGCTGCTTGATCGTCTCCGTGTCGTCCACGGCGGCGGCCACCTTCAGCTTTATATCCGGGATGTTCAGCTTCGACCAGCGCAAAAATTCCTGTTGCAGCGTGGAGGCGCTGCTGCGGGTGATCAACGGCTCTTCACCGAAGAGCGCCCTCGGAAAAGCGCCGCCGCCGATGGCTCGAAAGCGCGGCGCGTCCGGCGTGATCACCACCAGATTCGCCGCCTCGCAGTGGCGCACGCCAAAAGAGGGGTTCATCAGCTTCATCGTGCAAAAGGCAAACTCCGCCTCCTCCGATTGCAGCCTGCTTTGTATGTCGCCGCTGCCGCAGGTGATGATGTTGAAGGCCGTCTCCGGATGCAGCTTATGAAAGCCGATGGCGCGCTCCGCGATGTAGTAGCGGCTAATATAGGGCGTAGTGACGACGTTGATACAACGCTCGTCCCGATTGGCGCGGCTGAGGGCAAACATGCTGTCCCGATTCAGCTTCAGCATCTGCTTGGCATAGGTGTAAAACGTCCGCCCATCCTGACTCAGCTCCATGCTGCGGGTGGTGCGGTTCAAAAGCCGGGTACCCAGCTCCTCCTCCAGATTGCGAATATGTATCGTCACCATCGACTGAGACAGCTGCAGCCGCTCCGCCGCATTGGAAAAGCTGCCCTCATCCACCGCCGCCACAAACGTCTCCAGCTGCTTGAAATCCATCCTGCCGCCTCCGTCTTACATGAATCACTCTGCATTATATATTAAAAAGCCCAAATCGTCAAACCGCGCGGGCAACCTGCGCGCCTTCAATTTTAACAGCCGCGCGGGATTTGGAAGGATTGCTTTTTACGCCTCTATGCGGTACAATTTCAGCGAGGTGAACGCCATGACACATGAACACATCAATCCCCCGCGTCACGAGGCGCTCGATCACGAATACATGCATACCCACGGCATCCCCCACGCCCATGACCATGGCCACACCCACAGCCATGAGCACACCAAGGCCGTGCTGAACCGGCTGTCCCGCGCCATCGGGCACCTGCAATCGGTCAAGAGCATGGTGGAGGAGGGGCGCGACTGCTCGGAGGTGCTGGTTCAGATCGCCGCCGTGCGCGCCGCCATCGACAAGACCGGCAAGCTGATCCTGCAGGATCACCTGAAGCACTGCATCGTAGACGCCGCCATGGAGGGCGACCAACAGGCCATCGACGATCTCTGCGAGGCAATTGACAAGTACATGAAGTAGCGCGTTGGATCACGCAGTTTCAAGGTCGGCATCGTCCGTACAATGCTTTTCCACATGGCGGCGGAGCGGATTTCAAGTTCCGCGCTATTCCCAATCCCTTGTTAAGTCCTCTCGCCGTCCGTCAGCTTCATCGCGCAAACCAGATACATCAATAGCCAGCCCAGCGATTCCGTGCCGGAATCCGCGCCTTCAACAATCAGGTTCAGCAGCTGGCCCAGCAGCATGATGAAGACCGGATTGCAGATCAGCGCGAGCTTTTTCACGGGCAGCATCCCCTTGACCACCATGCCGACCCAGCCTACGACAGCAAAACCATCGCATATGATGAAGCCCATAATCAGCGGCGCCGCTTCGCTCCTGAGCACGCGAACGTCATATCCGCAGCGGCTGGAATATCGCCGGTTGCCGCCATGCCCGCGTTAAACACCACGGGCAGCAGGCAGATGCCGATATGAATAAAAGCAAAGTACAGTATCCCGCCCCAATTGGCAATCTTAAAGAGCTTGAACAGCTTCGAGCCAGCGAGGTCGCATTTCTGCTCCATCACGCGCAGCAGCTCCACTGCCGCCACGGCAAAAAGCGCGGCACAGGCAAAACCGAGAATCGAAGACAGCGCGTACCGCCAGTCCGGCGCGACGTTCCACGCGATGCCAAGATAGGCGTCGGGGTCGCTGGAAGTGCCGATCGTCCCAAACCCCAGCAGATAATCGCCAATGATGGCGAGCAGCATCGCCCACACGCCGCATAGAATCTTCTTTCTCGACGTCACAGTTTCAATCATCCCTCAACACTCCTTTGCCAGAATAGATCCATCGCCAACCATACTGGAATTGCCGGCAGCCATAGCGCCCATGCTCAAGCTTCATCAGATCGCGCGTTTGGGCCTCTTTGGTCGAGTGCACCGCGAATTGTCATGCGGTCTATTCATGATCGGTCAGTTCCGCCCGTCTATTCTCCGCCGCGGCATGCATTAGTAAAATCTAACCCATCATTCCAGCATAGGGTGACCCGCGTTCAAATGACGGGATCACCCATAGATATACAAATTATACGTCGCTAACCAAGCGATGACAAGGCAATAATTGTGAAATTACTGGTGAATTGGGTCTCAGCGGCCATATACAATCTTGTCGACCAGAATGTGCTTCTAAACGCGGGCACACAGGCAACGGCCGACAGGATGGCACCGGACATTCTCCAACGCGTATTCCTCACATCACTGCGGTTCTAGCTGCTGCTTTGGGCAATTAAACATACCATCTCTAAAATATGCGCGGCAACGGTCTTCGCGTGGATTTTCTCGTCAAATCCCCCCTCACGACCTGCGCCATACCGCCGCGACGGTGGCAATCGCCAGCGGCGCGGACATCAAGTCGGTACACAGCCTGTCGGGACGCGCAACGCCTGCGCCCACACCTCGGAGGAGATGATGGAGGATACCGCCGCCCGTGTTTATAACTATTACGATCAGTCGAAGCCCACATTATAAACATTTAAATGGGGTAAATTAAGGGTACAGCGACTGTAAAGAATGTTAAGCCCCTTGAAAACACAGCGTTTTCAAGGGGTGAATTGGCGGAGAAGGAGGGATTCGAACCCTCGAGACGCTTTTGACGCCTACACGATTTCCAGTCGTGCGCCAAGGAAACGTCTACAAATGCTCTCAGCTGCCATTCGTTTAGGCTGCTGATCTACGTGAGCGTAGATATCGGCGGTCGTGGTATAGTGCGCGTGCCCCATCAATCCTTGCA
>JAFVBK010000008.1 GCA_017480045.1 Clostridia bacterium
AATTCCACCTCCGTGGGCGGCATACTGAAGCTGGACGCGCAGATGGTGGCGCTGAACGACGGCAAATTTGAGGTGACGCTGGTGCGCAACCCCACCACGCCCGCTCAGCTGAGCAGCATTCTGGTGGGCCTGACCACCCAGAACGTGCCCAACGACATGATCCACTTCTTCTCCGCCAGCAGCATCCACGTGGCATGCGACGATCCAGTGGAGTGGACGCTGGATGGCGAGCGGGAACCGGAGACGGACGCGGTGGAGATGGACAATCTGCACAGCGCCGTGCGCATCGTGGTTCCAAGGGCCGCGCATGCCGCGCCCTTTGACTATGGCTCGGAAGAGGCGGAGGTATGAAGCAGAACTATCAGCTTTTGATGGAGCGCGAGCTTGCGCGGATCGCGGAATCCGAACGCAGGCCGCGCCTTTTGCTGCACAGCTGCTGCGCGCCCTGCTCCAGCTATGTGCTGGAAGCGCTGACCCGCGCCTTTGACATCGACCTGTTCTACTACAATCCCAATATTCAGCCCCGCGAGGAGTTCGATCGCCGGGTGGCAGAGCTGCGGCATTTGGTGGCGGCGATGCCCCACGCGAATGCCATGCGCGTGATCGTGGGCGATTACGACGCGGAGGCCTTTATGGCAATGTGCCGTGGACACGAGGACGATCCGGAGGGCGGCGCGCGCTGCGAGCGCTGCTTTCGAATGCGCCTCGGCGCTTCGGCAAAGCTGGCGCGACAGCTGGCAAGCGACTATTTCACCACCACGCTCACCATCAGCCCCATGAAGGACGCCCAGCTTTTGAACGCCATCGGCCTGGAGCTGGGGGCGCAGGCGGGCGTTCCTTGGCTCTGTTCCGATTTCAAAAAGAAGAACGGCTACAAGCGTTCCTGCGAGCTGTCGGCGGAATATGGGTTGTACCGACAGGATTACTGCGGGTGCGTGTTTTCCAAGCGGGAGCGGGACAGGCGCGCGGCGATCAAGGAGAGCTCGGCGGTGAGAGATCAGGGCTCGCCGATTCAATCGTCACGCTTCATTTAATTGTCACCCTATTAACAAACTATTGTTGACAATCGAACCTCCGTATGCTAAATTACAGCCAACGCATGCGGAGGTTTTATCTTATGTCCACGAAAAGCGAAGTGCTCAGGACCCTGATGGACGAGCGCGAACCGCTTTCCGGCGAGCGACTGGCGCGCAGACTCGGCGTCAGCCGCAATTCCGTCTGGAAGGCGATTCAGCAGCTGCGCCAGGAGGGCTATCAGATCGAGGCAGGTACGAACCGGGGCTACGCGCTGACGGCGTCGCCAAATCGCGTCAGCGAGCCGGAGATCGAGCGCTGGCTGAAGGCGAAGGCCATCGGCGCGCGCATGGAGCTGCACGCGCGGCTGGATTCCACCAATACCCGCGCCAAAGCCCTGGCCGCGGGCGGCGCGCCTCACGGCTACCTGGTGATCGCCGAATCCCAGTCCGGCGGCAAGGGCCGCATGGGCCGCGCCTTCTTCTCGCCGGAGCACTCCGGGGTGTACATCACCTACATCTTAAGGCCGGATACGCTGGCAGAGAAGGCGGTGATGATTACATCCATGGCGGCCGTGGCAGTGGCGCGGGCCATCGAGGCGCTGGCGGACGTGGACGTGAAGATCAAGTGGGTGAACGACCTGTATATCAATGACCGCAAGGTCTGCGGCATACTCTGCGAGGCCAGCATGGACTTTGAGTCCGGCGGGCTGGAGTACGCGGTGCTCGGCATCGGCATCAACGTGCTGGCGATGGAATTTCCGCCGGAATTGCGAGACATCGCCACGTCCATTGAGAACGAATGCGGGCACGGCGTGTCCCGAAGTCGCCTGATCGCCGAAATATCGAATCAGCTGGACGCCATGTACGCCCAGCTTGGCACCGGCGAATTCATGGCGGAGAGCCGGTCGCGCTCCAATGTGATCGGTCGGGACGTGCTGGTCATTCGCGGCGACGAGCGCTTTGAGGCCCGCGCCCTGGACATCGACGATCAGGGACGCCTGGTCATTCGCACGGAAAGCGGCGTCTCGCGGGTCGGCTCCGGTGAGATAAGTTTGAAACTAAAGTGAGGGAATACGCATGAATTTGAAGACAAGGGATTTGACCATCATCGCGGTGATGGCGGCGCTGATCTGCGTTGCCGGGCCGCTGAGCATCTCCATCGGCCCCATACCGCTCTCGCTGGCGAGCTTCGCCGTGTACCTGGCGGGCGCGGTGCTGGGCGCGAAGCGCGGTCCGCTGGCCGTGGCGATCTATCTGTTGATCGGCCTGGTGGGCGTGCCGGTGTTCTCCGGCTTCTCCGGCGGCTTTCAAAAGCTGATCGGCGTCACCGGCGGCTACCTGGTGGGCTATCTGCCCTGCGCGTGGCTCACGGGCCTGGGCGTGAAGCCCGGTCAGACGGAGGCGCGGCCCAAGTGGAAGCTGCCCGCGTTCATGGTGATTGGCACGGCGGTGCTGTACATCATCGGCACGGCCTGGTTCATGATCCAGACCAAGAACGGCCTCGCCGCCGCCATGGGCATGTGCGTGGTGCCCTTCCTGCCGGGCGACGCGATCAAGATCGTCGCGGCGACCCTGCTGGCCTGGCCCATCCGCAAGGCGATATACCGCGGGTAGTTGATAGAAAACAGAATATCAATGACACAGCGAAATTGTAGGGGCGCCGATGTGTACGGCGCCCCGGCTGTTTGGGGTTCCATTACTTACGCTAAAGGAAATACTGTAGGCTACAGCACGTACAGCAGTATGCACAGAAAGTGCAGCAGGCTTCCGATAACCACGAACACGTGAAAGGCGGAGTGGGCGTAGTGCCGCCTGCGTCCCAGCACGTAGAGCGCCGCGCCAAGCGTGTAGGCCAGTCCGCCGCTGAGCAGCAGCCAAAAGCCGGCGGGGCCGATGAGCTGTTTGACGAGGCCAATGCGCAGCACGATGCACCAGCCCATCAGCAGATAGCATGCCAGCGAGAATTTGTCGTATTTTTTCAGGTCGATGGCGTTCAGCGCGATGCCCACCGCCGCCAGCGCCCAGATCACGCCGAAGATCGTCCAGCCCAGGGCAGGGCTGTAGGCGCGAAGCGTGCACAGGGCGATGGGGGTGTAGGTGCCCGCGATGAGCGCGAATATGCTGCAGTGATCCAGTACCTGCATCACCCGCTTGCCAAACACCCGCGGGCTCAGGCCGTGGTAAATGCTGGAAATGGCGTAGAGCGTGAGCATGCTCAGCGCGTAGACGATGCCGCTTGCGATAGCGTAGCCGCTGTGATGGGCCGCGCCCGCGATGGGGCAGAGCACCAGCGCCAGCAGGCCCAGCGCGCCGCCGACGATGTGGGTGACCATGTTGGTGATTTCCTCGCCGTGGGTGTAGTCTGGCAACAGCCGCTCGGCCAGGGGAGTGCGTTTCATGTGCTTCACCTTCTTTTGGCTGAGAAATAAATATCATATAAACTGGTATCAAATACTATATTATACCATATCGTGAATATTGTCAATAGGCACAGCCGATAAAATGCCGCCCCGGCCATTGTATGTGGACGGGACGGCGTTTATGCCTGAGCAATCAAACCTTGCGCATGTCGTCGGGCGTTTCGGTGGGCAGCGGGTCGGCGTGGCGCTCACTCGTGCCGCCGAGCGTGAAGCTGAAGGCGGTTTCTGGAACCGCCAGCGTCGCTTCGATATCACCGGTGGACATGTTCAGCGCCACCAGCGTGGCGGAGAGCCTGCCTTTATAGGTGGTCCCGCCGTCGATCTCGTAGACGTCGTCGATGGCGATCGTGTAGTCGGAGCCGCCGG
The DNA here is from genome assembly GCA_017480045.1 of Clostridia bacterium. Taxonomy (GTDB): domain Bacteria; phylum Bacillota; class Clostridia; order Christensenellales; family Aristaeellaceae; genus UBA2862. Next base: position 3,803 of record JAFVBK010000008.1, read on the forward strand.
GGTAGACGCCGCCATCCATCAGGCTGGAGAAATAGTATTGCTCCTGCTGAGTCTGCGTGTCGGAGACGATCAGCACCACGGAGCTCTCTTCGTTGGTCAACGCGGCGTATTCCGGGGTGATCACCATGCCTGCCTGCGCCGTATCCGGGAAGATGATGTACAGCTCGTAGAGCGTCGCGCCGTCGTCCGAATACTTGTAAAAGGATGCCTGCACCTGGCCATCCTCGATGGAGGAATACTGAGACGAGGTATCAAAATCCAGCAAAACGCGCTCGCCCTCGATCTCAAGCTCGATGGTATCGCCGGCGGCGGGCGCGCGATCGGGGAGAGCATCCTCAATGGGCGCTTCCGCCAGCGCGAGCGCGGGCAACAGGATCAGCATTGCGCAGATCAGAATTGCGATCAGCTTTTTCATGGCTTGCTCCTTCAGGCAGCCTTTGGCCGCTCTATTCCTGTAAAATTGGTGTCAAGCATGACTCTATTGTATCGCTACTTCGCGGGCTTGTCAAGGCGATGCTCCCGGCATTCGAAATCCGGG
>JAFVBK010000079.1 GCA_017480045.1 Clostridia bacterium
ACTTTGAGACCTTCTACAGCCCGGTTCCGCTGCAATATCTGGGCGTCAGCGCTTTTGTGAACAGCGGCCTGACCGGTTTCGTGGTGGATACCCTCAGCGTGGGCAACGGCGCGTTCACCGATTGCCCGTATCTGTACGAGCTGCACTTCACCGATGTCGTGGAGGAAGTGGACGCCGCGGTGGCCAATCGCTGCGAAAGCCTGTACGAGATATGCTATGAAACCACCGATCTGTCCTTCATTCCGAACGACGGATTGATCGCAGGCGTTGAGGGCTATGTCACCATCCGTGTGCCCGAGGGCACCGACGAGGAAAACATGGCTCGCGCCAAGCGCAGCCTGATGTGGGGTTCCGACGCCGAGGCAGCCGTCATTACCGGCGAATGTGACCGCGCTCCGGCGGAGCTGCCGGACGTGGAAGCCATCATCGACGCCTACGCGGATGATCCCTATATCGCGCCCGAACCCGCACCCACGCCTGAGCCTATCGAGGCTGCGCCTGTGGGCGAGGCTGGAGAACCCTATCTGGGCGCGTGGATACTGGATGAAATAGTTGTGGGCGACGAGCATTACAGTGCCGCCGAGTTCGGCATGAACATGACCTTCGTATTCAATGCCGACGGTACTGTGCTGGTCGGCGAGGACGGCGAATCCGCAGTCGGCGCATGGAGCGTAACCGGCGACGGCCTGCGACTTGACGCCATGGGCGAAACGCTGCTGCTTGCGCCCACGGAGGATGGCCGGTTGGTGCAAGAGGAGGACGGCGCTCAAATGTTCCTCACCCGCGGCGACGATTCCAGCGCCGCGCTCGCGCCTGTGGCTGAGCCTGCCGACGAGCCTGAACCCGTCGAACCTGAACCCGTCGAGGAACCTGTCATTGAAGGTTTCTCGGCGGAGGCCGCGGAAACGCCCGATTTATCGGATTATGTGGGCCAGTGGCACGGCGTATGGCTGCAAACCGGAGGGTTGACCGGCGACCCGCGCGCCCAGTTCGGCCTTGACATCGTGTTGACGCTGAACGAGGACGGCCGGGGCGATTTGGATTACGGCGGCAGCGACGGCGGAATGACCTGGGGCTGGGACGCGGAGAGTGAAAATGTCTATTATGGACTGGACAAAGACGCGGCGATGCCCCTGTTCCTCCTGGAAGATGACTTCCTGCGCTATGGTACGCAATACAGCGGCTATATCGTATTCAGCAAGAATATTGATGCGGTATGGACGCCCGAAGAAACGGCCGCGACTGCCGAGCCGACAACGACCGCCGCGCCCGCCACGAAACCTGACGCGCCCGTGGGCGATGTGGAGTATATTGAAAATAAATTCGTCTGCACCGCGGCGGAATCCGGCGGATATGCCATCGATATTTCCATGCTGGGCGGAGAATATTCCGTTATCTTCCACGCGGACGGCACCGCCTCCTTTACGATGGTTGGCACTGAATTGCCAGGGCTTTACTGGACGCAGGATGGCGGCGATTATGTCATCGACTACTATGGTCAGGGCGAGCTGCGCTTCATTCCCTCCGGAACGGGGCTGCTGCTGGACTACATGGGCAGCATGCAGATGACGTTTGAAGCCGAATGAGGTGGGGCGCTATGAGTGGCGCTGTCGCAGGCTTTGCCGATCATTTTTGAACTTGAGAAATCGAGTGGGAGGGGGTGATTAGCCCCGTTCTCTCACCGCACCGTACGTACCGTTCGGTATACGGCGCGTCCAACACAAGCAGATGGAATAGACTCGTAGGCAAAGGAGAGATCAAAGAATCCTGCGCATGCGAGTCTTTTGTTTGAGATAGCCCATTTAACGGTTCCGCTTTCCACGGTGAACCAGTATCCGCATCTACTCATTGCCGCCATCCATGCATACTTCTCCGGGATGCCGAGCTTTAGTAGATGCGGAACTTTGTTCGGGTCTTCTTCCATTGTTTCCAGATTTACTTGTGGATTCTCCTGCGCAGCCAGCCGTTCCATTCCGCCATTGTATTCTTCATGACCGCATTCTTCTATATCTGTGATTTCCTTGATGTTTCGCCACGGGAGTTTTTTGATTTAGACACGAAAAGCCCCTCAAAAGCGAACGAGCTGTTTGATATTTGCCGATCTCTCGATGAAAAACAGATTGACAATCTCATTGCAATCGCAAAAGACCTGAAGCGATAACTAAAGAAGATTTATCGCGTCAGGTTTTCTTTTTCCTCTTGACAAATGCTCAACGAATCTCTATAATCGCTTTACCATGATAAAGTGCGTGTTGGAGGTGCTAATAATGAATCTGACTTATCATCGGAAAGGCGACTACTTTTTCCCGAATCTCATTCTTGAACCTGAACAGCCTGTGCAGCTCGGCAAATATGGCAGGATGCGCAAGGAGTATTTAAGAGAACACCGTTCAGGGACATACACCGAACTGCTCCTGGAAGGCAGGTTGAATCGCCATTTAGCAGAAGTGGAAGAAACGGCCTATGACTACTTTGACCGACTAACCTCTCAGATGGCTAAGGAAGAGAACGTGACGGAGGCTCTGAAAGCGGAGAATCAGATGGAATGGGTGCAGCGGATGAACAACATCCGAGATCGCGCTGACGAGATAATTCTGCAAGAGCTGATATATTGCTGATTAGTGAGAAGGGGGACGCATGAAGCGTTCCCTTTCCTGTTGCGGTAGCAATACAAGAAGCGGAAAACTGTATTTAGGAAAACGGCGAATGTTGCATTGGGCTGGTTCGTCTATCCTAATCTCGCAATTTCAGCTTCTACACAATTCATACACAATTTCGGCATTGAGCTTCATCGAGATATAGGAGCTTATATAAAACGCAGGATTGCCGAAACGCCCGATTTTACGGTCTTTATGGACCTTCATAGAGTTATGGGGACTTATGAAATCAGGGCGGCGCGCTACGACGCCTAACTTCATATTTCCTCACATCTCCTTGTTTTCAGGGGTTTTTGGGCTTGCGCCCGCCCGTTTTACACAATTCCTACGCCAATTTGCATTTGAAAGCAAATTTGCCACGCTGAAATATATTGTAGCACGAAAGCATCCTTTTCTCAATAGCGGGGATGTAATCATATTACTAATTTCTGTTGGGTGTACTGGTCAAACTCTTTGCGCTTGACCAGCTTCTTGCTACCGACGTAGAGGACCTAGGGACAGTTGGGTGACCATAACATGCTGTCAATCTTGTTGATGCCAATATTGCTGTACTCAGCCGCCTCTCAACAGAAAAAAGAAGTGACGCAAGAACATAATTTACTTACACTTTTCCGTCTTTCATGCGGTTAATGAATGATATGAGCAACAACAAATCCGATTCGGGCATATCCTTAATGCTGTCAATGATCTTCTGCGCGAGAATAGGATGCTTCTCTCCTTCGTCAAAGAAAGTGCTTGGCGATACATTCAGATAATCAATGATGTAGAGCAATTCTTGAGCGGATGGATTGGATTTGCCCGAAGTAATATGCTGGATATAATTCTTATTGTGACCAAGATCACTGCTCATCTTGGATTCAGAGACACCCTTCTTCATTCACAACTCAGTAATCCGTTGCCTGATAAAATCCAATTCCATACGTTCACCTCCACCGCTTCGTTTTAATATGCAGTGCTGAGATTACTTTCAATGGAGGAATTGATAATAGCTTGCATATCTATCAGATGTCAATTTTTGTTTTAACAATATTATCTCATTGATTGTACAAGATTCATAAGCATATCTTTTTGTTCTGGTGTGAGAGCCGACCAATGCAAGAAGAAATCGCGTTGCTCCGGCGTCAGTTCAACCATGTCTCCCTCGGCAAAGAATTGAGCCAATGTAATGCCAAAGCCGTTGCAAATTGCGCGTAAAGACGGGATGGTGGGTTCAGTGTTCCGCTTCCACATATTTGAAATGGTAGTCTGTGCCAGACCAGAACGCTTTGCCAATTCATAGATAGTCCATCCACGCTCATCCATCAATTCTTTGATGCGGGTTTTCGTATCCATAAGCGCCTCCTGCACAACTATATACGCGAAACTCTCCACATAATTGTACAGAACATTTGATTTGCAAGAAAGAAATCATAAGAGTTGCAAATTGGCGAACATATGGGTTATAATACAATAAGCGATTGAGGATTATCATATGGATTGGAAGATGCAACTTGAAAACCTGTTTCTTTATCGGGCATCGCAACGCCCCGGAATCGCTCAGACCGTTGCTGGATGCAGTAATAGAGCGCCATATTGTTCAGTATGGCGTTGCGAATTTCGTGGTTGGAAGGTATGGTAGCTTTGATCGCCTTGCCGCGCAAGCCTTACGAGATGCAAAACAGCGTCACCCCAAAATCAGGCTGACGCTGCTGGTGCCTTACTATGACCTCATCAAACCCATTGAACTGCCACCCGGCTTTGATGATTCTCTGTACCCCGACGGGCTGGAGCTGGTTCCGAAGCGTGCGATGATTATGCGGACCAATCGGTATATGATTCAACGCAGCGATTATCTGATCGCCTACGACGCGGGGCATATCGGCAATACGCGGGAATTGGTCAAATACGCCAGACGGCGGGAAGAACGGGGGTTGATTCGCATTGAAAACCTGGCGGAAGAGAATTAAATGGATGGCTGTTGTCGCGGTTTGCCTTGCGACTATGGCGTTCGCAGGGACGGCTTTATTTGACGCCTACTATACGGTGATTGTTACCCAAAGCGAGGGGGGATCGCTTTCGATGGTTGTGAACGGAGGGCATTAATAAATATAGCCCCAAGCAAATATACGTTACATGGAGCAGATTTCTCAACCGTATGTCCTGTTGCTATGTATCATTCTTGTACCATTTTGGCGTGGACTTATATGGAGCTTCAATGAGCTTTATCAGATAAGGAAAGCTGAAAACTGCCGGGAGATGCAGCTTGATCCGCTCAAGCCGCATCTCCCGGCAGTTATAGACGCATGCCCGTCATAATGCGCTCTCCAGCCATTGATGAATCTCCCGCGCCGCCGCGCGGCCATCCGCCAGCGCGCGCACCACCAGGGATTGGCCTGTGCGCATGTCTCCCGCGGAGAAGAGGTTGCCGCGCAGGCGGTGGCTGCCGTCCGCGGGCAGCAGGTTGCCCCGACTGTTTCGCTCGATTTCAAAGGCGCTGGCCGTAGATTCCTCGCAGCCCACAAAGCCCGCCGCGATCAGCAGCAGCTCGCAGGGCAGGGTCTGTTCGGTGCCTGGGATGGGGTCAAAGCCCTTTAATTTCACGGTTTCCACCGCGACAATCTGACCGCCTTCCGCGATCACACGCTTCACTGTCGTCTCGTACACGCGGGGATCGGCCCCCTGCCGGAAGATGGCCTCCAGCTGGCCGTAGTCGGTGCGCAGCGTGCGGGGCCACTGTGGCCAGGGATTGCTCACGAGGCGCTCCAGGGGCGGCGCGGGCATCATCTCCAGCTGTGTGACGGAGGCGCAGCCCTGCCGGAGAGCCGTGCCCACGCAGTCGTTGCCGGTGTCTCCGCCGCCCACCACGACGACGTGCCTGCCCTGGGCGTTGACGGTGGGTTCGCCGCCGGACAGAACGGCTTTGGTCGCCGCCGTCAGGTAGTCCACGGCGAAATGCACGCCCTTCGCGCCGATGTTCTCCACGCTCAGCCCGCGGGGCTTCTTCGCGCCGCCGCAGAGCAGCGCGGCGTCGTATGCCGAGAGGATCGAGGCGTCGGCCTCGGCGTTCAGCTGAAACTCGATCCCCTCCGCCGCCATCAGCGCGACGCGGCGCTCCACTATGTCCTTGGGCAGCTTCATGTTGGGGATGCCATACATCAATAGCCCGCCTGCGCGGTCGGCCCGCTCGATCACCGTCGCCTCGTGACCGAGGCGGTTCAGAAGGTCGGCCGCCGCCAAGCCCGCGGGGCCGCTGCCCACCACTGCCACGCGCTTGCCGGTGCGCGCCTTCGGCGGGTGGGGGACGATCCAGCCTCGCTCAAAGCCGGTTTCGATGAGGTACAATTCATTGTCCCGGTTGGTGGCGGCGTCGTTTTCAAGGTTGCACGCCTTTTCGCACAGCGCGGGGCACACCCGGCCTGTGAACTCCGGGAATGGCGCGGTTTGCAGGAGCCGCTCCAGTGCCTCGCGCTCCCGGCCCCGGTAAAGGAGGTCGTTCCACTCTGGAATCAGGTTGTAGAGGGGACAGCCGAAATCGCTCTGGCAGAAGGGCACGCCGCAGTTCATGCAGCGGGATGCCTGCTCCCGCCGCGCGGAAGCGGGCTGGTAGGCATGCAGGTCGGCGAAGTCCGAAAGCCGCGCCGCCGCATCCCGATATGGGTTCTCTACCCGCGGATAGTCCATAAATCCCGTCGCTTTACCCATGCTGCTGCGCCTCCTTCATGTATGCGAGGTATTCGTCCGAAATCACGGCCTTGAATCTGGGCAGCCACAGGTCAAAGTCGGCGAGTATATCCATGGCCTTCCTTGAGTGGGTGTGCCGCGCATGCAATTCAAGCAGCTGGCGAAGCTCGGCCCCCTGGATCCCGGTGACGGGGCGCACCTTCACCAGGCCGCCGTTGACGCGATTGCCAAGGGTTTCTCCGGCGTCCAGCACCCAGGCGATACCGCCGGACATGCCCGCGCCGAAGTTGTCGCCCACCGGTCCCAGCACCGCCACGCGCCCGCCGGTCATGTACTCGCAGCCGTGGTCGCCCACGCCCTCGACCACAGCCCAGGCTCCGCTATTGCGCACGGCGAAGCGCTCGCCTGCCATGCCGGCGATGAAGGCATAGCCCGAAGTCGCGCCGTAGAGCGCTACGTTTCCAATCAATGTATCATTTTCATTCCAAACCGCGTCCACCGGCGGGCAGATGGAAAGCGTGCCGCCGGAGAGGCCCTTGCCAAGGTAGTCGTTGGACACGCCGTAGAGCGTCAGCGACTGGCCCTTCGGCAGGAACGCGCCGAAGGATTGCCCGCCGCAGCCCTGGGCCTGGATATGGCGTTCGCCCTTGAGGAGCGTGCCGAAGGCCCGGTCCGTGGTGGTGAGGTGGACGTGGTCCTGAATGAGCCGCGCGTCGGTGCGCTCGCCCAGGGCGAAATCGTGCCTGGCCTCCGGCTGGAAGTGGATGTTCCGAGCGAAACCGATGAGGGCCGAAAGGTTCATGGGCGAGCCGTCCTTCATCTTGAGAAGGTCGCTTCTTCCCACCAGCTCGTTCACGGTCCGCGCGCCCAGCTTCGCCATGATCTCCCGAAGCTGGCTCGCGATGAACCGCATGAAGCGCTCCACATACTCTGGTTTGCCGATGAACCGCTTGCGCAGCTCCGGGTTCTGGGTAGCGACGCCGAAGGGACAGGTGCCCAGGTGGCAGACGCGCATCATGCGGCAGCCCATGGTGATCAGCGGCGCTGTGGCAAAGCCAAATTCCTCCGCGCCCAGCAAGAGCGCCACGGCCACATCGCGCCCGGTCATCAGCTTGCCGTCGGTTTCCAGCGTCACGGCCTGGCGAAGGCCGTTGCGGCAGAGCACCTGGTGGGTCTCGGCCAGTCCGATCTCCCAGGGCAGCCCCGCGTGATGCACGCTGGACATGGGCGCGGCGCCGGTGCCGCCCTCGCCGCCTGAGATCAATATGCCGCCCGCCCCGGCCTTGGCCACGCCGCTGGCGATGGTGCCCACACCGGTGGAGGACACCAGCTTCACAGTGACCTTTGCGTCCTCATTGGCACATTGGAGATCGTAGATCAGCTCCGCTAGATCCTCGATGGAATAGATGTCGTGATGTGGCGGCGGGGAGATCAGGGAGATGCCGGGGGTGGAGCAGCGGGTCTTGGCCACGCTCTCCGTCACCTTCGCGCCGGGCAGGGGCCCGCCCTAGCCGGGTTTCTCTCCCTGGGACATCTTGTTTTGGTGTTCCTTTGCCGAGAGCAGATACTCCCGCGTGACGCCGAAGCGCCCGGAGGCCACCTGCTTGATGGCCGAGTTCAGCTCCGTCCCGAACCGCTCCCGGAGCTCGCCGCCCTCTCCGCTGTTGGAGCGCCCGCCCAGATGGTTC
>JAFVBK010000080.1 GCA_017480045.1 Clostridia bacterium
CCAACGATCCTGTAAAGCGACCAGCAGGCCGCGGCAAAGAGTGCGAGGCCGCCGGTGAGCATCCATAGCACGCGCCATCCGTTCGCGCCGCCGCCGCATAGGCCCATGCTCTGAAGCACGGTCTTCAGCCACGACAGCAGTCGAGGCAGCGAAAGATACAGCGCCGCGCCGATGGCCAACGTCACCGCCAGCGCATAAAGCGCCCGGTTTCGCCGGGTCCGGCTCCCCGCTTCCGCTTTGACCGGGTGCGCCGCATATGCCGCGAAGGGCATCACCAGCAACAGGTTGTAATTCGCCTCGATAAAGTGATGCTCCGAGAAGGAATGAACCGCAATGAGGCCCATGACCAACGCCAACCGCCGGTCCCCGCATTTGATGGCGCGATAAACCGTCCACCCCCACAGCGCACCCAGCGCGAGCAGCAGCGCCCAGCCGTATCGCAGCAAAATCAGCGGATACGAGCTGTCAATGAAGTTGTAATTGGCGTTTGCAAAGGTTGAAAAGCCGCTGCCGTTCTGTTCAAAGGGCGTGCCGAACGCCCGCAGGCCATGCAAGCGCCAGGCATCCACGGCCAAGCTCAGACGGCTCGACATGAGCCCATCCAGCCTGACGCCTACGCCCATGCCCCTGCGATAGGCCGCCATCAGCAGAAACATCACCGAAGCGCACAGCGGAAACGCGATTATCAGCAGAATATCGCTTCCCCTGCTGATCCATCTCAATCCTGCGCGCCTGGCGATAACGCGCCGTTCAAGGGCATGATAGAAAATCAGGCCTGCAAACAGCAGGCCGCAAATATAGCTCGTATCGCTGCGCGCGATATACTTCGCCAGCAGGATGAAGGCCAGGCAGGGCGCCAGCATCGCCCAGTCCGGCAGTTTTCGCCACACGACCCAGAGCGCGAGCAGCGCGTACAGCACTATCGACGCGAAATCCGTGGGATAGCAGAAGCCCCATGAGCTCCTGAGCGCTCCGCCCGACGTTGTGTAGACGAAATTCGTGATCGCGCCCGTCAGCGCCGCGACAACCGTCGCGCAGGAAAAAGCCCCGATCGCCAGCAAATAATCCCTCAGTATCCGCCGATAATCGATGCCCGCAAGCCCAACCGTCAGCACCCCAAGATAAACCAAAAAGCGGTAACCGGTCGCGCGAAACACCATGTAGTAGACCGCCGCCATCGCCGCGCTCAGCCAGGGTTCCCAGCGGCGCGGGCCGGTCAGCAGCCAGCGCAGCGCGGCGACGCACGCCATTGAGCGCAGCAGCGCCCGGTCAAACCACGCGGGAAAGGGCAGATAAAACGTCGTCGTTCCGGCTGCGAGGTACAACAGGTAGATCACCGTCAGCGCCAGAAACAGCGCCTCCAGCACCCGTCTGAGCGCCCTTATCGCTCTTGTCTCCAATATCCTTGTCTTTGCCAACTCGTCAAACGCGGGCGATGCTTCCCCGCGGCTCCTTTAATCCTGTTGCCCGCGCTTCCCACGCGCAGGCCTGTATAATACCGATCCCTGATTAAAACCGGACATCCTGCCGGTACTTTTCGCGCTGACAGCGTCAGACGACGATGTAGCCGTTCACATTGGCTTCGCTGATCTCCAGCAGCTCCGCGGCGCGCTCGATGTCCGCCGTCCTGGAAGCGTACTTTTCCTCAACCAGAATCACCGCGTCCGCCTGCTTCGCCTCGGAGATGGCGTCGGCATTGCGGAGCAAATCGCCCCGCGCATTGACCGCGCAGGCGTCACCCAAGCGCCGGCCCAGCTCGTCGCGCAGCTTTACCAGCGCCTGCTCCGAAACGGTGCCCGTCAGCAGAACGCGCTTGGACGCGCATCGCTCCTTCATTAAAGCGGCAATGCCGCCATAGAGGATTTCTGAATCGGTAATCGCATGCTTGAACTCCCATTTTTCAATCAGCTTGTCCACGCCTTTGCCGCGGCGGCGCGCCCTGGACTTTGTCAGCTCTCCGTACAGCGGTATGGAATAGCGCTCCGCCAGCTCGCCTCCGTAGCGCAGCTTATCAGAGGTGATGTATCTGATCGCGTGAATGGCCGCAAACAGGAACGCGCCGAAAATAAAGCCAATGACCGCGAATCTCTTGATATGCATGCCCGGAGGGGCAGGCTCAGACTCATCCTCCAGGGTATTCAGCGTTTCGCGCTGCTCCTTCAGAGCCTCCTGCCATTCGATGATCTGCTGGTTGATTTCATCCTGCTGCGCAGACAGATTGCCGTCCGTTCTGGATAGGATATCCTCGTTCATCAGCACCAGCGTATGCGCGCCGACCTCCTGAGCCATCGGCCCGGCAACGTTCATCAGGCGATCGATAAAGTAATCCAGCTGCTCCACAACCAAATCCCTGTCCTCTCCGATGACCTGGACCGAGATTGTATTGGCCGCGTTATCCGCCCATATGCCGACCAGCTCGTCGATATATTCCTTCTTGCCGGTTCCCAGCAGCGCTTCCATCTCCTCAGAATCAAGGCCGCTCTTCAGCGTAGAAATGTATACCGCGGCCACGTAGTCGGCCGGGTCCTCCTGCACGCTGTCCGGCAGCGCGTCCAACACGGACTGATCCACTTTGATGTAATAGCGCTTGGAGGCCAGCCACTCATTCTGGGAATCCAGCGACATGTACACCGATTCCTTGAGATAGTCGCTTTTCTCCTTGATCAGCTTTGTGTACGTCTTGATGTTCGATTTCGCGCTCTCGATCGAATCGCTATAGTTCTGCATATCGATCTCGTACTGCTTCTCTTCCTTGGTCTGCTTGCCCTCTTTGTGGATGTTCGTGATCGACATATACTGATAAGCGCCCAGCAGAATCGCGCCGATCAACGCCGCCACGAGGATGCTGCGCCAGTGGTACAGTATGTCAAAAAACAAATCCCGAAGGTCGATTTCTTGCTCGTAGTCTCTGTTGATCCGCATATATATTCCTCCATCATAGCTTTGGGTATAGCGTGTGCGTCTGAAATGAGCCCTGCGCGGCTACGCCGCCCCAGGCGGCGAAAACGCGCGCCGGTGAAGTTGAAGGCGCGCCTCACATCGCGCCCTTGCTGCCAAGCACCGCGCCCACCGTCTTCAGCAGTATTCGAATATCCAGGCCGATGCTCCAATTCTCGATGTATTCCATGTCCAACCGCGTGATTTCTTCAAAATCGGTGATTTCGCTGCGGCCACTGACCTGCCACATGCCGGTGATGCCCGGCTTTGTCGCAAGTCGCGCCCGATGGTGCAGCTCGTATCGCTCCCACTCGTCCACCGTCGGCGGGCGGGTGCCGACAAGGCTCATCTGGCCAACCAAAACATTAAAGCCCTGCGGCAGCTCGTCAATACTCGTCCTGCGAATGAACTCCCCGATGCCGGTTTTTCGCGCGCCGTTCGGAAGCACCTCGTTCCCGATAATGCGCGGATCAAAATCCAGCTTGAACATCATGTCTCCCGACACCCTGTTCTGACTCATCAGCTCCTGCTTGCGTGCGTCGGCGTCCATGTGCATCGAGCGTATTTTGTACATCTTGAATTTCTTGCCATTTTGGCCGATGCGCTCCTGCTTATACAGGATCGGGCCAGGCGACTTGCGCTTGATGACCGGGCCGATGCATATGATCGCGATTCCCGTCGCCAGGCTCAGCGCCAGTCCGCCGAGGATATCCACAAGCCGCTTGACGATCAGCTGTATGGGGCTGGCGATGTTGATGCTATTGGTGATCACCGGCATCCCGGCAATCTTTTCCACCGTCTGTTTGCCGGAGCCAAGCTGCACCATCTGAAGGTGCAGCGTGACGCCCATCTGGCGGCACTTGTCGATCAGGTCGTACGGCGTCAGGTTCGCGTCCGGCACGCCGATGTAAACCTCGTCAATCCATTCGCGGCAGATGTACCGCGCGGCGTCGTCAAGGCTTGCCACTACGGGAATCCCGTCGATCCGCTCCCCCGTCCCGTCTCTATTCACCAGCACGAGACCGCATAGGGCGATGTTTTCCAGCGGATGCGCCTCAAATTGGCGGATCGTATCCTTGACTGAGCGCTCGTCGGCAATCAGCAGCATCGCCCGCTTCTGCTCGCTTCGCAGCTGTCGCTTTAAAAACCATTTCCACGCCATTCGCACCAGGTACGCGAGAGCCGCGTAGATGGTCAGCGTCATCCACAGCACCAGGCGCGAATACTTTTCCGAATCCTTGATGGAAAACAGGTATATCACAACCACGCCGAACACCAGCAGGCTTTGCGTCAGCGTCTGCCTCAGCTCCGTCGTCCAGCGCCGCTTCAGTACGTCGTGCATCGTGTTGAACATCACCGCCAGCACTACGCCAAACAGCGCCATCCATATCGCCAGGTTGCGGTAAATCTCCTCTTCATACACCCAGCGCTGAAATCCAAATCGCAAGCCATAGGCGATGATAAAAGCCAGTTGCGCGCACAGCACATCCCACATGATGAAATCCAGGTGCTTCAACCAGCCCTGCTCTGATCGCTTGTACATTCAATCACCTTTGTGCATTGTCACATATTTTATAACTCCATCGCGCCGTCGGGCGTTCGCCGGTAGATTCACGCCCCCCGCCTGGACGCGACGCGGCTCTGCCGCGCGCATTTCGGCATAGCTTCGCCCGCCGGACCGGCATTCGACCGCACGCCCCGCATTGCGCCTCTCTATCTCTCAGGTTCCAACAGCCCGCCAATCCAGTCGGTGCCGCCCTCCCCTGTTCTGAAAGCTCAAATCGCCCGTCTGAGTTTATTGTACGCCTCAAGCTATTTCAGCACATACCACGTCTGATTATACATTTATATTATACCTTCCTTTTTCCCCATCGTCAACGTCATTTTCAAACATGCAACATAATGTATTGCGCAATTTCAATTGAGAACGCTTTCGTGAACGCGCAAGCAAAAATATATCTCCATTTTCTCATCCAGAGCGCCCCAGTTTTCATGTGGTCCCCTCGAAAGGGGATCGTTTCATTTATGCCTTCGCATATATTCCACCGTTCTATAGAGCGTCTCGCCGCGATAGATCTTATCCAGATTTCCGGCAAAATCAAGGCCGTACCGCCAATGCAGGCGCTCCAGCGCCGCGGCGAGGCTGGCCTTTTCCTCCGCAGCGCTGTCGCGGATAAAATCATCGAAGCGAAGCTGCCTTTCCTCTCCCCCCGTCAGGTGATAGAGACCGGTTCCGATCAACCGCACCGGTTTTTCCGGCACCTGCTCCAAAAGCCCGACAGCCTCCCTATAAATCACGGCGGCGGAGCGCGTGGTGAGAACCAGTCTGGAGCGGGTGATGCCCTTCATGTCCGCATAGGTGAGCTTCAAGGACACGCCCTCGCCATAGAGACCAACGCCGGCCGCCCGGCGCTCCACGCTGAGGGCGAGGAGCAGCAGCACATCCCTGAGAAACGCGAAATCGTCCACATCCGCCTGAAAGGTCAGCTCCCGGCTGATGGATTTCGCGTCCTCCGGCTTGTAGACCGTCACCTTGCGCTCGTCCTGTCCGAAGGCCTGCCGCACGATCCACTGGCCCTGCTTGCCCAGCAGCCGAGTCACTTCCGCTTGCCTCTCCTGAATGTCCCGAACGGTTCGGATGCCCGCCCGTTCCAGCTTTTCCGCCGTTTTCGCGCCGACCGTATACAACACCCGCGCATTCCGGTCGATGATGAGGCTGACAAACGCCTCCGCTGTCGGGATTTCATAGTAGCCGTCCGGCTTCTTTTCCTCACTGGCCGTCTTTGCGGCGGTCTTGGAATAGGCCACTCCAACCGAACAGGTCAGGCCGAGCTCATCCAGCGTCCGGCGCTTGATCTCATGGGCGATCCCGCGCGCGTTCTCCCAGCTGCCTGCGCGCGCCGTAACATCGAGGTACGCTTCGTCCAGCGCGATGTATTCCGATGCCGAGGCGTAGGCGTTCCATATATCGTGGAGCCGGTTGGATACGTCCCTGTACTTGTCAAAATCAGGATGCTTGTATACCCCCGCCGGGCACAGGCGGTAGGCTTCCTTTATATTCATGCCGGAATGGACGCCGTATTTCCGCGCCTCGTAGCTGCACGTGGCGACAACCCCTCGCTCGTGTGGCAGGGAACCGATGATCAGCGGTTTCCCTCTCAACGAAGGGTCGTCCCGAATCTCCACAGAGGCATAGAAGGCGTCCATATCCACGTGAATGATGATCTGTTCCACGCGCCGCCTCCCATCTTTTCCATTGCGCATCTGTCAATCTATTTCGTGCTCGCCGTCGATGAACAGGCAGGGCACCTGCCGCCTGCCGCCAACTTTGATCAGCGTTGTTAGAGGCG
>JAFVBK010000081.1 GCA_017480045.1 Clostridia bacterium
GAGCGCATTGAAAGAAGGATGAAAAAGCTGCTGCTCGCCAGCATCGGCGCGGCGGCAGTTACCCGCGAACAGTCCGACACCCTGCTGCGCGATCTGATTGAAAAGGGCGAGGAGGTCGTCGATCGCAGCGGCATTCGGAATAAGTGCCTGCGATACGACGATGAAGAGAGCGAAGCGAGCGCCGCCCGGCAGGCGGACGCGGACGCCTGGCTGGAGCGGCTGTGCAGTATGTCCCCTGACCAGCTGCAAGTCCTGAAGGACGCCATCGCCGCCGTGGAGAACGCGAGCCGGCAGGTGGACGAATGTGAAGGAGCATAGCATGTCGAACAGGCATAGCGAGCGATTGGAAAACCGGGAGCGCCTGAGCGAGATCGTCGAGGTGCTGCGGCGCAATGAGATCACCAAGGGCATATCGCCTGAAAAGCTGTGCGCGATCATCGAGGAACTTGGCCCAACTTTTATCAAGCTGGGCCAAATCCTGTCTATGCGTTCGGATTTCCTGCCGAAGGAATACTGTGACGCGCTGACGCGCCTGCGCACAGACGTTCAGCCGATGCCCTATGAACAGGTCGTCCGAATCGTTGAAAGGGCCTACGGGCAGAAGCTGGACGAGGTGTTTGACCGCTTTGACGATCAGGCGCTGGGCAGCGCCTCCATCGCCCAGGTTCACGCGGCGACGCTGAAAACCGGGGAGAAGGTCGTGGTGAAGGTCCAGCGCGAGGGCATCCACGACGTGATGAACCGGGACATCGCCTTGATGAAGAAGGCCGCGGAGCTGCTCAAATACACGCCCGCCAAGGGGCTGGTGGATTTCAACCGCGTGCTGGATGAGATGTGGGTGGTGGCCCAGCAGGAGATGAACTTTCTCACCGAGGCGCAAAACCTGGAGCGCTTCCGCGCGCTGAACGCGGATGTGGCGTTTGTCGACGCGCCGAAGCTGTACCGGCAGTACACCACGGCGACGGTGCTGGTGATGGAGGCCATCGGTGGCATTCCCATCGACGACAAGGAAGCGTTGACTGCGGCGGGGTATGACCTCACGGAGATTGGCGCGAAGCTGGCGGATAACTACGTCCGGCAGATCACCGAGGATGGCTTCTTCCACGCCGACCCGCATCCCGGTAATCTGCGCGTGCGGGACGGAAAGATCATGTTCCTGGACATGGGCATGATGGGCGAGCTCAGCGAGCGGGACCGGCAGATCATCAGCCGCGCGGTGGAGGGCGTGGCGCGAAACGACGCGGAGGCGTGCATGAACGCCGTGCTCCAGCTCGGCGCGATGAAGGGTCAAGTGGATCGCCGCAGGCTGTTCAGGGACTGCGAAACGATGCTCAACAAGTATGTCGCCCTCGACCTGGGCAGCATGGATCTATCCGTCGTCATGTCGGATATGATGGAGGTCATGAAACAAAACCGCATCGGCATGCCCGGCGGCCTGTCGATGCTGGTGCGCGGTTTGACGACCATCGAAGGCGTGGTTGTGGACATCGCGCCGGACATCAACGTGGCGCAGGTGGCGACGGCCCGGATCAGCCGCAAGTTCATAAAGGACTTCGATTGGCGAAGCGCGCTGACCCGCGATGCTCGCGCAGCTTACGAGAGCGCGACCAAAGCCCTGGATATACCCGCGCTGCTGGCCGACGCGCTGCGCACGGCGCTGAAGGGCGACGCCAGCATCGGGGTGGAGCATCACATTTCAGGCGACGCGGGCGGCCTCATACACAAGGCGGTCACCAGACTGTGCGCCGCGATCCTGTGCGCCGCGATGCTGTTGGCCGCCGCGCTGAATACAGTCGGCGCGCCGGTGCTCTGGGGAATGACCTGGTTCGGCATCGCCATGATCGTCGGAGCGCTGCTGATGCTGTATTATATATTCGGCAAAAATGGATAATGCCTTGCCGCTTTGAAGTAGCGTAAGCTTTTAGACAAGCCAGGGTTTGCCACGTATGACATCATGTATCGGCGGGGACAGACGATTTTGACGCAACGCATGTCCCATGCTGCTCTATCCGTGAAGAATGACCTCTCTTTCCGGCTGTTGCTTTTCGCAATTCCAGCTATACCGGATGAGGATTCATTCTTCGCTTTGTTTTGGCCTTCTGTCCTCCGATATGTATTGTAGTCCTACAGATTACGTAGCTTTCGAATGGGCGCGCATGCTTGATTTGCCCGGATGTGTATGCTATAATCGGCGCAGACAACGTGACAGAGAGTAATGGGCATGGAGTATGAGACTGCGTATGGCGACATCATTTCGGCAATGAAGGCGTTTGATGGCGGGACAACCCGTTGCGCTTTCCCTGATCGCCGATATGAAGAAGGCGGCACGCGGCGCCGGAGTTCTGGCGGACGTTCCTTGGACGCAAAAATACACGGAGGGGGTATAACCATCTCCGGTTTATATTTTGCCTGCTGCTCGCGCTCGTTCTAACCATCGCCGCGCCAATCGCGAGCTATTGCGAAGCCATTCAGCGGAGGCCAAAGCGAAATACCGCCGCGAGCGGAGTTACGGAGGAAGAAAATGGGCGTGTTATCAAAGCATCATCGCTACCGTGAAGCCGGGGAGGCGGCGAACGTGAACAACGTGGCGCGGTTCGGGGAGCCGGATCATTCGTTGTTTACGACCTCGAAGGTCTTTACGCCGCACCGCCACATCGACATTACCTATCGGTGATGTTTGACGCCGGTGACACAAAGTTCAAATTGGGATGCGCGCGTCTGCGGGCGCCTTCCGCTCTGCCCTTGCTTCACGAAGGTCGACGCAGCGCCGCAACGGCGCGGCGGTTTACCCCATAGGCTTGCGGCCTTCCGTTACTCTCCATTCAGTTTGGGCAGAGCGTATAATTCAATTCGCTTATGTTTGGTTTCAGCTTGAATTTTAAATACGAGGAGGAATGTACCATGGATTTGATCCCCAGCTTCTCGGTCGATCACACCAGAATCGTCCCCGGCATCTTTGAGAGCCGGTTGGACATCCTCGGCGATGAGGCCGTCACCACCTTCGACGTCCGAATGAAGACGCCGAACGCGGAACCGGCGATTGGCCCTGCCGCCATGCACACCATCGAGCACGTCGTCGCCACTTATCTCAGGAATCATTCTGAATGGAAGGATAAACTCATCTACTGGGGTCCAATGGGCTGTCTCACGGGCTTCTACATCATCGTAAAGGGTCGTCCCGCCGCCTCTGAGATGTATCCGATTATCCTTGAGGCTTTCCGGCATATGAGCGAATATGAGGGTGAAGTGTCCGGCGCAACGCCGGAAAACTGCGGCAACTACCTGATGCATGATCTTCCCATGGCAAAGTGGGAGGCGCGAAGATATGTGGAGTATCTGACAAGCGCAAACAGGGACAGCATGTTTGAATATCCCAAAACGGAGAAGCTGAAGCTGGAAGACGGTCAGGAGTTTTTTGACTCCTAACTCGTGAACGAGGCGTTCGACGTCATCGGCTTCGCGGACATCCTGAACATCGAGAGATTTGCAAACTCACCTTAAAAACAGATTGACAAATTAAGTAAGAAGGTGCATAATTGTTGGCAGAGATCAGATAGTCTGAGCTGGAATGTGCTTCCAAAATGCCGGAAGCGCATTTCAGTATCGTTGGCTGCATTTCAACGTCGATTTTCCTTGATTTTCCTTGATTTACCGCCAGGTAAACCCGCAGACGGCAAGCTTCTCGGATTTGTCGGATTGCCGAAGGCGGACTGCCTTGTCACAGTTCTTTGGATTGTGGCAAGGCCCCGTGAAAATCGCCTCGAAATGCGGCTAAAGCTGTTCGAAACGGTATCTGCTGTGATTTGGAAACATACTCAGGGAATCCTGGTACGAAGGCGTGCCGGCGCCCAGAAAAGGAAGGCTTGAAAAGATGACTACATACTACGCTCTGCTTGAAGAACTGATCCGTGCGCTCAATCATGCGCCTGAACCAGATTTGAAGGAGATCGACGCACTGCTGGGCCAGCTGTGCGTTCTTTTGCGAGTAGAGAAGGCGGAAATCAGCTTTTATCAGAGTCCAACCCATGAGAAGCTGAACCGGGGAAAGACCTTCGTTTGCTATGATGGCGGCGCTCCCTGCGTGCTCCGTCAGCAGGAGCGGACGGAGACGCCCACCATGATGATCGGCATCTGCTGGGTCTATCAGCGGGAGGACGCCGCCCCCTGGACGGAGGAGGAGGTCGACCGGGTTCGGCTGATTGCCGGAATGATGCTTTCCTTTGTGATGAAGCGCCAGACGAATGCCATGGTGGAGATGCTGACCCTCATCGATGACGATGGATACCACAACATGCGGTATTTTACCAATCGCCTGGAGCGGCTGGGACACGCGGGGCAGCTGGGCGGCATGGCCGCGGTTCGCTTCAACCTCAAGCGGTTTTCTCTGATCAATCAACA
Organism: Clostridia bacterium; assembly: GCA_017480045.1. Classification (GTDB taxonomy): domain Bacteria; phylum Bacillota; class Clostridia; order Christensenellales; family Aristaeellaceae; genus UBA2862. The sequence continues at coordinate 4,399 of JAFVBK010000081.1, forward strand.
GATCGGCCGTTCGGCCGGAAACCTGTTGATGCGGAACTATTGCACGAAGCTGGAGGAGGCGATCGCGCCCAATGGCCTGGTATGCAGGCTTGGGTCGGACGATTTTGTGCTCCTATGCGACGGGGAGCAGATCAAAGAGGTCATTCATATCCTCAGCGGCGTACCGGTGCTCTACGACAATAACACCCGGGAGCGGATGGTGGTTTCCGCCGCGGCGGGCATTCTGATGATTCCGGAAAATATGGACTATTCGGACTCCTGGGATATCATGGACAAAATCACCTCCGCCTACCAGGACGCCCGAAGAAGCGGGATGGAGGATATCGTCTACTGCAACGATAACATATTGGTGGAGCGAGAGCGCATCATGCGCATTCAGCAGCTCTTCCCGCTGGCGCTGGTGCGAGAGGAATTTGTGGTGTATTATCAGCCGAAGATCGACGTGTACGGGAATATCCTTGCCGGCGCGGAGGCGCTCTGCCGCTGGCTGCACGACGGCCGGATCATCCCGCCCATGGATTTTATCCCGATTCTGGAGCAGAATCTGGATATTTGCAGGCTGGATTTCTACATGCTGGAGCATGTGTGCATGGATATCCGCCGCTGGCTGGACGCGGGCAAGCAGGTGGTTCGCATTTCCGTGAACCTGTCCCGCAGACACCTGCTGGACGACAGTCTGCTCGAACACATTATCAGCATCGTGGATCAATACAACGTTCCCCATGAATACATAGAAATCGAACTGACGGAGACCACCACGGATGTGGAATTCCGCGATTTGAAGCGGGTCGTGAACGGCCTGCAGAACGCGGGCATCTACACCTCGGTGGATGATTTCGGCATCGGCTATTCATCCCTCAATCTGATCCGCGAAATTCCCTGGAATGTGCTGAAGGTGGACAAGAACTTCCTCCCCGCGAACAGCGAAGACAAAGCCAATCGCAACAGCGTGGTGTTCAAGCACGTGCTGGCGATGGCCCATGAGCTGGGATTGGAATGCGTGGCGGAGGGCGTTGAAACGAAGGAACAGATTGCCGTGCTGAAGCAAAACAGCTGCCATATCGCGCAGGGATTCTATTTTGATCGCCCCCTGCCCATCGCGGAGTTTGAGAAACGGCTGAGCCAGCGTGTGTATTGAACCTGCTGAAAAAGCCGATGACAAAGCTGTACATGACGGAGGAGCGTTTGACGATATATGAAAGTTTTATTCCTGCCTGTGGATTCCAGACCATGCAGCTGGCTGTTTCCGAAGCAGCTGCTGGAATGGTGTGGGGTTGAATGCATTCTTCCCCAGATGGAGGTTCTGGATCATTTCACCAGGCCCTCAGATTGGCACGGCATTCAGGAATTCCTGACCGCCCATGCCGCGGAAGCGGATGTCTGGGCCATATCGCTGGATCAGCTCTGCTTCGGTTCGCTTCTGGCCTCCCGCGAGCTGGATATGACGGAGCAGGAGGCGCTGGACCGGCTGGCCTGGTTTGAGCAGCTTCGCGCTCAGTATCCGGATAAACCGGTGCACGCCGTGAACACCATCATGAGGACCTCCGTCTCCGCCCTGAGTCTGGCGGATATGCACGTCTACCACGCGATGATGGAGTATTCCTATTGGAGCGATAAGTCGGTGGTGACGGGGTCGCTGGAGGACATGGCGCGGGCGGAAAGGGCCGCGCGGCGGATTCCCATGGATACGATATTAAAGTATCACGAGGTTCGACAGCGAAATCACCGGATCAATTCCAAGGGCGTGGAGCTGGCGCGAAAGGGCGTGTTTAACTCCCTGCTGCTCCTGATGGAGGATTCCGAGGAATACGGCTTCCATCGCACGGAGCAGCGTATTCTCCAGGAGCAGATCGGAGGCGCACCCCACATCATGATCCAGAACGGCACCGACGAGGGCCCTCTGCTGGTGATGAAATGCCTCATGAAGCAGACACTGCCCGTTGCCGTGGAATGGGTCGGAAGAGAGGACGGGCAGTTCATCGCCCGGTACGAGGATCGGCCCTTTGTCGAAAATGTGGAGAGCGTCTTCCGCTACATTGGAATCGAGGAGGCGCCGGACGCGCCCGTGACGCTTGCCATCGCGGCCAATACGGCTGGCGCGCAGATCGATACGACCATGGTGACGACGATGCCCGCCTATCCGCAGGACGAGGAGAGGGCGGCGCTGAGGATCAACGAGCTGCTGTCTGAGGGCCGAACCGTCTACCTGCTGGATCTGTTCTGCTGCAACGGAGGTTGGCCGGATTTCATCAAGCGGATCGAGCATCCGGAAAGGCTGGCCGGCTATAGCGCCTGGAACACGGCGACCAACGCCCTGGGCACGCTGGTCGGACAGATCTGCTCCGACGCGATCGCCGACAGGCGGAACGTCAACTTCCGAAACGAGCGGTTTTTGGATGATCTGCTGTATGAAAACTGCATTCGTTCCCAGCTGACCCTGACGCTGAAGGCGGAGGGGCAGGATCCGTATCACCTGACGGATAAAAAAAAGGCGGATCTGCTGCTTCAGGAATTCTTCCGGCAGCTCTTCGCCCGACAGGGCGGCTGGACCCGACGCTTTTCCAACGTGCTGGATATCCTGCCGAAGACGTATCGGGTGTCCCTCCCCTGGGAGCGCACCTTCGAGGTGGAGGCCCGTTTCACGCCATGACGGCTTCGGGCCCTTCGCGGGACTATAGATGAGGTGTAAGGATGCGTATTGTCTGCCTGCCCATTGATTCCAGACCGTGCAACACGCAGTTCGTTGAGTCCCTGACCCAATGGGGCGGAGGCGCGTGCGTGCTTCCCGCGCCGGCGGAGATGGATGACTTTCGAAGGCCCGCGGCCTTTGCGGACAGCAGGGCCTTTCTGGAGCGGGAGCTGCCTCAGGCGGACGCGGCGGTGATCAATCTGGAGCACTGGTGCTTCGGCGGTCTGCTGGCGTCGCGGGAGTACGAAGTGGACGAGGCGGAGGCCTTGAACCGGGTTCGGGCGCTGGGCGCGCTGCTGCGCGCGTATCCGGACAAGCCGGCTTACCTCAGCACCATCATACTGCGCTCCTCGCTGTCCACCCTGCGCGAGGAGGATGTCGCCGTCTATCGGGCCATGACGGCGTATTCCGTTCACACCGCCCGCTTTGCCCGGCTGGGACTGCCGGAGGATGCGGCGGCCGTCCGGGAGGCGGCGGGTCGCATTCCGCCCGAATTGCTGGCGCGGACGCGGGCCGTGCGCAAGCGCAATCTGGCCGTCAACCTGGCGGCTGTCGAGCTGGCCGCTGAGGGGCTGACGGCTTCCCTGAGCGTGCTGCAGGAGGATACTCAGACCGAGGGCCTGCCGCGCTGGGATCAGGAGACCATTCTCGCTAAAATGCGGGTGGCGAACGTCCGAAACGTCTTTCTCAGGAACGGGGCGGACGAGGCGGGCGCGCTGGGCGCGGCCCAGGCGCTGCGGCGGGGGAGGCCGGCGCTGCCGGTGACGTTCCGCTGGTTGGGACGGGCGGATTTTGTCGCCCCCTATGAGGACCGTCCCTTCCGAGAAAACCTGGAGAGCGCCTGCGCGGAGCTTGGCATTCAAATGGCGGAGGACGCTGAGACCGTCGTCATGGTGTGCTGCCCAGAGGCGGGCGAGCAGGCCGAGAGCGACGTGCCAGTCTCCGAGGGGCATCTACGCGCCATTGCCCAGGCGGTAGACGCGCAGATTGCCGCCGGAAGGCGGGTGTATCTGCTGGATGTGATGCGGGCCAACGGCGGCGTCTTTCAGCTGATGGGCATGCTGGCGGAGCCGGACCGGCTCTGGGGCTACAGCGCCTGGAACACGGCGTCCAACGCCATGGGTACGCTGCTGGCCCAGCTGGCGACGGATCATCTGCGCGGCGCGCCGAACCGCCGCTTTCTGGCGGAACGGCTGCTGGACGATTGGCTGTATCAGGGGCGTTTGCGCGGCGTGCTGACGGCGCGGCTGGAGCGAGCCGGAGAGGACATCTACTGCCTGAAGGATAAGGGAAGAGCGGAGGAAGCGCTGCGAGCGCTCTACGAGGCCGAGCTGCCCGCGCGCTGGCCGCTGAAGACGCTGCCCGCCTGTCGCGTTTCGCTGCCATGGCCCAGGCTATTCGAGATTCGGGCGGAGGCGGGCAATGTGTGAATGTGGCGGGGCGTATGAACGGGACCGGAACGAAGGATTGAGGGTGCGGGTATGAGCGGAACGGGCAGGGCTCCCGGCAAGCGGATGCCTAAGGGCAGCTGGGTTCTGTATGCCATGATGGTTCCGGGCCTTCTGTGGATTCTTTGCTTTCGCCTGCTGCCGATTCCGGGCATCGCCGTCGCCTTCAAGGATTTCAATCTGTTCGTGGGCGTCTGGGACAGCCCCTGGGTGGGTCTGAAGCACTTCAACCAGATGTTCGGCCAGGCGCGATTCATGCGAGTGATACAGAATACGTTTGAAATCGGCTTGATGAAGCTCGTCTTTCTGTTCCCGCTGCCGATCCTGCTGGCGCTGCTCTTGAATGAGTTTCGGCGGGAGCGCTATAAGAAGCTGTGCCAAACCGTGATCTATCTGCCCCACTTTCTCTCCTTCGTGGTGATCCACAGCGTGTTCGTGAACCTGCTTTCCACCCAGGGCGGCCTGGTGAATGAGATCATCGCGGCGCTGGGCTTTGAGAAGGTGAACTTCTATACGAACGAGCATTTCCGCTTTGTGCTGCTGCTGACAGAGGCGTACAAGGATGTGGGCTGGAATACCATCATCTATCTATCCGCCCTCTCCGCGGTGGATCCGCAGATGTATGAGGCGGCGGACGTGGACGGTGCGAATCGCATTCAACAGGCGATTCATATCACGCTGCCAGAGCTTTTGCCCATTATCATGCTGATGCTGACCCTGCGCATGGGCAACATCCTGCAAGCGGGCACGGACCAGATCCTGGTGATGTATAACTCCTCCGTCTATAAGACGGCGGACGTGATCGGCACCTTTGTCTATCGGGAGGGCATCGGCAGCGGCAAGTTCAGCCTGTCCACCGCGATCGGGCTGTTCGAATCGCTGGTATCCTTTGTGCTGATCCTGGGCTCCAATTTCGTCACCACGCGGGCGTTTGGAAGGGGGCTTTGGAGGTGAGCGAGGTCCAAAGGACGGGCCATGCCCGTCCCGCGCTGGTCGCAATCTACGGCTTCTTCGCGCTGCTGGTGGCCGCTACCCTCATACCGGTGCTGATGCTGCTGTCAAAATCCGTCGCGCCGGAGCGCAGCGTGCTGACGGGAACGGTGGGCATCCTGCCCAGGCCTGGCGAGATCTACTTTGACGCCTACCGCTTTGTGTTTCAGAACCCGAACTTTGTCCGCGCCCTGTTCAACACCATGGCGTTCACGGGGCTTGGCACACTGATCGGTCTGGCCGTCACGGCGGGCTTTGCTTACGCGATGAGCAAGGCGTATCTCAGGGGTCGCCGCTTTTTCATCATTCTGGCGATCTTCATCATGATCTTCTCCGGCGGCCTGATTCCCACCTACCTGGTGATGACGGAGCTTCATCTTGTCAACACCTTCCACATCCTCTATCTGGCGGGCATCTTCAACGTCGCCAACATGCTGATCCTCAAGAACAGCTTCGAGGCCGTTCCGCGGGAGCTGGAGGAGGCGGCCGTCATCGACGGCGCCGGTCAGTGGACGATCCTGTGGCGGATCTATTTGCCCCTGTCCAAGGCGGTGCTGGCGGTGATCGCCCTGTACTATGCCGTGGACTACTGGAACAACTACTATACTTCGATGATCTACACCACCAGCCAGCATCTGAAATCCCTGCAGCTGGTGTTGAAGGAAACCATCTACTCGGCGAGCGATGTCTTTCTCGCCCTGCACGGCGGCGTCAGCGTGGGCGAGGTGACGAGCCAAAGCACCGTCGCGGCCTGCACGGTCATTGCCGCCCTGCCGATATGCCTGGTTTACCCCTTTCTGCAAAAGCACTTCGCCAAGGGCGTGATGCTGGGTTCGGTGAAGGAATGAACATGTTTTCGGATGCGACCGCCGGAGATGGCGGTATTGCCAATAGAAGGAGGCTGTCACTATGAAAAAACTCCTGAGCCTGATTCTGGCCGTGGCGCTGGCGGCGGCACTGCTGGCTTGCGCGGCGGCGCATGAAAGTCAAACGGAGCTGCGTGTGCTGATGGACTATCAGAAAATCGATCCCAACGCCGATCCGGCGGGAATCGCGGTGGAGGAGGTCACGGGGGTTCATGCCGTGTACGAGACCCTGCCCGCCGAGCAGGAAGTGACAAAGCTGATGAGCATCCTGGCGGCCAGGGAGGCGGATGCATACGATGTGATCGTCATGTCCTACGCTACCTTCGCGGCCACCGTGAGCCAGGGCGCCTATCTGCCCCTGAACGACCTGCTGAACGAGCGGGGCCAGGACCTGCTGGCGGCCACGGACGACGCGCTGTGGACGAATACCACCGTCGACGGGCAAATTATGGGCGTTCCCTATCGGCTCTCCAGTGAAAACTATACCTCCGGCCTTCGGGTGCGTACCGATCTTCTGGAATCCATCGGCGTCGAGAAGCTGCCCCAAACGCTGGACGAGCTGACCGACATGCTGGCCGCCGCGAAGGCCGCGGGCCTGGTGCCCTTCACGGGCAACGGCGCCATTGTGGATGAAATCGCGGGCGCCTTTGGCATTTCCAACACCTGGAACGTGACCGAGGACGGCATTCATGGTCGCCCCACCACCCCCGGTGCGAGGGAATATGTGGAATACATGCGCGGCCTCTATACGGCGGGACTGCTGGACGACGAATGGGCGCAGAACAACAACGCCGCCTGCATGGAGAAATTTCTGCAGGGCAAGGCGCTGATGTGCCGCGTATTCTGGTGGAACGAGCCCTCCGCGAGCGACACGCTGCTGGAAAACTTCCCGGAGGCCGCCTATGCCTATCTGCCGCCCCTCGCAAATGAGGCGGGGGAGAGCGGCATGCCCGTCAATCGCGGCGCGGACATGGTGGCGGTGATCCCCAGGGTGAGCGGCAAGGCCGCCGAGGCCGTTGAATGGATGAACGCCAAGGTTGCGACCCGCGATACCTTCCGCTATCTTTGCATCGGCGAGGAGAACGTGCATTATGAGGTGATCGGCGAAGACGAATACGCGCCGATCCAGCCGGCCTTCAACGACGAGCGCAACAACGCCAATATCTTCCTGACTGGCGCCATTACCGCCGACTATGACGTGTATTGGAGCCAAACGCGGGTGCGTAAGGACGAGACGATGTATCAGGAATTCTTGAAGATGCAGGAGAACGTAGCCAACGCCACCATCTACTATGATCCCGTCACCTTCATGGCGCCCAACAATGATTTTACCGAGCTCGCGCCCTCTGTAAACGGCTATGTGCAGGATACGATGTTGCAGATGATCGTGGGCGCGCGGGATATCGGCGAATGGGACGAATTCGTGGAGGAGTATTTGGACATGGGCGGCGCGTATCTGGAGGAGATGCTCAATGAATGGTGGGACGCCAACCGCGCCGAAATCGAATCCTATATTAAGCGCTGAGAGCGGATGCCGCTTTAGAGGCGCACTTTAGGAGGGCGCCGTTATGACCGCGCCTGTCGGGCCCCTCTCAAGCCAACGCCTGAACGGGCGGTTGAAATGCGCGAAAAATGAAGCGCGGATGCTTGGAAAACCAACAGGCATGAGGCTGCGCTGTAGAAAAATGAAAAATGGCAATAGAACATGGCCCCGAAATCCAAGACGTCGTCGAGGATTTCGGGGCTATGTTTGTTGGTGGCGCGGCATGCCTTCATGGATATTGTCTATATTTTTCGCCTTACAGCGTTCATCTTTTTAAGGTTTTATCAAGGTTGGAGGCTTAAAATGCCGTCAGTGAATGAAAGGACGATGAACGCCATGAAAAACAACGCCAAGCCTGGAAAGCGCAGGCGGCTTCGCAAAGTGATTTTGCTGCTGGCGCTGCTGCTGATTCTCGCGGGCGCGGGCTGGTATGCCTTCCGCGCGCTGAAGTTGGAGTACACGGTGACTTACGATACCTACACCGCCACCACCGGCAGCATTTCCAACGCCTTGAGCTTCTCCGGCAACC
>JAFVBK010000082.1 GCA_017480045.1 Clostridia bacterium
AAATATCTCAGGCTCTCGAAGTCCTGCGCGCTCAGATCGCCATGCCGGTCGATGGTAAAGGTCATCCATATCCAGGCCAGCAGCGCGAATACCGCGATGAATCCATTGACAAACAGTGAAAGCCTTCTTCGCAAATTCGTATCCTCCGGGAAAGAGCTATGCGTCACGGGGACGGTCCCTGCGACTCACAATGCGCGGCAGCGACATCCTTTATCTCCACTCTCAACTCTTCACTCTATCACAGCGCCTTCTTCATCGCCTCCACCACCGAATCCGGTAGGTCGAGCATGACGGTCAGCTGATACAGCGCCCAGCGGGCATCGTTGGGATATTCGTCGCTGGTGGTGATATTGCAGCTGTAGTTTTCGAGGATTTGGGCGTCATAGCCGTAGGTCTGGCGGTAGAATGCCCCCATGGTGTTGTAGATCACCTGGCCCCAGCGCTGATGATAGGCGGAGGTGACGACGGTATAGGTCTCCACACCCCGCTCCCGCAGGATCTCGAAGGTGTTCTCCGCATTCTGCACCGTGGAGCGGGCTTCCTCGTCGATATAGATCCGGGCGGCATCGATGCCGCACTTCTCCGTGAGATAGGCCTTCATCAGCCCCGCCTCGGTGTGCTTTTTGGGGTTATTCGAGCCGGTGGCCCCGCCGGAGCAGACGAGTATGGCGCCGGGAAAGCTCCGCGCCGCCGCGGCCGCGGCATCGCAGCGCTGCTTCAGTTCGTCGGTCATCTCGCCGTTTTTCAGCTTGAAGCCCAGCACCACGAAGGCGTGCGTGGGGCTGTCGGGAATTTCCGTGCCCTCCAGCGCCGTGGCGCGCTCGCCGCCGTCGTGGATGTACATGGGATAGCCTGGGTCGGCGTACACCCGCATCCAGTGTTCCGCGATGGCCTCAGCCACCGCGCGGTCGGCGGCGCTCATCGCCCCGATGGCCTCCAGCACCGAATCGACCGTCTGCCGGTCGTCCGGCGAGGGCGATTCGTAGGCCCGGAGCAGGTCGATGCCCAGCCTGCCGAAGTTCATCTCGTTTTCATCGGAGATGCGATAGACCTCCGCCAGCGCCGTGCTCAGCAGCAGCGCCAGCGCGACGACCAGCGCCGTGATTTTACGCTTCATGGTATGCCTCCAAACGCCGTTGCAGCGCCCGCTCCCGGCGCATTGCCGCCGCGCGGAATCGCGCGACAATGCTCATGAATATAGGGGGCGGCGCAACGCCGCCCCTGCCATGCTATGCAATTAAACTATCTCCGCCTGCCAAACAGCGCCGTCAGGCGATTTGTGCTGCCGACGCGCTGCGCCTCCTTGAGCGCCCGCGCGTATTTGACGCTGTTCGGGTTCTGGTGCGCCGCCACGGACAGATAGATCAGCGCCTTCTGGGTATCGCTCTGGCGCAGCAGCACCCAGCCGAACAGGTAGTTCCACTCCGCGCAGCGGGTGCCCAGGCCCATCAGCAGCTTGCGGGCGGACTGATACTTGCCGTCGTCGATCAACGCCTGCACCCGCTTCAGCGCCTCATCCTCGCCGGCGGCAGTCAGGCGGGCATCTCGCAGGCCGTTCAGGCACAGCCGATAGGCCGCGTTGATGTCGGCCATCTTCTCGTTGGCCCAATCCCGCTCCGGGCCGGGCATAAAGCGGTCCGGATGCCAGCGGCGCGCCAAATCGCGGTAAGCCGCGCGAATTTCGTCCCGCGTGGCCGTCACCGGAATGTTCAGCACCTCATATCCATTCATGGCTCTTCACCTCGCCATTCGCCGCCTTGCCCTCCGCGGCTCTGAGATAATTTACGACAATTCTTCTATAATATGCGCATTATAGCATCCGCGCTTGTTTATTGTCAAGATTTTGTCGATTAACAGTGCGTGGCGGTTCTGTGGCCTATGCAGCTCACAGTCAAAATATTATTTCAAAATTGTTAAATTTATTTCTAAAACGAAATTTCTCCTCCAAACCCCTTTACTGATTTGAAAAAAATGACTATAATAATCATACTTCGAGAGAATTTTGTCATAGTTTGTCGATAAAAGGTCGTGATTGCCGTGAAAACGCCTGAAATATTCAAAAAATTGTCGAAACGAAAGCCTGACGCCAGTCGTTCAAGGCCGCGCCGCGGCATACATCCCTCGGTGAAAACGGCGCTGTGGCTGCTGGTGCCGCCGGTGGGCCTCACGCTGATGTGGCGGCGCAGCTGCCGCTGGCCTATGGCCGTAAAATCCGGCATCTCCGCGGCCATGCTCGTCGCGCTGGTGGCGATATTCGTGTTCCCCACCCCACCGCCACCGTGAACGGCGGCGTGGAGCTGGTGACGAACAAGCCCGAAGTGGAGGTCTACGGGCCAGACCTGCCGAACTTCATCGTGCCCGGCTACACCAACGATCAGACGGAATCCATCATCGTGCCCGGCGTGGAGAGCGACGTGCACTATGTCTACGCCGCCGACGGCGCGGAGTGCTACCATGAATACAAGTGCAAATTTGCCTTTGCCAGCTCTCAGCGCCTGACGGTCTACGAGGCCTACTACCTGGGCTTCAAGCCCTGCGGCCGCTGCAAGCCCCCGATTTACGACCCCATCACCGGCACCATCACCTATCAGGAGCACGACGACAAGTACGATCCCTCCTAGCCGGCGGAACCGACGGTCATTTGCCGCTGCCCTTGAGCGCGGGCGCGCAATCCCGATTGCCGCCGCGCGCCCCGTTCCCAATTTCCCGCGCCGCTGATTCCGGCGCGGGAAATTTTCGTCGTCGAGGAACCGAGCACCACTTACCGCGATTTATCCGCCGTCCGCCCGCCGCCGCTCACAATTTAAAAAAATTACAACTTTGCAAATATATGGGTGGTTTTATCGAACATTTTATGTTATCATAAATACATCTTTGAGAACCTCGCACTGTCATCGAAAGGGGTACCCGCAATGGATAGAATCAAGAGATTGCTCGCGCTCGCGCTGGCCGTCATGCTGCTGACGCTCTCCGCCTACGCCGAGGTAGAAGACGAGATCATCGAATCGCAAAGCGTGGAAGAGCTGGGCGAGATCAATCTCGGCGCGGCTGAGATCGCCGCGCCGGAAGCGCCTGCGGCTGAATCGGCGGCGGAGGCCGAGCCGGAGCCCCCGGCGGCGGAACCCGCCGCGCCTGCTGAGGCGGAGCCGATGACGGCGGAAGCGCCCGCGGAGGCGCCGCCCATTGAAGAACCGGCCGCCGTGGAAGCCCCCGACAACTATGCCGTTGCCGCGCCCGCGGCCTTTCAGCCGAGCCTGACGCTGGGCGTCAAGGAGCAGA
>JAFVBK010000083.1 GCA_017480045.1 Clostridia bacterium
GGAGCGGAAGACGCTGGTCGCCGAGCGTGACAACTGCGGTCCCCTCAAGGTTGTCACGGTCGTCACGTTGACGAAGCAGATCACCACGCTGACGGAGGATATTGAAGAATTGAAGAGCAAAAAGGGTCGCACTCTATCCAAGCTCGGCTGTGCTGACGACAAGGAGGCGCTTGCCGCAGAGAAGCAGCTTCCTGAGCTGGAAAGGACCCGGGAACGCCTCAAGGCGCAGCAGGAAAAGCTGCCCACCCAGGCAAACGCTGCCGCAGGCGACTACATGCGCGCTGAGAACGCTGTCCCCGCCGAACGCTGGAACCAGGTGATAGAGCATCGGAAACTCCTGTTCATGGATCATTGGCAGAGCCTGCTTGAAAAGCTAAAGGAAATCTACGGTCAGCGATTCAATCGGGAAATCTACGATGACGCGCGGCGCTACGTCAGCGATCATCTGCCGGAGAGGAAGCGAATTGAGAAGGAGCAAAGGCGACAAGCACAAGTGGAACTCCGAAAACAAACAAAGAGAGATGTATCTCATACCATACATAGGAAAGATAATTGTCTGTGAAATGAGAGGTAAGGAGCTTTTCCAAGAGAAGTTGCTGTTGTATGAGCATATAGCAGGTTTCTCTCATTTGCTAAATCTGTCATTATCACAATACTTTTTTCCGGGATTGACAACCCATATTCATATTGCCTATAATCATTATAAGCAATCTCGGAAAAGCCGGCCTTGTTCAGAATATGGACAAGGCAGCCAGGGCGGGGGGAATTGGCGTGGATCAGACCCTATATCACATTCTCGTTGTGGATGACGAGCGGATTGAGCGGGAGTGCATCCGCTTTTTGATCGACAAGGAGAAGCTGCCCTTTGAGGTTCGGGACATCGACGACGGCTTGGACGCGCTGGAGCTGATGCGCGAATGGCCGGTGGACATACTGATCACGGACATCCAGATGCCGCGAATGAGCGGGCTGGATCTGGTGAAGCGCGCCAAAGAGATTTTTCCTGCGCTGAAGACCGTTTTTTTCAGCGGATACGCGGACTTTGAATACGCCCGTACCGCGGTGACGCTCGGCGCGGAGACCTATCTTGTCAAGCCCATCAACCCGGAGGAGCTTGGCCGAGTGCTGGACAAACTCCTCGAGGAACTGGACGACAGCCAGACGCGCCAGCGCCAGCAGTTTCGCCAAAAGAGCGTGATGACGCAATACGCCTTGCAGCGGGCGATTCGCGGCGACGAATCCGATCTGATGACGGAACTTGAAGCGCAGGCCGATTGGCATGGGTACTATTCCTATCTGGTGCTGATGTTTTTGGAGGACATCCTCGACAATGCCACGATGAATGATCTCTTGACCGGTCTCCAGGAGGCGCTGGGGCTTCGGATGGACGCGCTGGAAATCGACGAGCACCAGCGCCTGCTGTTCCTCCGTGGAAAGAATCAGGAGGCGCAAGAGCTGGGCGAGCGGGCGGCGGCATATTTAGCGCCGCGACTTTCTCATCGGTTCTATCTGGCGTTCAGCGATTCGATGAAGGAATACGCTTCGGTAAAACAAGCGTATGAGACGGTCCAAAAGCGAATGAGCCGCCGCTTCTGGACGGCGGAGAGCGCGGTGTTTTACGAGGCCGAGGATCGCCAACCCGCTCAGCTGCCGGAGAATGAAATTGAGGACACAGATCCCCTCAAATATATCCAGGAGGATTTGGCCAACTCCGACGCCGTCAAGCTGTCGCTGGATTTGGAAATGCTTTTCAAGCGGCTGCGCAAGCCGGCGAAGCAGTCGCAATTCTACGTCAAGTTCATTTTTTCCAACCTCATCAGCAGCATCTATCCCCAGCTTTGCGCGGCGCGGGCGGCGGCGGATAAGCCCGTGCCCAAGCTGGATGTGATGATCTCCCAGATGTACACCCAGCAGTCCATTGGCGTGATGATTGGTCAGGTGCAGGCGCTGGCGGACGAGGTGGTGGCGAGCATGCAGTCACCGCAGGATACGGGTCTGCGGCGCGAGGTTCAAATCGTACAGCGTTATGTGCTGCAAAATTACGCGAACGATCTCTCGGTGGAAATGCTGGCGGATTTGGTGTATCTCGCCCCGGATTATCTGAACCGCCTGTTCAAGAAGGCCACAGGAAGGAATGTGGGACAGTACATTCGGCAGGTTCGGATGGACAATGCCAGCCGGCTGTTGCTGGAAACCGAGCGCAAGGTCATGGATATTTGCGGCGAGGTGGGCTATCCGAATTATTCTTACTTCTGCCAGAGTTTCAGAGACTACTTCGGCAAATCGCCTGAACGATACAGGAAGGAGGGCGGCGGGAATGCAAAAGCCTAAGCGATGGTTCAAACGCTTCGCGGATCAGCCCTTTCGCAGGAAGCTGTTGGCGGGTTTTCTGCTGGCGGGGCTGATCCCGCTGGTGATCTTTGGCGTCTTCAGCTTTACAGAGACGACAAGGCTGCTGCGCGAACAGACGGAATCCACGCTGAACGCTGCGCTGAAGACGGCGGACAACGAAATCGCGGAGCAGATTCGAGTGTACGAGAACCTTACGACTTATATCGCCCATTCCAAGGAGGTCTCGTCCATTGCCGCGGAGGAATTTGAATCGAAGGTGGAGGAGTTCAGTGCGCTGCACTACAGCTTCGACGTTTTTCTCCGGGACATCTATACGCAGCACCCGGAGATCACAAGCATCACGCTGTATGTGGATCAGGACAATCGCTTTCATGGGAAGGAGTTGCGGCCCCTGAGCGACCTTGAGGGGGAAAGTTGGTATGAACTCGGCATGAAATTCTATTCTACGGGTTGGCATATCGACAGCGACGGATATGTCTGCGTCATCCAGCAGGTGCCAGAGCCGTATCTATATTATATACAGGCCTATTCGCCGCACTTGCTGTGCATACGCATGACGCCGCAGAATTTCTTTTCCGCGCTGAACAACATCTACACCGATTATCACATTCGGGTGATGCAGGGGGATGAGGTGTTCTATGAGGTTGCAGAGCCTGATTCACTCATGGCGTTGGGAGACGCCAATGTCTGGATCACGCGGCAAGGCGAGCCGTTAAAAAACGGCTGGCGCGTGATCCTGGAGACGCCGAAGGACATCTACGAAGCCCCCATTCAAAGAATGATGATGATCATTATTCCCGTCACGCTGGCAGTTTTGCTCATCGTCGCGCTGATCGGAACGCTCGTTGTTCGGAACCTGTCCGGCCGGGTCAGCAAGCTCCACGCCGCCATGAGGGAGGTTCGGGGCGGTAATCTCGATATCCACATCCAGGGCGCGTGCGGCGACGAGATCGGGCAGCTAACGGACTACTTTCAGGACACGGTGGACGATCTGAAACGCCTTGTGGTACAGAATCTGGAGAACCAGGTGAAGCTGCGGGAGACACAGCTGGAGGTGCTTCAGGCGCAGATCAACCCTCACTTCCTCTACAACGCGCTTTCGATGATCAACAGCCGTGCCCTGATGGACAACGAGATGGAGATTAGCGAGATGGCGCAGCTGTTGTCTACGTTCTATCGGACGACGCTGAACAAGGGAAAGCAGGAGACGACGCTGGAGCAGGAGATCAGCAACGTTCGCTCCTACGCGCGCATCCAGCAGCTGCTGTGCGACGACGCCTTCGACGCCTCTTTTCAGGTGGATGGTTCCCTGAACGCGCTGACCATGCCCAACCTGCTGCTCCAGCCGCTGGTGGAAAACGCCATCCTGCACGGCCTGCTGCCCAACCGGAACAAGCGAGGGCGCGTGCTGGTGTCGGTGACGCGAAGCGGCGACAACGCGGTGTTTTCCGTGATGGATGACGGCGTGGGCATCGAGCCGGAGAAGCTGGAGGACCTTGTGCAGGCCGCGTCAAAGGGCTATGGGTTGAAGAACGTCAATGAGCGATTGATGCTGGCCTATGGAGAAGGGTGTACATTGACGATCAACAGCCAGCCGGGGGAGGGCACGATGGTGACGTTCATCCTCCCCGTCGGTGAATCGGAATAACCAACTCGTTTTTTTCGGGCGAATCGTGCCGGACGCGGCGCGGTTCGCCCGTCACTTTTCCAGCATTCACCAGACTGGAAGATATTACTTTTCAAAAAGTCGGAAAACCAACATTTATGACGGTTTTTTGATGTTTCCATATGCCCCGTGTATTGATACAATATTATCAGGAAACCAAAAGGCGCCACTTTGGTTCGGGCAGAGCCATGACTGTCCATCGTCGATCATGGCAGCACAGGATTGATATTGAGGAGGATTTCACCATGAAGCGTTTTCTCTCCGTTCTGGCTCTGAC
>JAFVBK010000009.1 GCA_017480045.1 Clostridia bacterium
CTCAGATTGAAACAGCAAAGCTGTGGGATGGATTTTTTGCTCCGGCAAGGAAAGGCCCCGCAGGCTTGCTGGAGGCAAGTTAAGGGGGCTTGACGCAGCCAGAGCGGAAAAGACACCCTCAGAATTGCTGGGTTAATCTAATAGTAGTATAAAGCCGCAGCGTGGCTTAACCGTGAAAATCATGTACCGGGAGCTCCGCCGCAAAAAAAGGTTTCCCCGAAGCATTGGTTGACGGACAGGGAACCGTGCATGGGATTTTGAACAGCTTTCCTGAGCGCAAAGTAAATGATGCCGCCCCGGCGTATTTGTCAGCGCTTTTTGAAGGCGTCGACGGCACGAAAGCCGCCGTTCGCGCTCAAATTTAACCAATTCGGCTTGTATGCGGGCATGCCATATGATAAAATATTTTTGGTAAATTGGTATTTTTTATGGATGGGAAGGCCCACCGACCTCGGCGCCGCTTTCCCGCGCATCGAGGTAATTATTCTATGCAAAGCAAGCGTACCAACGCGCCACGGCGGGGTGCCGCCCCCCGGCAGGGTGCCACCCCCCGACAAAGCGCCGCCCCCCGGCAAAGCGCCGCTCCCCGGCAGGGTGCCGCCCCTCGGCAAAGCGCCGCCCCACAGCCGCCCAGGCAGCTGCCCGCGTGGCAGCTGATGCTGACCGATGTCGCGCTGATCGGCGTCTGTCTCGTAGTGTTCGCGCTGTTCGACCACGTGATCCCTGTGAAGCAGCAGGCGGTCGCCATCCCACAGGCGACGGTTCTGCCCACCGCCACCCCGCAGCCCGCGCCGGTTGAGGGAGATTCCGATTCAGAGGCCGCACCGTCGGCCGACGAAGAAGCGGGCCAGATCGCCTCGACAGAAGCGGAGCCCATGCAAATCGCGGGTGATTTCAGCGCAAAGTTTGCCGACAAGTTTACCGACGGCGAGGTGATCCAGACCGAAACCAGCTATCAGAGCGCCAATCTGAATATCACTCTCAGCCACTATGAATTCAGCGTGGGCAGCTATGAGCAGGTGGCCTATGTCCAGGACATCTACGTCCGCTCCATCGACTGCATTCACCGCCGTTTCGCCGAGGATACCTTCGGCAAGGCCATCACCGAGGGCGTGTTGAACATGGCCAACCGCTCGAACGCCGTCGCCGCGGTCAACGGCGACTACTACGGCCACAACAACGGCGGCATCGTCATCTGCGACGGCGTGTTGTATCGCGACAGTTTCGGCGCGGACATGCAGACGCTGGTGCTGTTCAGGGACGGCACCATGAAGTGCTACCGGCAGGCTTCGGAGTTCAACGCCGAGCAGGTGATGGCGGACGGCGCCTGGCAGTCGTTCAGCTTCGGCCCCATCTATGTGAACGGGGGCAGCCTCAATCCCAACGGCTACAAGTCCTCCAACCACGATCCGCGCACCATCATCGGCATGGTGGAGCCGGGGCACTACATGTTCATCGTGGTGGACGGCAGGCAGAAGGGCTACTCCGAGGGCCTCACCTACACGGAAAGCGCCGAGTTCTGCCAGAAGCTGGGTCTGATCACGGCCTTCAATCTGGACGGCGGCAAGACCAGCCAAATGACCTTCCTGGGCCGGATCGCCAACCAGCCCTACAAGAACGGCCGCGAGATCAGCGACATCGTGTATGTCGCCGAGCCTTAGGAGGTGCCATGCATGCGTAGAGCGATACAGTGGATCAAGCGCGCGCGGCTGGGCGACTGGCTGCGCCTGCTGGACAAGCTGCTGCCTCATGTGGCAATCATACTGTCGGGCATGCTGGTGGTGTTCTTCCTGATCGACCGAGTGAACAAGCCCATGGCCTTCATGACCAACGAGTTCCACAAGCGCATCACCTTCGCGCTGGCGCTGATGGCCATCTACCTGGCCGTGCGCCGCATCAGCGCAATGCGCAGGGCCGAGCGCGACGCCTACCGGCGCAGGCTGCGGCAGTATAAGAGCGGCAATTCGGCGCGGTAAACGCCGCGGCCTCATAAGCTTGATATATCATTCAGAGCCTTCGCTCCGTCCAGGATGACACGGGAAGCAATGCTGTCCATCCTGAACGGAGCGAAGCATTTATACTAAAACCTGATTAAAAGAGGATAAGAATGCCGAGGGCTATTTCGTGCTGGCAAGGCGAAGGCCCGCAGGCTTGCTGGCAGCAAGTCAAGGGGGCTTCAATGCTGCCAGCGCGGAATAGTACCGGCAGGATGTCCTGTTTTAATCAGGGATTAGTATTATAGCTTTCATCTCTTCGCGCGGCGTGATCGCGTTCCCAAGCCCCTATGCGCCCGCTCTCTTTTTTGGTGTCCGGGATTGACGGACGCGCGTCTGCCGGGTATAATATAGGCGACGCCGTCGGCGTTCATAAAGGAGGCGGTTGCGGCCATGCTGAACGAATATCTGATCGTGGAAAAGTCCGCGCTGCCGGACTACTTCATCAAGGTGGTGGAGGCGCGGCGTCTGCTGGAATCCGGCGCGTACGCGCAGGTGATCGACGCGGTGCACGCCGTGGGCATCTCCCGCAGCACCTACTATAAATACAAGGATAAGATCCTGGAGCCCAGCCAGCTGACCGTGGGGCGCAAGGCCTCGCTGATGCTACAGCTGAATCACCGGGCGGGCATGCTCTCCAGGGTGCTCAGCACGGTCTCCGACTGCAACGCCAACGTGCTCACCATCACCCAGAGCCTGCCCATCCACGGCAAGGCCAGCATCATGCTCTCCATCGATCTGAGCCAGCTGAACCGCAGCATCGACGACATGACGGACGAGCTGAGCGCCATCGACGGAGTGGAGAACGTGCGTCTGCTGGCGCTGGAATAATTCCCATTTGGAGGTAATCCATGAAAATCCGTATCACCGCGGACAGCACCTGCGACCTGAGCCCGGAATACATCCGGGCTCACGACATCACCATCATCCCCCTGACCGTCAGCATGGGCGGCAAGGACTACATAGACGGCGCGGACATCGCCCCGGACGACATCTTCCGCCACGTGGACGCGGGCGGCGACCTGCCCAAGACCGCGGCGGTCAACAGCGCGGCCTATCGCGAGCGCTTCACGGAGCTGCTGAAGGACTGCGACGCCATCATTCATTTCAACATCAGCGCCGAATTCTCCTCCTGCCATGAGCACGCCGTCCTGGCGGCGGAGGGCCTGCCGGTCTATTGCGTGGACAGCCGCAACCTGTCCTCCGGCATCGCGCTCTTGCTGTGTGAGGCAGTGGACATGATCGAGGCCGGCTGCGACGATCCAAAGGCCATAATCGACCACGTGAACGGCCTGATCGACAAGGTGGACGCCTCGTTCATCGTCGATAGGCTGGATTTTCTGTACAAGGGCGGGCGCTGCTCCATGGTGGCGATGCTGGGCGCGAATTTGCTCAAGCTGCGCCCCTGCATCGAGGTGGCGGACGGCAAGATGGTCGTGGGCAAGAAGTTTCGCGGCACCTACGAACGATGCCTGAAGCAGTACGTGGACGACCGGCTGCGCAGCCCCGACGCCGTCAACGCCAAGCGCATATTCATCACCCACACCGGCGTCACCCGCGAGCAGTTCGAGCTCACCAGGGCCCAGGTGCTCAGTCACCTGCCCTTTGAGGAGATCATGGAGGTGCGCGCCGGCTGCTCCATCACCAGCCACTGCGGCCAGGGCACGCTGGGGATACTGTTCATCAAAAAATAGGCCTATAGAATAATATTAAGCCAATAGCATCCTGTCGTTGTCCAGCTTCTTGCCGCTGGCCTCGCGGAACTTCTCCAGAAGGTCCTCCACGGTGAGGGACGCGCGCTCATCGCCGGTGGTGTCGAACACGATCCGCCCCTGGTCCATCATGATCGTGCGGTTGCCCAGATCCAGCGCGGACTGCATGTTGTGGGTGATCATCAGGCAGGTCAGCCCGTTCTCCTCCACGATCTTCGTGGTCAAATCCAGCACCTTTTCCGCCGTGCCGGGGTCCAGCTCCGCGGTGTGCTCGTCCAGCAGCAGTATCTTCGGCATGCTCAGCGTGGCCATCAGCAGCGTCAGCGCCTGGCGCTGGCCGCCGGAGAGCAGGCCCACGGGCTGCTTCATGCGATCCTCAAGGCCCATGTTCAGAAGGGCCAGCCGGTCGCGGAAGGCCTGCTTTTCCTTCTTCCCCGCGGCGCTCATCCAGCCGCCCTGCCCCGCCGCCAGCACCAGGTTCTCCTCGATGCTCATGCCCGGCGCGCTGCCGCGCATGGGGTCCTGAAACAGCCGGCCGATGGACTTCGCCCGCTGGTGCTCCGGCGTCATGGTCACGTCCGCGCCGTCCAGCAGCACGCTGCCGGCATCCACAAAAAAGCTGCCGCAGATGGCGTTGAACAGCGTGGATTTCCCCGCGCCGTTCGCGCCGATGATGGAGATGAAATCGCCCTTTCGCACGTGCAGCGTCACATCGTTCAGCGCCACGCGGGCATCCGATGTACCGGGATAGAAGGTCTTGCTCACATGGTTCAGCTTCAGCATCAGCGCACCCCCGTTCCTTTGAATTTCGCCGCCAGCTGGCGCTTGTACAGCGGAAGCTGCTTCTTCAGATACGGCCCGGAGATGGCGATCACCACGATGATCGAGGAGATCAGCTTGAGCATGAAGGCCGGCAGGTTGAAGCGCAGCGCGATGGTGTAGACCAGGCGAAACACGAACGCGCCCAGCACCGCGCCCACCGCCCGCAGTGGGATGCTCCGCCTGCCCAGGAACACGCCGCCAATCAGCAGCGAGGCCAGCGCCACCGTGACCATGCCGGAGCCGATGTCCACCGTAACGGACTTCTGGCTCTGGGCCAGCAGGCAGCCGCTGAGGGCCGTGAAGGAATTGGAGATGCACAGACCGACGGTGGTGGTGAACACCGGGTTGATGGACGAGGAGCGCACCATATCGGGGTTGTCGCCGGTGGCGCGGATCGCCAGACCCAGCTTCGTGCGCAGGAACAGGCACAAAAACACCACCACGATCAGGACCGCCGCCGCGCCGATGATCAGCGCGTACTGCGCGCTCAGGGGCGAGCCCTTCAGCGTCTCCTTCAGCATGGTGAACACGGTGCGGGTCTTGTTCATATTGAGGAGCGACGAGCCGCCCATGATCCAGATGTTCACGGAATACAGCCCCGTGTTCACGATGATGCCGGCCAGCAGGCTGTTCACGCCCATACGGGTTTGCAGCACCGCTGTCGTGAAGCCGGACAGCATGCCCGCGCCCATCGCCGCGGGGATGGACAGCCAGGGATGGCCCGATATGGCCACCACCGCGCCCACCGCCGCGCCCAGCGCAAAGCAGCCGTCTGTGGACAGGTCGCAGACGTTCAGCATCGTATAGCTCAGAAACAGGGCCAGCACCGTGAGCGAGTTGAACAGCGCCAGCTCCAGCGCCGTCTGGCCCAGGCCCAGTATGGCAGTTAGGGACATATCGATCTTCTCCCTCGATCCTTGGATGTACTGAAAAACCCTGTAGGGGCGGCGATTTTGCCGCCCCTACCAATTTATTTCGCCTCAACCGCTTGCGTCAGCAAGCCATTGACATGAAACCGCTTCCGCCCTGTGTTTATTCGAAGTTCTCCTCGGTGATCACGGTCAGAATGGCGGTGCAGTAGGGCGCAAAGGCCTCGCTGATCGCGTCGAAGTCAAAGCCCAGCGCCTCGCTGGTCTCGGTGTTGATGGTGGCCGCGCCGTTGTCGAAGGTCATGACCGGGGTCTCGGCCGGGTTCGCGCCGTTCAGCAGGATGTCGGCCACCATGTTGGCGGTCTCCACGCCCAGGTTGGCGTAGTCCACGCCGTAGCCCAGGAACGCGCCGTTCAGGGCGAAGGAATCCGCGCCGGTGTAGTGCGGGATGCCCGCCTCGGCCAATACCTCGTAGATGCTCAGCTCAGCCGCCATGACGGTATTGTCGGTGGGGGTGAAGATGGCGTCCACGCCGTCGGCCGCCGCGGCCTGCGCGGCCAGGATGACCTCGGAGGTGTTGGTGCCGGTGTAGTCCTTATAGGCCACGCCCTTCTCGTCCAGATAGGCCTTGGCGTCGGCGATGGGGGTCGCGGAGGAATCCTGGCCCACGTCGTAGAGCAGGCCGATGGTCTGCGCGTCGGGATTGGCCGCGAAGATCAGATTCAGCACGGCGGTGGTGTTCAGGAAGTCGGAGGTACCGGTGATGTTGGCGCCGGGGGCTTCCAGGGAGTCCACCAGCTCCACGGCCAGCGGGTCGGAGACGGCCGCGAACACCACGGGAATCTGGTTGTCCTCGGTGGCGGACTGCATCTGCATGGCCACGGGGGTGGCGACGCCCACCATGATGTCCACATCGTCGGCGATGAAGTTGGCCACGATCTGGCTCAGCACGCTGGCGTCGGCGTTGCAGTTGTCGTAGTTGATCTCAAAGGTCACGCCCTGCTCCTCGCCGATGGCGGCCAGCTGGGCTTCGAGATTGTCCACGATCTGGTTCAGGGAAGCGTGATCCACATAATTGCAGATGCCCACCTTGTAGGTCTCGCCCTCGGCGAAGGCCGCGGTCATGCTCAGCAGCATGGCCAGCGCGATGACGGTGCAGATGATCTTCTTCATGATTGGTTCCTCCCATTTTTAATTCTTCACATTGCCGTGGATGAACGATTGTCGGCATCATCCTGCGGAAGCCGCCGACCCGCGCGACGTCCCCTTCGGGGGCCGTCCACTAATCGTGCCTAATTCAAAAAAACGCCCCACATCCCCTTGGGGATATGAGGCGGAACAGACATTTCCGTGGTGCCACTCACATTGATCTTTCGATCCACTTAGCCCGTACTATCATACGGCGCGGATTGATAACGGGCCCGCATTCCCGTCCCTTCATACTGACTTGCGCGTTCCGAAGGGCCCTGAAAAGTCCATTCAGCGAATCCGTCATGCCGCATTTTCACTGTCGGCGGCTCTCTGGGATGACCGCAAAGACGCTTACTACTCTTTTCGTCCCGGTTTCTGTGAAGTTGGTGTCATTATAAAGCATAAATATGCGTCTGTCAAGCCCTTTTCCAAAATATTTTTGGGAATACATAATGGAATGTTCGGGTTTTGGGCAAGCTACCGCTGACTGCGAAAGCCCTCGTAGCGCGGTTCATAGCGGTAGTGCAGCGCCGCCTCGACCAGCTCCAGCGCGAATATGCCCAGCTTTTCATCCAGCAGGATGTCAACGCGGCGGGTGTTTCGGCGAATCCAGTCGCCAACATTTTGTTCCGTGAGGTTTTGGTCTGCCATGTCTGGGTCGTACAGCAATGATTGCGCCAGTGTACTCGCCGCGCTGCCGGGGTTGTAATGCTGACTGTAAAAACGGGCGTTGCTCCTGGGACCCGCCTTGCCGATTTTTAGGAACTGCCCCCGATAGAAAAAGGTGTAAACGCCCATCTCACCAGGGCCCAGAGGCTTGGGCTGGTGTGGGCAGCCACGATCCACGATCCGATAGCCAGCCTTTATAGGCTTGCCCAGAAGCGCGGACAAACCCCATATGATCCTGTCAAATTCCGTCAGTATGTCTTCTTCGGCGACAGTCGCGCTATCCTTCAATGCCGGGACCGCCTCATTCGCGCCCTCAAGCGCGAAGCATCGATGAGGCCGCTCCGAGCGCTCCACGCGAACGCGCTTCTCATTCTCCAGCGCGTGCAGTTCACCGTTAATGTGCTCAAACCGCTTGCCCAGCCGGTCGGATAGCTCGCGGGTCGTCAATCCCGGCTGCTCAATCAACAGCGCCAGAATGGAATCCTTTACAGCCATTTCTCTCACATCCTTCCAAATTTCCGCCTTCGATGCGGTGAGGCCTGCCATTCGCCCCCGTCGGATTCCGCAAACGGATCATTCTCGTCCGATGAAGGCTGTCCCTCCTCCGCACATTCAGGTTCTTCCGATTCCTCCTGTGAGATCATGTAGAGCGTCAGCGCGACTTCCGCGGCATCCACCCTGCCGTCCCGGTTCCAGTCAATCATCCGTCACACCCCCTGAAACGCCCTTTGCATAGCCGCCCTCCTTCCAAATCAATCGCGCGTTTCTTAACTTCTGGATACAGTTTAGCATAAGCGCGAGAACCGGTCAAGCGCTTCAACTGTCTCGCGCGAAGCGCAAATCTATTGGCGTCAAACATAGGTAACACATTTCTGGGAGGGAGCTGTCAAGGGAAAGGGTGGAGATTTTCCGGCAGGGAATACGTGTAGTAACATGCAACCTCACGAAGCCGGAAAATACAACCCGACCTTGACAGCGGTAC
>JAFVBK010000084.1 GCA_017480045.1 Clostridia bacterium
GCAGGCGGCGTTGAGCGTGGGGAAACCGTTGGCTTCCGAGTCCGTTCGGCAATTATTGCACTGACTTAGGAAAGTTTTTATCGGAATGCCCGATTGTTGACATCATATCACAATATAAAAGTTGTATTATACTATAGATATAGTGTCGAGATGGCATTTGATTTTGCGAATATATGAGGGAGGCAGCGAGTGGCAAAGCAATCCTCAAAGAAGAATAGCAAACCGGCCTGGCAGTCCCGCCGCCCGATGGGCGCGCTGCCCGGCATCATTGCGCTGATTGGCGCGGCGGCGCTGCTGCTCACGTGGCTGGCGCAGTCCAGCCCGTTGGCAGGCGCTCCGGCGCGCGCCGCCACGGGCAGATCGGGCCTGCGCATCAGCGAGGTGATGACCTCCAACGCCTCCACGCTGGTGGGGGACGACGGCGGCATCGTGGACTGGATCGAGCTTGAGAACGCCTCTGACCGGGCCATCGACCTGACCGGCTACGCCCTGATGCGCGAGACGAAGCCCGCCCAGGCCTTCGCTTTCCCCAGCGGCGT
The DNA here is from genome assembly GCA_017480045.1 of Clostridia bacterium. Classification (GTDB taxonomy): domain Bacteria; phylum Bacillota; class Clostridia; order Christensenellales; family Aristaeellaceae; genus UBA2862. The sequence continues at coordinate 540 of JAFVBK010000084.1, forward strand.
TCTGCGGCCGGGGGAATTCGTGGTGGTGTATGCCGACGGCAGCGGCAAGGCCCTGCAGGCAGACGGCTACCACGCGCCTTTCAAGCTGCCCGCCTCCGGCGAGAACCTGGCCCTGATCGACAAGGCCGGCAACGGCATCGATCTGGTGGCGCTGCCCGCCCTTGCCCGCGACCAGGTGTACTGCCGCAACGCGGCGGGGGAGTGGGCCGTCAGTGATTTTCCCACCCCCGGCGAGGCGAACCGGGCCGAGCGGCTGGACGGCACGCAGGAGCGGGAGATCAAGGTGCAGGATGGGGCGCTTGAGATCACCGAGGTGATGGCCGACAACGCCACCTTCTTTGCCGACGAGGACGGAAACTACCCCGACTACGTGGAGATACATAACAAGACGAACAGCCCCGTGAGCCTGGAGGGCTGGTACCTCTCCGACAAGGCGGAGAAGCTGATGCGCTGGGCCTTCCCGGCGATCACGCTGCCCGCGGATGGCTATCTGGCGGTGCACTGCTCCGGCGAGGACCGAAAGGCCGACCCGGCGCACCTGCACGCGAATTTCAAGATTTCCAACAAGGGCGACGACGTGTTCCTGACCCATCCCAGCGGCGTGACCGTGAGCCACGTCAAGACGCCGGCGATGGAGGCCGACCAGTGCTACAGCCTGCTGGAAACCGGCTGGAGCAAGCAGTTCTCCCCGTCTCCGAATTACGCCAACAACCAGCAGGGCGCGGACGCGGCGGCGGCGCAGATCGAGCTGTCCAACAACCGCGGCGTGCGCATCACGGAGGTGCTGGCCTCCTCCTCCAAGTCCGACGACTGGATCGAGCTCTACAATCCCACCGCCAACGCGGTGGATCTCTCCGGCTGCGGCCTCTCCGACAATGCGGGCCGGCCCCGCAAGTGGCAATTTCCCTCCGGCACGGTCATCCAGCCGGGGCAATATCTGGGCGTGTTCGCCAATGGGCTGAACAGTGCCACGGCGGATCGCATTCAGACCAGCTATCGCCTCTCCTCCGACGGCGGCTATTCCGTGGTGCTCTCCGAGCCGGACGGCACGATCTTTGACCGCGTGTTCGTGCCCATGCAGTATCAGGACATCTCCTTTGGGCGCGTGGAGGGGCAGAACGGCCTGCGCTACTTCACCACCGTGACGCCCGGCGCGGCCAATGACAGCGCCTACTATTACGGGCGCGCCGCCAAGCCCATCTATTCTGTGGAGGGCGGCCTCTATCAGACCGGCGACGTGCTGAGCGTGGAGCTGTCGGTGCCCTCCAACTGCCGCGTGTACTACACGCTGGACTATACCGACCCCACCGAGAGCAGCACCCTCTACACCGGGCCCATCACCGTTTCCGAGACGACGATCCTGCGCACCCGCGTGTACGGCGATGGCTATCTGGAGTCCTTCATGGACACCCAGAGCTACCTCTACGACGTGAACAACGCCGGCGGCACCGTGTACGTGGTGTCGATGGTGTCCGACCCCTACAACCTCACCAGCGACGAGGCGGGCATCATGGTCAAGGGCCCGAACGCCGAGCCGAATTATCCCTACGGCTCCATGAACAAGGGCGCCAACTTCTGGATGGACTGGGAGCGCGAGGCCCACATCGAGGTGTTCAACCCCGACGGCAGCACGATGATTTCCCAGGAGTGCGGCATCAAGCTGCACGGCCAGTTCAGCCGCGCGGAAAAGCAGAAGGCCTTCAAGGTCATCGCCCGCAGCAAGTACGGCGCGAACCGCTTCCAGGCCGCGATCTTCTCCCACCGGCCCTATACCGAATACCAGTCCTTCCTGCTGCGCTCCTCCAGCGAGGACGGCTACAAGACCCGCTTCCGCGACGCGCTGCTGCAGCGCCTGGCGGAGGGCACCAGCGTGGACTATCAGGAGACCGAATTTGGCGTCCTGTACATCGATGGGCAGTACTGGGGCCACTACAACCTGCGCGAGCGCATCTGCAAGGCCAACATCTGCCAGTTCGAGGGCTGGGAGGGCGACGAGGACGATATCGACCTCATCAAGGCCAACTCCAACGTGATGCAGGGCTCCAACGAGACGATGGTGCAGCTGCTGGACTATGTGAAGAGCCACAACACCAACACCGACGAGGCCTATCAGGTGATCGACAGCGCCATCGACATTCAGAACTATATCGAGTATATGGCGATACAGATGTACACCGGCAATACCGACACGCTGAACGTCAAGCGCTATCGAAATCCCAAGACCGACGGCAAGTGGCGCTGGGTGCTGTTTGACTTGGATTGGGCCTTCTACACCGACACCAACTCGCCCAAGCGCTGGCTGACGCCGGGCGGCATGGGCAACAACCTGCGCACGGACAACACGCTGTTCATCGCCTGCATGAAAAACGCCACCTTTGCCGACCGGTTCCTCACCTATCTGGGCGAGCAGATGGCGACCACCTTCTCCGCCGCGAACATTACCCGCCTGACGGAGGAGTTCTACAGCGCCATCGAGCCGCTGATGCCGGATCACTACGCTCGCTGGGATTTCACGGAGTCCGAGCACAAATCGGAGATCCGCCGGTTCCTGAAATACGGCGAGGCGCGTCCGGGCCGCATGCTTCAGTTCCTGAAGTATAATGAATATTTGCCGCTGAATCAGCAGCAGTTCGAGCATTACTTTGGCGATGTCATGGCCCAGGTGGGCGTGACCTACGACGAGATCAAGAAGCCGAGCTAGGGCGTGTTTCTAAAATGCCTGAAGCGCATTTAGAAACGCATCCTGGGAAGCGGAAAAAGCCGTCGCCGCGCTGCGGCAGGACGGCGGAGGTCGCGACCGAGAGTATCGACGCAGAAATCGCAAAAGAAGGTATACTATGCAGCAAAAGAGAAACGGATTGCCCGCCCGGCATGAGTTGAAGTACTTCATCAATCCGGCGGAGCTGGAGGCGCTGCGCGCGCGGCTGCGCGGGGCGCTGACGATGGACAGCCACTGCGTGGGCGGCAAGCCCTATGTCATCCGCTCGCTGTACTTCGACGACATCGACGATTCCGCCTTCTACGACAAGCAGGCGGGCGTGATGCACCGCGACAAGTACCGCATACGCATCTACCGCTACTCCGACAAGGAGATCTTCCTGGAGCGCAAGCGCAAGCTGGGCGATTTGATCCAGAAGAGCAGCGTGCAGATCACCCGGCGGCTGTGCGATCAGCTGATCGACGGGAACCCGGCGGGGCTCTACAAGGCGCAGAATCCGCTGTTGCAGGACGTGTACGTGCAGATGCGCACCCGGCTCCTGCGGCCCAAGGTGATCGTGGACTACGCGCGGGAGGCTTACCTGCATCCGGCGGAGGACGTGCGCATCACCTTCGACCTGAGCCTGCGCTCAGGGATCGCCAGCCACGACCTGTTCAACCCCAACCTGCCCACCGTATGCCCACACGACCGCAACGTGGAGATACTGGAGGTCAAGTTCAACAACTATCTGCCCGACTACATCAACGCGATCCTGAGCGGCGTCGAGGCGGAGCGCAGCGCGGTGTCCAAGTACATCCTCTGCCGGCGATTCGAACCCCTTGGATAGAGATTATCCCTGATATACAATCGGAATCAACAGGAGGAAGAAGTTCATGAACAGCATCTTTGCCAATCTATTCAGCTCCCAGACCATCACCCCGGCGTCCTTTCCGACGATCCTGCTCTCGCTGGTGCTCGCGCTGGCGGCGGGCCTCTTTATCGCCTGGATCTACCGGCGCAACTATCGCGGCGTGATGTTTTCCAACAACTTCACCCTCACGCTGGTGATGATGACGCTGATCACCTGCCCGGTGGTCATGTGCATTCGCGAATCCATCCAGCTCTCCATGGGCATGGTGGGCGCGCTGTCCATCGTGCGCTTCCGCACCGCCGTGAAGGATCCGCTGGATACCGCCTACATGTTCTGGGCGCTGACCATGGGCATCCTGCTGGGCGCGGGCCAGTTCTTCCTCACGGCCTGCGCGGTGGTGGGCATCGGCCTGCTGCTGACGGTGCTGGTGCACATCCAGTCCAAGGGCGTCAACAGCTATCTGCTGGTGGTGCGCATGGGCGAGGACGCCGAGCGTCAGGCCAACCAGCTGGTCAACGGTCTGAGGATGCAGCAGCTCAAGAGCAAGACCGTCTCCGCCAACGGCATCGAGGCCACCTACGAGGTGCGCGTGGACAAGCCCGACGCGCTGCTGAACAAGCTTCGCGCGGTGCCCGGCGTGTACGACGCGACGCTGGTGGCGTATTCCGGCGAGGCGGTGTAACCTTGTATTTGAATGAAACGCGAGGAGGGATTCTCCTTGACTGATAACAACAGGCCGGTACAGCGGCGCTCTCAGGCGCCCAGCCGGTTTGGCGAGCTGAACGAGAGTCAGAGCCCGGCGCGCCCAGCTTCCGCGGGGAGCCGGACTTCCGCGGGGAGTCGACCTTCGACAGGGAGTCGACCTTCGACAGGGAGCCGGTCGGCGGCGACGAACCGTGCCGCGGCGGGAGATCGGGCCTCCGTGGGCGCCGGATCCGCCGTTCGGCGCGCCGCGCCGGGCAAGGCCGGCTCGGTCAACCAGATCAACAGCGGCACGCTGCCCAGGGGCTTTTTGCCGCTGGCGGGCGTCGGTCTGGCCGTCGTCGTGCTGGGGTTGCTGCTGCAAGGGCTGCTGCCGAACGGCTTTCAGCTGACCACCATCAAGGACAAGGCCGAGCGCCCCGTCGCCGCGCGGGTATCTGAAATCCATGGCGAGGGGCCGGTGCGCATCAACGAGCTGATGTCCGCAAACGGCGGCGTGCTGGTGGATACCGCGGGCAATACGCCCGACTGGGTGGAGATCGCCAACATCGGCTCCAGGCCCGTGAACCTGAAGGGCTATGTGCTGGCCAAGAGCGCCAAGGCGGGCAACGTGTTTGAGTTCCCGGACGTGATATTGCAGGCGGGCGAGTGCGCCATCGTCTATTGCGACAGCACGCTGAAGGCGGAGCTGGGCGAGGAGCTGCACGCGCCATTTCGGCTGTCCTCCTCCGGCGACGTGCTGATGCTGTTCAACGCGGCGGATGTGGCCGTCGACACGCTGAATATCCCCGCGCTGGGCAAGAATGAAGCCTATGTGCGCCGTGGCCGCGACGCGTGGGAGGCCAGCGCCGAGACCACGCCCGGCATGCTGAACACCGAGGAGAACTACCGCGCCATGACCAGCGTGGTGGAAAACGGGCCGATCCAGATGGTGGAGGTCGTCGCCTCCAACACCCAGTACGCGCCCGACGAGGGCGGGGCCTTCCACGACTACGTGGTGCTGCGCAATACCTCCGGCGACGCTGTGGACCTCAGCGGCTGGTATCTGTCGGATACCCCGTCGCTGCCCCGGCTGTGGAAGTTCCCCAGCGGCGTCTCCATCCCTGGCGGCGGCACGCTGGTGGTGCAGTGCTCCGGGCTGAACAGGGTGGACAATCCTGCGTACCTGCACACGTCCTTCCGGCTTTCCACCGAGGGCGAGACGGTGACGCTCAGCAACGCCAACGGCCAGCCCGTGGATACGGTGACCTACGACCTGCTCAAGACCGACACCGCCTATATTCGCGGCTCGGACGGCGGCTGGAGCGTGGGCACCCCCACTGTGGGCGGCGCGCCGGCACAGTGAACGCAGGGGGACATGACGAGCGTCATGTCCCCTTTGATATTTGGAGGGAACGCTTCAATGCGGGAGTATATCATTCAAACCTCGGCGCCACCGCTGCCGCTCTTGTCCGGCGCGGCGTTTGATCCGGATTTGGAGTCCTTTTGCGACCGGCCCTTCGCGCCCATCGATCATTACGCCTGGCCGGGGGACTATCGCCCTCAGGCGCGGGCCTATCTGGCCTGGGACGGGAACGGTTTGCGGGTATTGCTGTGCGCGAAGGAGCCGACGGTCTCCGGGCGAATTACGGCCTTCAATGGCGATGTGTGGACGGACAGCTGCCAGGAGTTTTTTCTCCAGCCGTTTTTGGACGATCCCCGCTATGTGAACATCGAGGTGAACGCGGCGGGCGCGGCGCTGATCGGCATCGGCCCCGACCGCGACCACCGGCGCCGGCTGACGGAATGTCCGGTGGGCATGGCATTCCGCGCTTCCGCCCACGCGGGCGGCTGGTGGGCGGTGGCCTACACCGTGCCTTTTGCGCTGATCGAAACGCTGTTTGGACGCAGGCTGGAACCGGGCGCGAGCTTTCGGGGCAACTTTTACTGCTGTGATGAGAGCATCCACCCCCACTTCGGCAGCTGGAATCCCATTGACGCGCCCACGCCGGATTTTCACCGTCCGGAGTGCTTCGGAAGGCTGGTACTGGAGGTATAATAATATGGAATACTTTGATATATGCGACGAGCAGGGCAATCCCACCGGCGAGATCGTGGCGCGGGACGTCGCCCATCGCGAGGGCATCCGGCATCGCACGGCCCACGTTTGGGTGGTTCGAAAATATGAGGGCAGCTGGCAGGCGCTGCTGCAAAAGCGGGCCGCGCACAAGGATTCCTTCCCCGGCAAGTACGATACCTCCTCCGCCGGCCACATCCAGGCGGGGGACGAGCCGCTGGCCTCCGCCGTGCGGGAGCTGGGGGAGGAGCTGGGCATCCACGCCGCGCCGGAGCAGCTGAAATACGCGGGCTGCTTCGACATCCGCTATGAAAAGGAATTCTATGGTAAGCCCTTCCGGGACAACGAGCTGGCCCATGTGTATGTGTATTTGGAGCCGGTGGATATCGACGGTCTCACCCTGCAAGCCGAGGAGGTGGAACGGGTGGATTGGTTCGACCTGGAGACGGCCTGGGCCGAGCTGCCCACGCGCCGGGATATCTACTGCGTGCCCGCGGAGGGCATGGCGGTGCTCATGGACTATCTGAGGAGGCGAGATGATGAACGCCCCGATTGATATCAGCGGTGTCACGCTGACCACCGAACGGCTGACGCTGCGCCCGTGGCGGGAATCGGATTTAAACGACTTCTACGAATACGCCCGCGTGGACGGCGTGGGCCAGATGGCGGGCTGGCTGCCCCACAAGAGCATCGACGAATCCCGCGAAATCCTCGCGATGTTCATCCGGGAGAAAAAGACCTTCGCCCTGGAATATCAGGGGAAGGCCATCGGCTCGCTGGGGATCGAGACCTATGTGGAGAGCCGCTACCCGGAGCTGGAGCTGGCAGGCAAACGGGGCCGGGAGATCGGCTATGTGCTGAGCAAGGACTACTGGGGCCAAGGCTTGATGCCGGAAGCGGTGAAGGCGGTCATCCGCTGGCTGTTCGACGACGTGAAGCTGGATTTCATCATCGTCGGCCACTTCCCCCACAACGACCGTTCCCGCCGCGTGATCGAAAAGTGCGGGTTCCAGTACGTCAAGGATATCCCCTTTGAAACGCAGTCCGGGAGGCGAGAGGATTCGAGGGAGTATATACTGTATCGTCATGGTGCTTGATGACCGCACCCCAAAAGGCTTCCCCTTGAGGGAAAGCCTTTCAGAACCCGATGATCCAATAAAAACTGAGGGTGGCTTTCGTTCGAAAGCCACCCTCGACGCCTGTTAGGCGCTTATGCCAGCACCGCCTCGACCTCGTGGGTCGCGGGGGCCTTGTCGGCGGGGATGATGTCGCCGCCCAGGGCCTTGCCGTCCACGGTCAGGGTCAGCTTGCCCTTCTCGTCGCCGGCCTTGTTGACGATGTGGATGTTGTAGGTGCTGCCGCGGAACTTGCGCACGAGCCGCAGGTCCGTCAGCTCCTTGGGCAGGCAGGGATCGATCTTTAGGCCGTCATAGTCCGGCTTGATGCCCAGGATGCCCTGGCTGATGGTGTAGAAGCTCCAGGCCGCGGTGCCGGTCAGCCAGCTGTTCTTGGCCTGGCCGAAGTGGGGCGCGTAGGGACCGGCCACCATCTGGCTGTAGACGTAGGGCTCGGTGTAGTGCAGCTCCTGATCCTCGATCCAGGCGGGGCAGGTGCGGCGATAGATGTCGAAGGCCTTGCCGCCGTGGCCCAGCCGGGCCTGCGCCAGCGCGATCCAGGGGTTGTTGTGGCAGAAGATGCCGCCGTTCTCCTTGTATCCCGGCGGATAGGAGCTGATCTCGCCCAGCTCCAGGTGATAGCGGGTGTAGGGCGGGGTGAGAATGGCCACGCCGTGCTCGCTGAGCAGGTGCTTTTCCACGCTGTCCATGGCCTTCTGGGCGTAGCCCTCCTTCACGCCCACGCCGGACATGACCACGAAGCCCTGGGGCTCGATGTAGATCTTGCCCTCGTCGCACTCGGCGCTGCCCACCTTGTTGCCCAGGGCGTCGTAGGCGCGCACGAACCACTCGCCGTCCCAGCCGGCGGTCAGGATGGCCTTCTCCATGTCGGCGTACCAGCCGCCCACCTGCTCGGCCTCGTCAACCCAGCCGTACAGGCGGCACAGGGCCTCGTAGTCCGGGCAGACGCCGGCGAACATGCCGGCGATGAAGGTGGATTCCGCCGCGCCGGATTCGTTGTTCTCGGTGGTCTGGAAGCTCTCGCCAGGGGTGCTGGAGAAGCAGTTCAGGTTCAGACAGTCATTCCAGTCGGCGCGGCCGATCAGCGGCAGGCCGTGGGGGCCGAGATGCTCCAGCGTGTAGTGGATGCTGCGGCGCAGGTGCTCCATCAGCGGCTGGGCCTGGGCCTCGTCGTTGTCGAAGGGCACCATTTCCTTCAGGATGGACAGGTCGCCGGTCTCCTTCACATAGGCGGCCACGCCGAAGATCAGCCACAGCGGATCGTCGTTGAAGCCGGAGCCGATGTCGTTGTTGCCGCGCTTGGTCAGCGGCTGATACTGGTGATAGGCGCTGCCGTCCGGGAACTGGGTGGCGGCGATGTCCAGGATGCGCTCGCGGGCGCGGGCGGGGATCAGGTGCACGAAGCCCAGCAGGTCCTGGGTGGAGTCGCGGAAGCCCATGCCGCGGCCGATGCCGGACTCATAGTAGCTGGCGGAGCGGCTCATGTTGAAGGTAACCATGCACTGGTACTGGTTCCACAGGCCGGCCATGCGGTCCACGCGGACGTCGCCGCTGTCCACCTGGAAGGAAGAGAGCAGCTCGGCCCAGTAGGCGTTCAACTCCGCGAAGGCGGCGTCGAACTGGGCGTCGGTCTTGAACCGGTCCAGCACGGTGTAGGCGGGGGCCTTGTTGATCACGCCGGGGGCGATGAACTTCTGGTCCTCGGGGTTCTCGCAGTAGGCCAGCACGAAGATCAGGCTGAGGGTCTCGCCGGCCTTCAGGCTGCGCTTGATCCAGTGGCTGCCGATGGGGGAGAAGCCGCTGGCCACGCTGTTGTTGCTCTTGTTGGCCAGGGGCACCTGGGGCTCGCCGAAGCCGTTGTAGTAGCCGATGAAGGAGGCGCGGTCGGTGTCGAAGCCGTCGATGTCGGCGTTCACGGCGTACACCGCGAAGTGGTTGCGGCGCTCGCGGTACTCGGTCTTGTGGTAGATGGCGCTGCCCTCGATCTCCACCTCGCCGGTGGAGAAGTTGCGCTGGAAGTTGGTGGAGTCGTCCTGGGCGTTCCACAGGCAGAACTCCACGAAGCTGAACAGGGAGACGGCCTTCTCGGCCTCGGACGCGTTGCTCAGCCGCACCCGGGTCACCAGGGCGTTCACGCCCCGGGGCACGAAGGAGAGCTGCTCGGCCTTCAGGCCGTCCTTCACGCCGGTGATGCGGGTGTAGCCCAGGCCGTGGCGGCACTCATAGCCGTCCAGCTTTGCCTTCACGGGCATCCA
>JAFVBK010000085.1 GCA_017480045.1 Clostridia bacterium
GGCGGAGTTGCTGATGACGCCGTCGACCACCTGGGTGTCGGTGTTGTAGAAGCCGATGCCCGCGTTGCGCGCCTGAGCCACGATGTCCTGCTTGGAATCCATGTTGGTCAGGGAGAAGGTGAGGATCGCGTCCACATCCTGGTTGATCAGGTTGAGGAACTTGTCGCGCAAATCCTGCTCGTTTTCGTAGTACAACTCGATCAGGTTCCAGCCGCGATGCTTGCACTCCAGGCGGAGCTGCTGTAGGATGCGCTGGATGGACTCTAACTCGGGTTTGTCGGAGATGTAGCCGATGGTCAGGGAGCCATCAGTCTTGACGCGGGGATGCGGATAGTTGTCAAAGGCTTCATACTCCTCCGCGAAGGCCGCGCCGACTATCGTCAGCAGCATAACCAGGGACAGAACAGCAACCAGGATACGCTTCGTAAGTTTCATGATTCTTCCTCCATTTCTTTTATTTGCAATGGGCTTGTGTTTGTCCCACAGCCCATTGAGCATCGTTGTCCGGGATCAGGCCAGCTCAAAGGCGATGCCCGCGTCGGCGAGGGCCTGTTTCAGGTCCGCGATCATGGCGTCGCGCTCATCGGCGGGGATGTCCAGCTGCGGGGCGCGCATGACGCCACCCTTCAGCCCGCGAGCCGTGATGGCCTCCTTGAAGAAGGACATGTTGCTGCCGCCGCGCAGGATATCCGTCACCCGCACGCACACGCGGCCCCACCGGCGCGCCGCCTCCATGTCGCCAGCGCGATAGGCCTTCATGCAGGCCACATAGGGCTCCGGAACCACGCCCGCACAGCCGGAGACCGTGCCCTCGCAGCCCATGTCCAGCAGGCTGACGAGCAGCTTGTCCATGCCGTGGAGCACCGAGAAGCCGTCCTTCACGGCGATGTATTGCAGCGTGCGCGCCATGTCGGCGAAGCTGTACTTGATGCCGACCACGTTGTCACACTGGGCGCACACCCGCGCCACCACTTCGGGCTTCAGGTCGTTGGCTGCACACTGGGGAATGTTGTACAGGTACATCAGGAAGCCGGGCACGCTCCTGGCCACGGCCACGAAGTAGGCCTCCATCTCTCGGTCGTTGACGGTAAAGAACTGGGGCGTCACCACACCGATGCCGTCCGCGCCGATCTCCTGCGCGTGCCGCGCCAGGGCGATGGTGTCGTCCTGCCGCATGCTGCCCACATGGATGAACACGGTCACCCGGCCGGCGGCCGCCTGAACCACGGTTTCGGCGACCAGTTTACGTTCCTCGACCGTCAGCCGAAGCATCTCGCCGGTCGTCCCACAGGGATAGAGGCAATCCACGCCCTTTTCCACCAGTGCATTCGTCAACGTCCGGAGGGCGGCGACATCCACCCCGCCGTCTGTGTCAAAAGGTGTCACCATTGCCACGGTTACGCCATGCAGCTTCTTCATAGCATTCTCATTCCCCTCGTGTTTTTTCTTCCATTATTTGTCAGATTCGACAAATCCACGGTCGGTTATTTTCACCTGCCGCTGATTATATTATAAGGCGCAAGTTAATATTAACAATAACCCAACAAGCCAACAAAATACCAATTCCAGACATTTATATTGTGTTTTCAAAAAGCACCCATTATAATGCAGATGAATCAGTTAGCTCATACGAAGAATAGGCGTTCGCCCTGGCGCCGACATGGAGGGAGTATGGACAAGAGGAAGATGTATACCGTCGACACTGGCAAGGGGCGTGTCAACAACAGCATACTGCCGAGCATGAACCTTTCCACCGCCAGCGATGTCATGCGGTCCAACGTGTCCTGGTGCCGCGTCGTCAATTCCGACGAGGAGACGATGACGACCCGGGAACACAAGCACATGGTGCATGAATTCCACTATATTTACGAAGGTGGACTGCGCTTCTGCAACGAGGAAACCTTCGAGTGCCACCCGGGCGACTATATCTTCATCCCCTCCGGCGTGCCGCACAGCATCGAGGACATCGCCCCCTTCACCCGCAAGCTGGTCATTGGCTTTGATATCTCCTCCCACAACGAGATCATCAACAAGATCTTCAACGAAACGCGCGTGCCCCTGTCCAGGCCCGGCACCCCGGCCTTTCACGAGCTGGCGCGAGCGCTGCTACACAAGTCTTCCACGATCGACCTGACCACCTCGGTGTCCATTGCCTGCATCGTGCACACGCTGCTGCTGGAGATTGCCGACTCCCTGGCCTCCAACATCAGCGTGGACAACAAGTCGCATCGGATGCGGGAGTCCGAGGATTCCCAGCGCATCGACCAAATTCTCTCCTTTATCAACGAAAACGTATTCAACAGCGTCACCATCGACGACGTGGCCAAGGCCGTCAGCCTCAGCACCCGCCAGACCACGCGTATCTGCCACAGGCTGTTCGGCTGTTCGCTGAACAAGCTGATCATCCAAGTGCGCCTCAAGCAGATCTGCACGCTGCTGATCGATTCCAAATACAGCATCTCTGAAATCGCGGAAATCGCCGGGTTCTCCAGCCCCTATTCCTTCTCCCGGCACTTTTCCCACTACACGGGCACCACGCCCAGCGCCTACCGGCACAATTACGAGATTCGCCACTGAGGGTATCCGCCCTTCCAAACAACACGACCAAATACAGAAGGAGGCTTTCACCATGTCCAGAATTATCGACGCGCACATGCATCTGGGAGAGGACCTCATCTACAACTCGAACGACAGCGAGGAGCGCATACTGGGCTACATGGAGTCGTTCGGCATCGACGGAGTCATCCTGCAGCCGGGCCTGAAGGTAAACGATTGGCGCAGGTCCTGCGAGCGCATCCGCGACTTCGCCGCCGCGCATCCCGGCCGGGGCTGGGGCATCGTGTCCTACACGCCCCATTGCACCGACGAGGAATACTTCGACCACGTCTCCTGGGCGATCAACGAGCTTGGCTTCGTGGGCATCAAGCTGCACCCCGAGGCCTATTGCTGCGCCTCCAACGCGCCGCAAGCCCGCAAGGTCTACGAGGCGGCCCGGGCGCTGAAGGTGCCGGTGATGATCCACACCGGCAACGGCGTGGCCTCCGCGCTGCCCTCGCTGGCAATCCCCATGGCGCTGGAATACCCCGACCTCACCTTCGTGCTGGCCCACGCCGGCGGCGGCATGTTTGGCAGCGAAGCGCTGGTCGCCGCGCAGGTGTGCCCGAACATCTACCTGGAGACCTCCTGGTGTCCGGTGTACGTGGTCAAGAGCATGACCGAAAAGCTGGGCTGCCGGCGCCTGATGCTGGGCACCGACAACCCGGACAACGTGGGCGTGGAGCTGGCAAAGCACCGGGCGCTGGGGCTGTCCGATGAGGATTTGAGCTGGTGCCTCGGCCGCACGGCGGAGACGGTCTTTGGCTTAAATTGACCCGTGCGAAGGAAGGTGTGATTATGGCTCTGAAAAGCCGCTCGGTGCTCGAGGGCTATGAATGGTCCAGCGTGCGCTCCCTCTACAAGGGCATGGGCTTCAGCGACTACGACCTGGCGCGCCCGCTGATCGGCATCGCCAATTCATGGAACAACGCCAACCCCGGCCACAGCAATCTGCGGCAGGTGGCGGACTTCGTGCGCCAAGGCATCCTGCAGGCCGGCGGCACGCCGGTGGAATTCGGCATCATCGGGCCCTGCGACGGCATGGGCTGCGGCAACGACGGCATGCGCTTCATCCTCCCGGCGCGCAGCCTCATCGCCGACGAGGTGGAGACGATGGCTGAGCTGAACCACTTTGACGGCATCGTGCTGCTGGGCTCCTGCGACAAGGTGGTGCCCGGGCTGCTGATGGCCGCCGCGCGGCTGGACATCCCGGCGTTGGTCTGCAACGGCGGGCCCATGCTGGGCGGCGTGCCGTTCGACGGCCGCGCCTCTGACAACTCCAGCACCGTCGAGGCGCTGGGCATGCTGCAGGCCGGTCGAATCACCGAAGCGGAATACCGGGCGCTGGAGGACGGCTGCTGCCCCGGCTGCGGATCCTGCTCGTTCCTGGGCACGGCAAACACCATGTGCGCCGTCGCCGAAGCGCTGGGCATGGCGTTGCCGGGCAGCTCCATGATCCCCGCAGTGTACGCCGAACGACTGCGTAGCGCCCAGGAGTCCGGCCGACGCATCGTGGAAATGGTGCGCGAGGGGCTGACCGCCCGGAAGGTCATCACCCCGGCCGCCCTCGCGAACGCGCTCCGGCTGGGCATGGCCATCGGCGGCTCCACCAATAGGGCGCTGCACTTCCCCGCCATCGCCTACGAGGCCGAGTGCGATTTCGGCATGGACGCCATCGACACCATCGCCCGCGGCACACCGCACCTGGCAATGATCTATCCCAACGGGCCGAAGAACGTGCCGGACTTCTATGCCGCCGGCGGCGTACCGGCCGTGATGAAGCACCTGCTGCCGCTGCTGGAGCCGGACGCCGTCACCTGCATGGGCGTCGGCTGGGACCGCCTGCTGGCGGATACTCCCGCCGTTGAAA
>JAFVBK010000086.1 GCA_017480045.1 Clostridia bacterium
CGTCGCCGATGACGGTGCCGGGGGTCACGTCGTGGCCGATGCGCTCGTAATACTCGAACTTGCCGTTCTGGGTGATGGAGGTGGCGCAGTCAAAGTTGAAGTCAAAGGGCTCGTCGGTGGGCACGCCCAGGGTGAAGGGGTTCGTGCCAAACATGCCCTCCACGCCCCAGGTGGGCGCCACGGAGGGTCGGGCGTTGGTGCCGGTCAGGCCGATGCAGCCCGCCTTGGTGGCCATGGAGGTGTAGTAGCCCGCGATGCCGTAGTGGCAGGAATTGCGGGCCACGACCATGCCCATGCCGTATTCCTTGGCCTTCTTGATGGCCAGCTCCATGCTCCGGTAGCCGATGACCTGGCCCATGCCGTCGTGGCCGTCCACCACGGCGGTGGTGGGGGTCTCTTTGATGATTTCGAAGTCGGTCACGGCCTTTTGCACGCCGGATTTGATGCGATCCAGATAGATGGGCTTGAAGCGGTTCACGCCGTGGCTCTCAATGCCCCGGCGGTCGCTCTCCAGCAGCACGTCGGCGCAAATCGCGGCGTCCGCCTCCGGCACGCCGTATTTCACAAACGCCTCGATGACAAAATCGGTGATGGTCTTCCAGTCGACAACGCGGCTCGGCATAGCTTATTCCTCCTGATCGTTTTATTATGTTGATCGTGGATAGTATAGCAGATTGCGGGGCGATGTGCAAATCTGAATTTATATCTTTTCATTCTCATCAAAATAGTGTATAATAGCCATACAATAAAAAATGGAGGTTATCATCATGGCGAAGTACGTATGCGACGCTTGCGGCTGGGAATACGACGAGGAGCTGGGCAGCCCGGAGAACGGCATCGCGCCCGGCACGAAGTTTGAGGATCTGCCCGATGATTTTGAGTGCCCGCTCTGCGGCGTGGGCAAGGATATGTTTTCCGAAGCCTGATTGAAATCAATGGGAAGCCGTCCGCGTCGAAAGGCGCGGGCGGCTTTTCTGCGCGCTCATTTGTCGTCGCCGGGGAAGCGATAGATTTCAATGCGCTCCCGCGGATTCTTGCCGCCGAAAAGGTCGCGGCAATCGACGGTCGTCAGGCGCCGCAGCTCCGGCGCGCCTTCGAGGCACTCGATGTAGGCTTCCGAGGGATAGTAGCACAGCAGCGTGAGCTGACGGGGTTTTTCCCGCCAGGATTCCGTAAGCCTGCGCAGCACGCCCGCGAACACCTTTTCCGAAAAGGGATTGAAAAAGAAGAAGGCGTTCTCGTCCCTGGGCTCGTATTGCTCCGCCAGGCAGCAGGCGAGGGTGACCCGGTCGCCGGTGCGGGAGGCGCGGCGGTTCTCCTTCGCCAGGTCGATCAGCTTCTGGCTGTGGTCGATGCCCGTCACGCGGCAGCCCACGGCGGTGGCCATGAAAAAGGCCACGCGCCCCTTGCCGCAGCCATAGTCCAGCAGGTGGTGCCTGCGGGTGACGCAGCCGCTCTCGGCCAGCCGCTCCAGCACGGCGTAGGGCGTCGGCTCGTAGGGGGAGTAGTTGGCGTTGGCTTCATCCTCCCGGCCGATGGTTTTGACGTGCAGGCGCTTGTCCCATTCCCGTTCAGTCATGTCGATCGCTCCTGTGTCTATTCGGTGGGCCGCCTGCCGATCAGGCGGATGATGTCGGCGTCGGGGGCGGGGAAGCGCGCCCGGATGTGCTCGAAGATGTGATCCCAGGAGGCGGCGGGCGCTTCCTCGTAGGCGGCGGAGAGGACGTCGTAGCCCCAGATGCGCTCCGGCGTCGACAATACGGATACCGGCATGCCGTAGGCCGCGCCCCGCTTGTTCTCCCGGCGCCGGAAGCCGCTGATGACCAGATAGAGCTGCATTTGCAGGCCCGTAAGGATGCCTGGATAGTTTTTCTCGCCGCCCCTGCCGAAGCCGGCCCTTTGCTTCAGCTCTGTGGAGAGCATGGCCGCGTCTGTGAATACCGGCTCATCGTCCGATTCCACATCCACAAAGAATTCCATGATGGCCTTCTCCCGGCGGCTGGCCGCGCCGCTCTGCCACTTGCCGTCGAAATCGTAGCCGCCCCGGCGGGCGTTGGCGAACCGGGGGAGCCAGTCGGGGGCGATGAACCCCGCGCGACCGTCAAAGAACTTGCCGTAGGCCACCCGGTGCGCCGCGGCGATGACCTCCCGCCACTCCCAGGGGTCCTGCGCCTTGTCGCCGGTCCACCAGAAGTCGGCGGAGACGTGCTCCTCGGCGGAAAAGCCGGGCACGTCATTGGCGAAAAAGGGCAGGAAGCCGATCGACTCGATCCAGTCGGTCAGTTCCTCCGCGCTGCGTATGCGCAGGGGGTTGTCCCAGGCAAGCCCCTTCATGATCCAGGTGTCAGACATGGCGCGTCCTTTCCGGGCGATGCCCGCGTTTCATAATAAATCTTACACCCATATTATAGCATATACCGCCGCGCAGTGCCATTCCCAAAGCGGCGGCGGGGCCGTGCCGTCGAAACATAGTTTTTTTCTATAGCTTACGATATAAACTGGGTATTGGACAGATAACCGCAAAGGGTGTATCCTATTGCCATCGACAAGATGAAAGGGATGCCGGCAATGAGGAACAAGAGCCGATCTTATCTGCTGGCGGTGCTGCTGAACGTCAACCGAATGTGTTGAATGAAACGCAGCCGCACGCCGTTAAACGTAAATATTCGATTGATAACAGGAGGAAATAAAAATGTCTGATATTCGCAATTCCGCAAACTGGAGCTTTGAAACCAAGCAGCTGCACATCGGCCAGGAGGCCGCCGACCCGGTGACCGACGCCCGCGCCGTGCCGATTTACGCCACGACCTCCTACGTGTTCCACAACAGCCAGCACGCCGCCGACCGCTTCGGTCTGCGCGACGCTGGCAACATCTACGGACGCCTGACCAACCCCACTCAGGGCGTGTTTGAAGCGCGCATCGCGGCGCTGGAGAACGGCTCTGCGGCGCTGGCGGTAGCCTCCGGCGCGGCTGCCATCAGCTACACCTTCCAGGCGCTGGCCAAGGCCGGCGAGCACATCGTGGCCTCCAAGACCATCTACGGCGGCACCTACAACCTGCTGGCCCACACCCTGCCGCTGACCAACGGCATCACTACCACCTTCGTGGATCCGGACGTGGAGGGCAGCTTTGAGGCGGCCATCACCGACAAGACCAAGGCCATCTTCATCGAGACCCTGGGCAATCCCAATTCCAACATCATCGACATCGAGGCGGTAGCCGCCATCGCCCACAAGGCGGGCATCCCGCTGGTGGTGGACAGCACCTTCGCCACGCCCTATCTGGTGCGCCCCATCGACTACGGCGCTGACATCGTGGTGCATTCCGCCACGAAGTTCATCGGCGGCCACGGCACGGCCATCGGCGGCGTGATCGTCGAGGGCGGCAAGTTTGACTGGAAGGCCAGCGGCAAGTATCCCTGGATCGCCCACCCGAACCCCAGCTATCACGGCGTGTCCTTCGCGGACGCGGTGGGCCCGGCGGCCTTCGCCACCTACATTCGCGCCATCCTGCTGCGCGATACCGGCGCGACGCTGTCCCCGTTCCACGCCTTCATCTTCCTGCAGGGGCTGGAGACGCTGTCCCTGCGTGTGGAGCGCCACACCGAGAACGCGCTGAAGATCGTGGATTACCTGAACAGCCATCCGCAGGTGGAGGCGGTGCATCATCCGTCCCTGCCCGGCGAGCCCAGCCACGCGCTGTATAAGAAGTACCTGCCCAACGGCGGCGGCAGCATCTTTACCTTTGAGATCAAGGGCGACGCGGCCACGGCCCAGAAATTCATCGACAACCTGCCGATCTTCTCGCTGCTGGCCAACGTCGCGGACGTGAAGTCGCTGGTCATCCATCCGGCCAGCACCACCCATAGCCAGCTGACCGAGGAAGAGCTGCTGGACCAGGGCATCAAGCCCAACACGATCCGCCTGTCCATCGGCATCGAGAAGGCCGAGGACCTGATCGCCGCGCTGGACGCCGCGTTCGAGGCGGCGAAGTAAGCCGCCCCCAAACAGAAGGCGGAAGAACCGTTTGA
>JAFVBK010000087.1 GCA_017480045.1 Clostridia bacterium
CCAGGGCCACCAGCGCCGCCACGGCCTCGGCCTCCGGCCCCGCGGAGGCGGTCTTCGGGGAGACGCCCGCCCCGGCGCCGGTCAGCTGGCTGTCCTCCACCTTGTCCTTCAGCTCCAGCACCAGGCGCTGGGCGGTCTTTTTGCCGATGCCCGGCACGCGGGTGAGCGCGTTGGCATCGCCGGCGACCAGCGCGAGCGAGAGATCGCGCACGCTCATGGACGAAAGGATTTGCAGCGCCGTGCGGCTGCCGACACCGCTGATGCCCTTCAGCCGCTCGTACATGGCCTTTTCCTCGCGGCTATAGAAGCCGAACAGCTCCATCGCGTCCTCGCGCACATTCAGCACGCTGTACAGCTTCATCCGCTCGCCCACCGACGGGGCCATGGAGAGCGTCGCGCCGCTGACGAACAGCAGATAGCCCACGCCGTTCACGTCCAGCACGATGGAATCGGCGGTTTTCTCGGCGACGACGCCGTCAAAATGCGCAAACATTGGCAATCTCCCTTCGGGTAGATGAGTATAGAGAATGGCGTGAATAAAGGCTATTTGACGCCGCTCTCAACACTCCACTCTCTATTTGATCTTAAACATCTTCTTCATATTCATGGAATTGGCATGGGTCAGAGCCACCGCCAGGGCGTCCGCCGCGTCGTCCGGACGGGCGATGTCCTTCATGTTCAGCAGCATCTTCACCATCTGCTGCACCTGGTGCTTGTCCGCGCCGCCGTAGCCCGTCACCGCCTGCTTGATCTGCATGGGCGTATACTCGTAGAGGTTATCGGTGCGCTGCACCACGGCCACCAGCGCCACGCCCCGCGCCGCGCTGACGGCCATGCCGGTGGTGATGTTCTTGGAAAAGAACAGCTCTTCAAAGGCGACGTCATCGGGCTGATAGATGTCCATCAGCTGGTTCATGCCCTGAAAGATGGCCCGCAGGCGCTGGGGCATGGGCTGCCCCGCCGGGGTGGTCAGCGTGCCGAACTGAATCAGCCGCCGCTTCTGGTTGTCCGCCTCTATCACGCCGTAGCCCAGCGTCGCCAGGCCGGGGTCGATGCCCAGTATAATCATGCCGCCTCCATGCGTACCTGTTGACTATCGAATATAATGATACCACATGGCGCGGGAAAAAGCAAATCGCGCCGCAGACGCGGCGCGATTTGACGGTCACTTGTCGTGATGCTCAATCGACGCGGAATCAAAGGTAATGGTATACTGAACCTCCGTGGCGGGCTTGATGGCGGTGCTGTCCACGATGATGGATAAGCCCCGGTCAAAGCCGCTCACGGGAATGGTGAAGGCGGCGTTGCCCCCGTCGTTGGTAGGCAGATACTTCTCGCCGTCCACGATCACGTAGTCGATCTTCGCGGTACCGAACGCGATGTACGCCGTGCAGACGCCGTCCTCGACGGTCAGCAGCGCCGGGGATTCCAGCGTCGCCCGGCCGCCCTCCAGCGCCGCGTCCACAAGGTATATGCCGTCGGAAAGGCCCAGGCTCTGCGCCGTGACCAGGTCGTCCGCGCGCCAGGCTTCCCCTGGCAGGGAATCCGCGCGGAACAGCAGCGTGCGGGGATACCACAGCTGCTTGCGGGCGGAATATGCCGCGCAATCCACGCCCGCGTCCAGCGCCGGCACCGGAAAGGTGAAGCAGAAGTCGTCGCCCTCGGTTTGAAGCGCCAGCAGGTCGGCCTCGTTCGCGGCGGCGGCGTCCTCCGCCGTGCCGGGGAAGAGATACAGATAGGCGTCGCTCTTCATGGTCAGCTTTGCGGTCATCGCGCCGTCCGCCACGGTCAGCGCGCAGCCCACGATCTTGAACATCGACGATGAGCAGTCCACCGCCACCTCGTAGGTGCCGTCGTTCAGGCGATCGGCGGTGACGGGCACCATGCCCGCCTCCACCACGTCGATCACGTCCGTCATCTCCGAGGCGTCCGCCACGCCGCCAAGGTCACCCTCCGCGATGGCCGCGCCGCACATAAGCAGCAGCGCCAGCAGCAGCGCAAGTATTTTTTGGTTCATAACATTAGTCTCCGTCTCTTTCTGAGTGGGTGAATCCGAATCTGTCGAAGCGGGAATGGCCGTCGCGCTCCCGTTGGGTCGGCGGCCATTCCAGATCCCTGAATCCCTATTCCGCCTCCGCCTCCGCAACGGCCGCCTGGGCGTGCTCGACATAGATCTGCTGGATCTCAGGCACCTGGCCCAGGCCCTCCAGCACGCATTCCACATCGTAGCCCGCGGCGGTGAAGATGCTCTTCCAGGAGTCCTCCTCGTCGCCCGCCATGTCGTTGTTGGCGTGGTCGCCGCAGACCACCATCATGTCGCGCAGCACGACTCTGGTATAGCCCTTGTCCTGGATGGCCTCCAGCACGTCGTCCACGGAGGGCTCGGCCTCCACGGTGCCCACGTAGTAGTTCTCCGCGCCCTTGCCGCTGAGGACCTCCTGCATCTGGGCGTAGATCTTGTTGTACTCGTGCTCGGTGCCGTGACCCATGTAAACGAGGGCGGTCTCGCCGTCGTCATATTCCTTCAGCAGATCGATCATCACGTCCGCCACGCGATCGAAGTCCTCGTCGCTGGTCAGCAGCGGCTCGCCCACGGTGATGCCGCCCTCGAAGGCATCTGCGTACTCGGCCAGCTCGGCGATCACGTCATCGTACTCGAAGCCGTGCATCAGGTGGGTCGGCTGCACCACCAGCGTCTTCACGCCGTTGGCGACGGCGCGCTCCAGCGCCTCGGTCACGTTGTCGATGTGGATGCCGTCGCGGCGCTCCACATGGTCGATGATGATCTGGGCGGTGAAGCCGCGGCGAACCGAATACTCCGGAATCGCCTCGGCGATGGCGCTCTCAATGCCGCCGATGGTCAGGCGGCGGCTGTCGTTGAAGCTGGTGCCGAAGGACACCACCAGCAGCTCCTTCTCGCCGATGTCGTCCTGGTTCAGCGCGTTGTCCAGGGTGGCGTCGCCGGTCTCATAGTTCTCCTCGTCCTCCTCGGCGATGGCCGCGAAGCAGCTCAGCGCCAGCACCAGAGCAACCAGGATCGCAAGCAGTTTCTTCATGGGTAATTCCTCCTTTAATTCTCTGCACGCGGCGCGGGATGCCCCTTACAAAGATAAAATCTCCTGCCCACGGGCAAGAGAAACAGCGCGGATTCGCATCCGCGTGCGGTACGATCAGCTGCTCGTGATCCGGGACAGACATCCCTGTACCGGCATAAGGCAGGTCTCCTGGCTTGAGGCTCATCAAACGGCGCGGCCTTCCCGGCTTTCGCCAGTGACACGCAATGCGCCGTCCTCCCCTGATACAGTGACGAGTTCGTACAGGATTCTCACCTGTTTCCCTATTATCGCCCGCGACAGAGCCAACGCCCAGCTCGCGGAAACGCAAGCTGAAAACACGCGCTTTGTCCGGACGCACCCTATGCCCTATGCAGTTGTCATTTTCCGCGTCTCGCGGATAAGTATATTCTAACATACTCGTTCCGGAAAAGCAACCGCGCCGCGATTAACAATGGGAAAATTTGACAGGGGTTTGGAGGCATGGTATGATGGAAAAGGTTATAAACGCTGATTTGGCGGGCTGCGCCCGACGAATCCGAAGGAGTCTTTCATGAACACATCCAACCTCCTGCGCGCCTGCGAGATCCTGGGCGACAAAACCCCGATGCTGACGGACTGCGGCCTGCTGTGCGGCGCGGCCTGCTGCCAGCCGGACGAGGACGGCCAGGGCGGCGTATACCTGTTTCCCGGCGAGCGCGAGCTGCTGGCGAAATGCGACTGGGGCTGGGTACAGTCGGCGGATTTCGCGCCGATGCTGCGCTGCGACGGTCCCTGCGACCGGGCGCGGCGTCCGCTGGGCTGCCGCATCTTCCCGCTGACGCCCGTGCGGGGCAAAAACGGCAAGTGGACCGTGCGCATGGATGTGCGCGCCCGCGCCATGTGCCCGCTGACCGCCAGCGGCATCGGCGGACTGGACCCCGCGTTCGTCCGCGCCGCGCGCGACGCCCTGCGCATTATAGCCGAGGATCCGGAGGGAGAATCGTTTCTTGAAAAGTGGCACGCGCTGGAGGAGGAATACCGAAAACCGCTGTGGTGAGTCCTTTTCCTATTAAAATAACATTTCCCTATGGTAATTCCCCATCAAATGTGTTATAATGGAAATGTGTTTCTATGCATTTCCGCAATGGAGCGTGACGAATTTGAATCATCTGGAGGCGTTTTTAAACGCCATGCAAGCGGACGCGGCGCTGATTCATCGCCCGGAAAACCTGCGCTGGCTGGCCGGCTACACCGGCGAAGGCTGCCTGTTCATCGCCAGGGGCGCGCAGGTCATCCTGACCGACTCCCGGTACACGGAGCAGGCACGGCGCGAAGCCCCGGCATGGGGGCTCCAGCAGGTCGCCGCGGAACGCAACTATCCCGCGCTGATCGCTGAGCTGGCCATGGCGCACGGCGCAAAGACGGTCCACGTTGAGACCGACTACCTGACCTACGACGCCTATCAGTCCCTCTCGAAGGCGCTTTCGGGCATCGAGCTCGTTCCCATGGGCGGCGTTCCTGAAAAGCTGCGCGAGATCAAGGACGAGGCCGAGCTGGAATCCATCCAGCGGGCGGCGGCCATTGCCAGCGACGCCTTCATGAACATCCTGCCCCGCATTCACGCGGGCATGACGGAAAAGCAGGTCCAGCGGATGCTGGAATTTGAAATGCTGGAGCTGGGCAGTGAGGGCGTGGCCTTTGAGACCATCGCCGCGGCGGGCCTGAACGGCGCTCTGCCCCACGCGACGCCCTCCGACTACGTGATTCAGAGCGGCGAGCTGCTGACGCTGGATTTCGGCGCGACGGTGAACGGCTATCGCTCGGACATGACCCGCACGGTGGGCTTTGGCAAGATCACCGGCGAGCTGCGCCACATCTACGAGACGGTGCGCATGGCCCAGCAGCTGGGGCTGGACGCGCTGGCCGTGGGCAAGCAGTGCGGCGAGGTGGACCGCGTGGCCCGCGAATACATCGACGCCCGCTATCCCGGCGCCTTTGGCCACAGTCTGGGCCACGGCGTGGGCCTGTTCATTCACGAGCAGCCCCGGCTGGCCAAGGGCAGCGAGCAGGTGCTCTGTCCCGGACATGTGGTGACAGTGGAGCCCGGCATATACATCCCCGGCGTGGGCGGCTGCCGGATAGAGGACACGGTGATTATGACTGCGGACGGCACGATCAATACCATCGCCGCGCCGAAGCATCTGATCGAGCTGTGACGATTTTCAGCGCTCCATCCAGCGCTGTGATCCATAAACCCGACTACTTTTTGAGGAGGCACATTCCCCATGATTAACGCAAGCGATTTCAGAAACGGCGTCACCTTTGAAATGGACAACGGCGTTTGGACCATCGTGTCCTTCCTGCACGTGAAGCCCGGCAAAGGCGCGGCCTTTGTGCGCACGAAGCTGAAGAACGTCGTCACCGGCGCGGTCATCGAGCGCACCTTCAACCCCACTGAAAAGTTCCCAAAGGCCTATATCGAGACCAAGGAGATGCAGTACACCTACAACGACGGCGATTTCTACCACTTCATGGATATGGAGACCTTCGACGACCTGGCGCTGACCCACGACCAAGTGGAGGACGCCATCCCCTTCGTGAAGGAGAACACCAACGTGACCGTGCGCTTCTTCAAGGGCGCGCCCTTCAGCGTGCAGCCGCCGAACTTCGTGGAGCTGGAGGTCACCAACACCGAGCCTGGCTTCAAGGGCGATACCGCCGCGAACACCACCAAGCCCGCCACCTTTGAGACCGGCCTGGTGCTGCAGGTGCCGCTGTTCATCGAGACCGGTGAGGTGTTGAAGATCGACACCCGCGACGGCGGCGAATATCTGGGCCGCGCCTAATCGCTGGAATCGACGGTCAATTGCCGCCGCCCTTCCGGCAACGTTTTTCCGCGCCACTGATTCAAGCGCGAAAAAAACGCGCGGCAGTGAAGGCTTTTGCAAGGACATCACTCAGGCCGATGGACTACCATCGGCCTCCTTTGAATAATCTGAATTTTGGGCATACTGCATTTAGTACGTGAATGGGAGGTGCAGTTTATGGAAAATCTCGGCAAGAAGGTCGGCTTTTTGAAGGGCATGATGGAGGGCATGAGCTTTGACGCCGACAGCGCCAACGGCAAGCTGATGGCGGGCATCGTGGATCTGCTGGGCGATCTGTCTGATCGCGTGGAGGCCATCGACGAGATGTTGGACGACCTGAACGATTATGTGGAGAGCATCGACGAGGATCTCTCTGAATTGGAGGGCGCTGGCGACGACGAGCTGGAGGACTACTTTGACGACGACGAGGAATTGGACTTCGACGACGATGACGACATGTTCTCAAGCAGCGAAGACAAGCTGCATCTGCTGCGCCCCACCGACGCTCCGGCGGAGGAGGAAGAATCGCTGGCGGGCAACCTCTGCCCCAAGTGCAGCCGCATGTTCTTCACCTCGTTGAAGGATGACGGCAACGCGGAATACATCTGCCCCCACTGCGGCGAGCGGATCAAGCCCGTGGCCCTGACCCCGGACAACGCGCCCATCGCCAAGCCCGCAGATGAGGCTTAAACGCTCTAGAGCGCGTCTCTAAATGCCATTCAAAGCGTCAAGTCGCAACGGCGTCTTTGATACAAAACACCATGTCTGTTCCGCTGACATGGTGTTTTGTATGATTTTTTAATTCTTTCTTGAGAGGCGTGTTATTCAAGCGTCGCCGCCGCGGCCTTCTTGATGGCGGCCTGATGCTTCGAGTCGACCTTGTTGTTCACATGCAGCCGGCTGTTGGTAAAGTGGATGCAGTGGTGGCCCTCAAAGTCGTTATCGGTGATGGACTGGCCGCCGTGGGGCATGCCGTTCATGGAGGCGGCATAGTTCACGCCGTCGATGGTCACGAATATCGCCCTGCGATCCCAGGACCATACCCCGCCGTAGACATACTTCAAGGCTGCGGTATCCGCGGCGGTCAGCGGCTGGCAATCGGCGTGGTTGATGCCGCCGAAGCGCTTCTCGCGCCAGGAGATGCCCGTCTCCACATCGGTGATCTGGGCAACCGTGCCGCGAGCGAATATCTTCTGGATGCCGCTGGTCCACCAATCCATGGCTTGCGCCGTGCCCTTGGCGGGCGCGACGGTGGAGCCCCCCACGGGGCCATTGCTCTTGTTCGCGCCGTTGGTATAGCCGCTGTTGGTGGTTTCGAGGGGCGTATCGGAAATCTCCGACTTCTTCATGTAGCCCTTGGTGGTACCTGTGGCGATCTGCACCAGATTGTCGTTGTAGGCGGTGACGCTCACCGCCGCATTCAGGCTCAGCGTGCCAATCTCCTTGCCGGTGGCGTCGTACACCTTCGCGTTCTTGGCGCTCACATAGCCAGGCGTAGCCTTGATTTCAACAACGCTGTTCTCCTCCCGCTTCTCGGTCTTGTCGCAGGAAAGGTCACTGCTGAGCATATAGCCGGTCTTGCCGTTCACCCTAACCTGGCTGACGCTGCCCTTCACAGCGGTGACGATCACCTCGGCGTTCAAGCTCAGCGTGGCGATGACCTCGCCGCGCTTATCGACGACCTGCGCGCCGTCCTTGCCAGCGTAAGCCGTCCTGGAGGCGGTCTCAGCGTCAGCGGCATCGCTGACCTTCTCCGCGGAGAGGTCGGCCTTCTTCATATAACCGGTCTTGCCATTCACGCTGATCTTGCAGGCGTCGCCCTTCACGGCGGTAACGGTCACCTGGGCATTCAGGCTCAGGCTGCCCGCCGCCTTGCCGTTGGCGTTATAAACCTTCGCGCCATCCTTGGCCACATAGGCCGTCGCGGTCTTGGCGGACGCCTGCGCCTCGGTCTGAGGGGTCGCCGCCTCCGCCTGCTTGAGGTCAGCCTTCAGCATATAGGCGGTCTTGCCGGATTTTTCCACGCGGCACACGTTCCCCTTGACCCCGGTCAGCGTCAGCGCCGTATCGGCCGGCAGCGCCCCAATCACATTGCCCGCGGCGTCGTACACCTTCGCGTTGTCGTTTGCCGTATATACCGCGATTTGCTCCGCCAGGCACTGGACGCTGCACACCAGCAGCAGCGCGCAGGCGATCAATAGTGTCAGAATCCGTTTTCGCATTCGATAGTCCATCACGTAATGCCTCCGATAAAGTCAGAATTTCTTGTATTATATTACTTTTTTATTTCAAAATCAAGTCACATATGTATAAAAACATCGGATTTGCACATAATTCCATGCTTTATTAACATATTTCCGTCATATTTGGCCCGCTTCAGCAGCTGCGTCTGGGCAAACGCGCGGCGTCTGGCGCGCGTTTGCCGCTTCCAAAAATAAAAGCCGCACCCTTTTTGAGCGCCGGCATAGGATGCACTGTGGGCCGGAAAGCCGGTCCGCCGCGACAAACGAGGAGGAATGAACATGTCTTTCTACAGCTATAAGAACGCCAACTCCGACACCTGTCCCGGCGTCGTGAGCGGCAACATCCTCTCCGGACTGAACCAGCGCGTCTGCGTGCAGGTCAAGAACATCTACGACAGCTGCATGCAGCAGGAACAGCTGGACGACGAGCGCATCGTAATCGAGAACATCGTGCCGGTGCTGCCGGGCTCGGATTGCCAGGGCACAACGCGCCCCTGCGCCTGCGATTGCAAGGGCAACCGCTGCACCTGCGACTGCCCGCCCAACAGCATTCCCATCACCCACGACGAGGCCGTGCAGAACGCCGAGAACTCCTTCGACCCGCTGCCCCGCCCCGCCGGCGCCTGGACCTTCGAGAGCTGCCGCTCCTCCACCACCGCGGGCCGCATCAGCAATCTGAGCGTGGAGCGCATGACCGACCGGCCTCAGTTCGCCCGCGTGCGCTGCACCGTGGATGTGCCTCTGGACGTGCTGTTCCTGGATCAGCGGTGCCAGGAGTGGATGGGCCAGACCGTCGTCAAGGTGGATAAGGACATCCTGCTGTGCATCCCCGACGACTCCATCATCCCCTTCACCCTGGAAAGCCTTGTGAGCGCGATTTGCGTGTCTGGCTCTTACATCGGCAACTGCGCCTTCGATATCACCGTCTGCGTCACCGTCGTGCTGAAGGTGCTGGCGGAGGTCGATATCCTCATCCCCACCTACGGCTTCTGCCAGGTGCCTCCCTGCGAGGAATTCGCGGAGAATGTGTGCGACGAATTTTTCTCGCTGCCGCTGTTCCCGCAATCCTCCTGCGCGCTGGAGCAGGTCTCCGATGCCTCGAACGGCAACGGCACTGTCAGCGGGGCCACCGGCGGCTGCTACAGCTGCGGCCCGGTAAACCCGGTGCGCGGCGCGCAGCTCAGCCAGTGCTCCAACTGCGGCACCACCTGCGTGAGCAACAACAACCTCTGCCCCCGCTGCGGCAGCACCATGACCACGCTGAACTGAACGACATGAACGCGGCCCATGCCAAATGGCATGGGCCGGAAACATCGATCCAAAAATGTGAGGTCAAACATTATGTACAGATTCTTCGACTGCGGCCGCGCCTCCGCGCAGAATGAATCACGGCACGGCGCCCGTCATTCTGAGCGAGGCGTATGCGTAGTCGAAGCACCTGTAGATTGGCTATACCTGCAATATAATGATAAATCAGAATTACGTCAACTCACTCTTGCCCGTATACAGCTCGTAATACCTTCCCCTCATCGCCAGAAGGTCGTCGTGATCGCCGCGCTCGATGATCTCGCCGTTCTCCAGCACCATGATGGCGGCCGCATTGCGCACCGTGGACAGGCGATGGGCGATGACGAAGGTGGTGCGATCCCGCATCAGGTGGTCCATGCCCTTTTCGATCATGCGCTCGGTGCGGGTGTCGACGGAGGACGTGGCCTCGTCCAGCACCAGGATCGGCGCCTTGCTCAGCGCCGCGCGGGCGATGTTCAAAAGCTGCCGCTGGCCCTGGGAGAGGTTCGCGCCGTCGCCCTCGATCATTGTGTCATAGCCGTCGGAGAGGCGTCGGATGAAGCTGTCGGCGCTGGCGGTCTTGGCCGCGGCGATGACCTCCTCATCCGTGGCGTCCAGCCGCCCGTAGCGGATATTCTCCATCACCGTGCCGGTAAACAGATGGGTATCCTGCAACACCATCGCGATGTTCCTGCGCAGGTAGTCCCTCGGCAGCTTCTTGATGTCGATGCCGTCGATGGTAATCGTGCCGGAATCGATGTCGTAGAAGCGGTTCAGAAGGTTGGTGATCGTGGTCTTGCCCGCGCCGGTAGAGCCCACGAAGGCGATCTTCTGGCCCGGCTTGGCATAGAGGCTGATGTGCTTGAGCACCGTCTTCTCCGGCACGTAGCCAAAGCTCACGTCGTCCAGGATCACATGACCCTCCAGCTTCTCAGGCACCACCGCGTCGGCAGCGTCCGCCGGCTCCGGCTCCTTGTCCATCAGCGCGAACACGCGCTCAGCCCCGGCGAGGGCGGAGAAGATCGTGGCCATCTGCTGGGAGATTTCGTTGATCGGGCGTGAAAATTGGCGGGCATAGTTCACGAAGATCGCCAGGCCGCCCACGTCGAACCGGCCCAGCGCGCACAGCGCGCCGCCGATGCCCGCGGTGAGCGAATAGCTGATCTGTGTGGTATTGCCCATGATCGGGCCCATGATGCCGCCATAGAACATGGCCTTCTGCTGCTTGTCGCGCAGGTCGTCGTTCAGCAGATTGAACTCCTGCTCGCACTCAGCCTCATGGTTGAACACCTTGACCACCTTCTGCCCCGCCACGGATTCCTCGATATAACCGTTGGCCGCGCCGAGAGCCGCCTGCTGGGCGGAATAGTACTTTCGGCTCTTGCCAATGATCACCCGGCCGCCGAGAGCGAAGATGGGAATGAACACCAGCGTGATCAGCGTGAGCCAGATGTTGGTGTAGATCATCATGGCCAGCGTGCCGACCAGATTGATGATGCCGGAGACCATGCTCATCAGCGATTGATCCAGCATCAGGCCGATGTTATCCACATCGTTGGTGAAGCGGCTCATCAGATCGCCGGTGGTCTCATTGTCGTGAAAGCGCAGGGGCAGCTTTTCGATCTTGGTAAACAGATCGTCGCGAATTTGCTGAATCGCGTTTCGGGAGACGCCGATCATCAGCTTGCTCTGCAGCCACGAGCTGACGACGGCAACGATGTAAATCGCCGCCAGTGCGCCCAGCATCATCGCCAGATAGGCCACGCGGTCCCCCGCCGGGGTCGCGGCATCGGCGATGTGGTTGATCACTGGGCGCAGCACATAGCTGCCCGCCAGGCTCGCTCCGGTGCTCAGCAGCATGCAAAGAAACACCAGCACCAGCCGATATTTATACTTGCCCACATAGCCCAGGATGCGGCCGACCGTCTCGCGGGAATGGGCGGGTCTGCCCTTGAAGCTGTTGGTGGCGGCCATGCGTCCGCCGCCCGGCCCGCCGCCGATCCTGCCGTTTCCCGCGGCGGCGCTGTTATACTGCTTTTGCAGCGTTTCAAGCGTTCTCGCCATTTATGCCGCCTCCTTTCCGGAAGTTTGGGAGTGGTAAATCTCCTGATATTCCTTGTTGGAGGCCAGCAGCGCGTCATGGGTGCCGACGCCGGTGATCCTGCCGTCGTCCATGACCACGATCACATCCGCCTCCTGCACGGAGGTGATGCGCTGGGCGATGATCAGCTTGGTGGCATCCTTCAGCTCATTGTGGAACGCCTCGCGGATGGAAGCCTCGGTGGCGGTATCCACGGCGCTGGTGGAGTCGTCCAGGATCAGTATCTTC
>JAFVBK010000088.1 GCA_017480045.1 Clostridia bacterium
ATTGATCGGCCTGACCTGGGACGCAATCGACTTCGAGAAGCGCACGCTGACCGTCAACAAGACGTTGGAATATCGCCACAAGTACAAGGAATGGCGTGCCGGGCCTCCGAAAACTAAACAGAGCTACCGCACCATTCCCCTCACCAACCGGGCTATTGAGATTCTCAAAGAGCTTTACGATGAGCGGGACACGCGAAAGCAATCCGACACCCTGTCTCTTGAACTGGAGTACATGGATCGCAGGACGGGACAGATGTCAAAGCTGCGGATGCGCGACTTGGTTTTCATCAACTGGCGGACGGGAGAGCCCGCCAAGAACAGCTCGTATGATACCCATCTTTACAAGCTGTGCGACGAAGCGGGCATTAAACGCTTCTGTATGCACGCGCTGCGCCACACCTACGCAACGCGGGCTATAGAAAGCGGAATGCAGCCGAAGGTACTGCAAAGGCTGCTGGGACACGCGAGCATCAAGACCACCATGGATCGATATGTCCATGTGACGAATGAATCTCTCGAAAACGCGGTTCGCCAGTTCGAGGCGAATTGTGTATGAACCGGCAGCAGGCAGCGAGTTGAAATCAAAATTGTGTAGGAATTGTGTAAAACGGACGGGCGCAAGCTCGAAAACCCCTGAAAACAAGGAGATGTGAGGAAATATGAAGTTAGGCGTCGTGGGCCTGCCGAACGTGGGCAAGAGCACGCTGTTCAACGCCATCACCTGTGCGGGCGCGCAGGCGGCAAACTATCCCTTCTGCACCATCGAGCCGAATACCGGCGTGGTGGCCGTGCCGGACCACCGGCTGGACGTGTTGGCCGAGATGTACCACCCGGAGAAGTACACCCCCGCCACGCTGGAATTTGTGGATATCGCGGGCCTTGTGAAGGGTGCCAGCCGGGGCGAGGGTTTGGGCAACAAGTTTCTCAGCCACATCCGCGAAGTGGATGCCATCGTACACGTGGTGCGCTGCTTTGAGGACGACAACGTGATTCACGTGGACGGCAGCGTCGACCCCGCGCGGGACATCGACGTCATCAACACCGAGCTGATCCTGGCCGACATTGAGACCGTCACCAAGCGCTCCGAGAAGGCCGCGGCGATGCTGAAAAAGGGCGAGAAGAGGTACGCGCTGGAGGCCGAGGCCGGCAAGCTGCTGCTGGAGCACCTGAACGCCGGCAAGCCCGCCCGCACCGCGCCGTTGGACGAGGATCAGCAGGCCGTGGTGCGCGACTGGTTCCTGTTGACCAGCAAGAAGGTGATCTACGCCGCCAATATCGGCGAGGAAGACCTGGGCAAGGACGAAAGCGCGCTGCCGCTGGTGCAGCCCGTGCGGGAAATCGCCGCCGGGGAGGGTGCCGAGGTGCTGGTGATCTGCGCCTCCGCTGAGGAGGAAATCAGCCAGATGGAGCCAGAGGAAAAGGCGATGTTTCTTGAAGACATGGGCATCGGCACCTCCGGTCTGGATCGGCTGGTGGTGCTGGGCTACCGGCTGCTGGGGCTCATCAGCTTCCTGACCGCCGGCCCCAAGGAGGTGCGCGCCTGGACCATCGCAAACGGCACCAAGGCCCCCCAGGCCGCGGGCAAGATCCACACCGACTTCGAGCGCGGCTTCATCCGCGCCGAGATCGTGGCCTATGACGACCTGGTCCGCGAGGGCAGCGTCAATACCTGCAAGGAGAGGGGCCTCGTGCGCAGCGAGGGCAAGGAATATGTGATGAAGGACGGAGACGTGACCGTCTTTAGGTTCAACGTATAAATCGGCAAAAACGCAAGAGTGCGGAGTTCAGATAAGGCCAGCGGCCATCGCGCGCATATAGCTGCCTCTCTAAGCTCTTATCTCTCAACTCTGATCCAATGATCGATCCCATCTACAACCGCATTGAAGGCACAAAGCGCCCGTCGCTCACAGCGGCGAGCGGCTTTGTGCTGCTCGCCGCGCTGGGGCTGTGGGCGTCGGTGCTCATCGAATTGGCGCTGCCGAGCGCGGGCATCGTCCTCTCAAACCTGCTCTACTATGTGCCCTTCGTGGCGCTGCCGCTGGCGCTCTATGCCCGCCGCCATCCGGGGCTTTCTCAAGCCCTGCGGCTGGGGCCGCTGCCGCCGCTGTCGGCCCTGACGCTGGCGCTGCTGGCGCTGCTGACCGTCTATGTGGCCAGCGCCATTTCCGCCCTTTGGAGCGCCGGGCTGGACGCCCTGGGGCTCACCGGCGTGGGGGCCGCCCCCCTGCCCCAGAGCGAGCGGGAGCTGGCGCTGTACACCCTCGCCATGGCGGCGCTGCCCGCCGTATGCGAGGAGCTGCTGTTCCGGGGCTTCGTGCTCGCCGCCTGGGAGAGCCGTGGCACGGCTTTCGCCATCGGCGTAACGTCCATATTATTCGCGCTGCTGCACGGCAACCTGTATGGTCTGCCCATCTACCTGCTGGTGGGCGCGGTGGCCGGCTTTGTCACCTTCGCGCTGGATTCCGTCTACGCCGGCATCGTGTACCACACGGTGTACAACGCCGCCTGTCTGGTCATCCCCTACCTGCTGGCAGGCCGGGTCGACGCCGCCGCGGACGCGGCCATGACCGGATCGATGCTATTTTCGATCATCCTGGAGACGGCGACGCTGCTGTCCCTCACGGCGCTGCTGCTGGTATCGCTTCGACTGCGCGCCCGGAACGCGGGCATCGAGCCCATCCCCCGCGTCCGCCGCCCGCTCTCTGACAGGGAACGCCTGACGCTGCTGGCGGCGATACTGGTGATGATCGCTTCGACGGTGATCGTGCTGGTGATGGCGCAATTCTGATTGCCACTTCGCGATAAATCCAAATTGACACAAGGAGGCCCCATGAACGCAACCATACTCTGCGTGGGCAAGCTGAAGGAAAAGTGGCAGCAGCAGGGCTGCGCGGAATATCTGAAGCGGCTGTCCCGCTACGGGAAATATGAGATCGTGGCCGTGGACGACGAGCGCGAGCCGGAAAAGCCCAGCGAAGCGCTGCTGAAGCAAATCAAGGACAAGGAGGGCGCCGCGCTGCTGAAACACATCCGGCCAACCGATCGGGTCATCGCGCTGTGCATCCAGGCCCCCGCGCCGGATTCCGTGGCGCTTTCGAAGCAGCTGACGGCCTGGTCGGGCGACGGACGGCGCAACGTCTTCGTCATCGGCGGCAGCAACGGCCTCTCTGACGCCGTGCTCGCCCGCGCCGACGCGAAGCTATCCTTTTCCAACCTCACCTTCCCCCACGGGCTGATGCGGGTCATTCTCTTGGAGCAGCTCTACCGCGCCGAGCGCATCCGCACCGGCGAGCCCTATCACAAGTGAGCCATGGGGATCGAAAGCCGAGCTCCTATGATTGTTTTGCATTATCATGTTGTTAAAAATCGCGCATTTGCCCAATTTTTGCATTGACAGCGCATAAAAATGCACTTATAATATTCCTAACATTCATTTTGCCAGTTGAAGGCCGCTGAATCCCGCGTGGTGGGAGACTGCGGCACGGATGGCGCTCTGGAGAAGCCCGCCAAAGGTGGGGGCCGAAGGGGAAAGTCGCGCGATCACGGGCGGCGAATCTCTCAGGCAAAAGGACAGAGGTTTTGCGCGGCTGAATTGCCGCACCCCGGTTTGTTTTCTCGGAGCTGATGAATCATCAGCTCCTTTATTTTTGAAGGAGGGACCCATATGAAGAGATTGATAGGTCTGCTGCTTACGCTGGTTCTGCTGTTCGGCCTGACGGCCCTCGCGCCAGCCTCATTGGCCGAGGCCACCGGGGCGGACGCCGCTATCGAGGCGGTAGAGGACGCAGCGGAGGCCGTGAACGAGACTGTTGAAGGGGCCATCGAAGAGGCAGAGGCAGCTTCCGGCGGCTTTCTGGACGGCGTGGCAAAGGTGAACGACGCCGTCAACGGCGTGGTCTGGGGCGTTCCGGCGCTGATTCTGCTGGCCTTCGTGGGCGTGCTGATGACCTGTCTGACGAAGGTCTTCCAGCTGACCCACTTCAAGCACTGGATGAGCAAGACCATCGGCGCGGTGTTCCACGACAAGCACGTCACTGGCCACACCCAGGACAAGAGCATCTCCCAGTTCCAGAGCCTCTGCACGGCGCTGGCGGCCACGGTGGGCACCGGCAACATCGTGGGCGTGGCGGGCGCGATCATGGTCGGCGGCCCCGGCGCGGTGTTCTGGATGTGGGTCATGGCCTTCCTGGGCATGATGACGAACTACTCTGAAAACGTGCTTGGCATCTTCTACCGCCGCAAGAACAGCCACGGCGAGTGGTCCGGCGGCGCGATGTACTATCTGCGCGACGGCCTGGGCAGCTACAAGGGCTTCAAGACCATCGGCAAGGTGCTGGCGGGCCTGTTCGCGGCGTTCTGCCTGCTGGCCTCCTTTGGCATCGGCAACATGACGCAGGTCAACTCCATCTCCGGCAACATGGAGACCGCCTTCGGCATCCCCACCTGGGTGACCGGCTTGCTGGTGATGATCCTGGTCGGCCTGGTGGTGGTGGGCGGCCTGAAGCGCATCGCCGCCGTCACCGAGAAGATCGTGCCCTTCATGGTCATTCTGTACATGATCGGCTCCATCGTGATCTTCTGCGCCAACATCACTCAGTTCGGCGCGGTGTTCAGCGCCATCTTCCGCGGCGCCTTTGCCGCGAAGGCCGCGGGCGGCGGCATCGTGGGCTACGGCATCAAGCTGGCCATCGAGCAGGGCATGAAGCGCGGCGTGTTCTCCAACGAGGCCGGCCTCGGTTCTTCGGTCATGGTCCACTCCAACTCCAACGTCAAGGAGCCCGTGAAGCAGGGTATGTGGGGCATCTTCGAGGTATTCGCGGACACCATCGTGGTCTGCACGCTGACTGCCTTCTCGGTGCTGTCCTCCGGGCTTGTGAATCTTGAGACCGGCGAGACGGTGGCCGAATACGGCGGCATCGCGCTCACGAAGGCCAACCTGGTCTCCACCGTGTTCTCCATCCGCTTCGGCTGGATCGGCTCGGCGTTCATCGCCATATCCATCGCACTGTTCGCCTTCTCCACGGTGCTGGGCTGGAGCCACTATGGCACCAAGGCTGCCGAGTACCTGCTGGGCGAGCGCAACACCATCCCCTATCGCATCCTCTTCGTGGTGCTGGTATTCGGCGGCGCGGTGATGGGCGACAACCTGGCCTGGGACCTGGCCGATACCTTCAACGGCCTGATGATGATTCCGAACCTGATCGGCGTCATCGCCCTCTCCGGCACGGTGATGAAGATCACCCAGAACTACGTCAGCCGCACCTTCCGCGGCTCCGCCGAGGCGCCGATGTACTCCGCCTTCCCGGACGTGCAGGCGGAGCAGGAGAAGGCCTGAGGCTTTCATTACTGCCTCGACTGAGCGCAAAGCGCTCACCCCATATCTCCCCTTTCCGGCTAAAACTCCGTGCGCCTCTGATTCAAGCGCACGGGGTTTTGTATTTTCAGCCCCTCGCCTCGCCCGGATACAGGAACTGGGCCAAATCGCGAATTAATCGCTCGTCTCTTTCCTCTTTTGATTTTTGCATTTCAGCATCCAACGACGACTGTAACGCCTCTGGCGCGTCGCGGTGACCTATGAAAAAGCAGACTGCCATATCAATCCCTCTCAGCTATAATCTCCAATTAAATTAAATTCTAATGTTATAATATCTATTTTAACCGGATATGTCAACACCAATTAATAAATCAACTGGACATTTGCAAGTAATCTGCATAGTACAATCTATTAGGTGGTGATTGATATGGAAATGCGTGAGTTTGCGCAGCGCTTGGCTGAACTGCGAATGCAAAAAGGCGTATCCGCAAGGGATATGAGCCTTTCAATAGGTCAGAGCGCCGGATATATCAACAATATCGAAAACTGCCTGAATTATCCGTCCATGACTGCATTTTTCTATATTTGCGAGTACCTTGATGTTACTCCGCAGGAGTTTTTTCAAGTAAATGTGCATAATCCCGCAAAGCTGAACACACTGTTGAATATCTGCAAGGATTTAAACGACGGCCAAATTGACAATATCATTGCGCTGGCAAGGGATCTAAAAAGATGACAAGGCATTGTTACGTGTTGCGGCGCCCGCCTGAGTACATCACGCGACGTTGTACCC
>JAFVBK010000089.1 GCA_017480045.1 Clostridia bacterium
AGGCAGGTGCGCTGCATGAGCAGATTGAACCCCTGGAAGATCATCGTCACCGAGTGGCGCATCTCCTGCATCTCTTTCTTGTTCAGGGAGCCGAGATTTTTGCCGTCCATCAGAACCTGTCCCTCGGTGGGCCGCTCCAGCATGTTGATGCAGCGCACCAGTGTGCTCTTGCCCGCGCCGCTCATGCCGATGATGCCGTAGATGTCTCCGTCGTTGATGGTCAGGTTGACGTGCTTCAGCGCGTCCACCGGCCCGTCGGCGGTGACAAAGCTCTTCGATAGATTGCGCAATTCAATCATGGGCTTTCTTCCTTCCGCTGTACAATCACAAAGGACACACCGGGGGTTTCCGGTGTGTCCGAATTCCACTACAGTTATTATACGTGGAAACGCGGTTTCTTGCAAGGGCTTTGTGGCCCGCGCCTGCGTTACTCGCCCAGCGCGCTCAGGTCAGCCTGCTTGCCGCCATAGAGGCCCATCGGCTCGGTGTGGACGATGGCCACGCTCACCACGTTGCCGCCGGTCTCGGCCACATAGTCGTCCAGATAGGGCTGATGCTGGAAGTAGTTGGCGTAGGCGTCGCCAGCGTCAACGGCGGGGTTCTCCTCGGTGTAGCCGGTGAACACGGCGATGTCCACGGTGATGTCCTTTTCGGCCAGGATTTCCTTCACGATCTCAAGAATCTGAGCGTGGGGCGCGGGCGTCGCGGCAATCACGATGGTGGAGCCGGCCAGGGCGTCGTAATCCACGTCGGGGTCATAGCCGTCGGTGGGCTCGTCCACAACGGACAGCACCGCGCCGGCGTAGGTGGCTTCGATGTAATCCTTCACCTGCTGGCTGGTGGCCGCGGCGACCAGCGCCTTGGTCAGGTCGGCATCCACGTTGTCGCCGTTCACGGCGATGACGTTGGCGCGGGGCAGATAGACCTCCTCAACCTCGGTCAGCAGCGCGGTGTTGATCTCAAAACCGGCGTCCAGCGCATCCAGCACGAAGTTGGAGTTGATGACGGCGTAGTCCAGATCGGGCAGCTGGTTCACCAGCTGGTCGGCCTGCACCTCGACGATCTCGATGCCGTCGGCGATGACGTCGGCCTTCGTCGCGGTCTCACCGGCGCCCTCAGCCAGCTCAATGATGCCGTTGTCGGCCAGAAGCTGCAGCGCGCGGGCCTCGTTGGTGGTGTCGTCCGGCACGCCGATGGTCACATCCGCCAGTGCGGCGACAGAGGAGAGAATCAGCAGAGCGGCCAGCAGGCCGGCAAACAGTTTGCGAAGTTTCATGGGATTACCTCCTGTTTTTCATTTGAATTGAGGATATGATAGCATGCGGCCGGCAATTTGTCCAATACGATGTAACGATGCCTAATTATAGGCAAAATCTATATCTAATCCCTCTAAATCTCCGCGCATCCCGCGCGCGTCGGTCATTGTCGCCACGAAATGGAGACAAAAAACGCGATTTTTGCATTTGTATCCTGCATTTCTTTCATTATTCATCGCAAAGTCTTGCATAAATGAATTATTCGTGTTATGATTATACATATCAAACCTATTATACGGGAGGCATTGGCTTGAAGATTTCCACCAAAGGCCGCTACGCGCTGCGCATGATGATCGACATCGCCGAGAATCAGGACAACGGCTACGTCACGCTGAAGGACGTGGCGCTGCGCCAGGACATTTCCAAAAAGTATCTGGAGCAAATCGCCCTGCACCTCAGTCAGGCGGGCATGCTGCGGGCGGTGCGCGGCTATCAGGGCGGCTACATGCTGGCCCGTCCCGTGCAGGACTATACCGTCAACGCGATCCTACAGGTTGTGGAGGGCTCCATGGCTCCTGTGTCCTGTCTCGAGCAGAAGCCCAACCCCTGCGAGCGCTGCCACAAGTGCAAGACGCTCCCGGTCTGGATGGAACTGGAAAGGCGCGTTTCCAGCTATCTGAACAGCCTCACGCTGGCGGACGTCATCGAGGGCAATATCCGCCGTCCCGACAATCTTTGATTCCTGCTCAACCGCCTTCATACCGCGTGCGCATGCCCGCGGCTTTTCTTGGAATTGGACGCGAATAGCGGATGGATCGCCAAAGGCGGTCGTCGCGCGGCCCGGCGGAGGCCGCTGGACTTCGCTAAAAATTGTTTTAACTTTTGAATGGTATAATGGCGCTACGTACAAAAGAGCGAAAGGAATGAAGCCGCTTGAGCGCCCTCGGCATCGCATACATTCTGGCAGGCGCGGCCTGCGTCGCCTTCTATTTCATCATCAGCCTCTATTCCCGCTTTGGGCTCAGCATCAGCTGGATATGGCCCGCCGCGGGCGCGGTGTTGATCGCCGCGGGGCTGCTCACCCGCGCGTCCCTGCCCCAATGGCTGCGCTACGCCTGGCGCGCGCTGCTCTGCGCGGGGCTGGCGCTGGTCGTCGTTCTGGAGTGCCTGGTCCTCAGCGGCATGAACGCCGCCGCTCCGGCGGGCATGGACTATCTGATCGTGCTCGGCGCCAGCGTCTATCAGGACGGCCCCAGTCCTGCGCTCACCCGGCGGTTGAACGCGGTCATGGACTGCCTGGACGATCATCCGAACGCGATCATCATCGCCTCCGGCGGTCAGGGCTCGAATGAACCCATCAGCGAGGCCCAGTGCATCCGGGACGAGCTGGTCAAACGGGGCGTGGATCCCGAACGCATCTGGATGGAGGATAAATCCACCGACACCTATGAAAACATCGCCAACTGCAAGGCCATGATCGGCGACGACGGCGCGGCCATCGGCATCGTCACCAACAACTACCATATCTGGCGCTCGCTGCGGCTGGCAAGGCGCGCAGGATTGACCAACGTCCACGGCATCGCCTCGACGTACACCGGCCCGACGCTCATCCACTTCATGATTCGCGAGGCCGTGTCCATTACGGTGCACTTCCTGCGCGGGGATTTATAGCGCGGGTCATATGTAAAAGCGCCGTCGCATTACGCGGCGGCGCTTTCGCAGGCTCAAGCCTCAGCCGATGATGAAGGGCTTCAGCTCCTCCATCAGGTCATCGCAGTGATCGGCATAAACCTCCAGGGTGATGGGCTTGGACAGATCCAGGCTGAAAATGCCCAGGATGGACTTGCCGTCCACCACGTGGCGGCCCACGCGCAGGTCGATGTCGTAGGGATAGCGATTGGCAATGTTGACAAACGTCTTCACGTTCTCCGCCAGGCTGAGCTTAATGTTAACGGCTTTCATGGGTTCCCGTCTCCTCACTTGCTGCATAATCCGGGTCAAAAACCCGTACTGGTCATAGCATAACGCTTGAATATGAAACTTTCAAGCGCTTTGCGCCCATTAACAAACATTTAATTCCTTGTGCTGGTTTCCAACGTAAAAAGCAGATGAAATTGCAAAAACAGCTTGACTTTTCATCTGTTTCAAAGTATAATAGCTCTTGTCGGTCGGGCACGATCGTGTTCGGACGACGATTGCCGAATTGTGTAAAGGTAGCACGAATGACTCTGACTCATTTAGTCCTGGTTCGAATCCAGGTTCGGCAGCCAAGCATGCCGCCATGGTCAAGCGGTTAAGACGTCGCCCTCTCACGGCGAAAACCGGGGTTCGAGTCCCCGTGGCGGTGCCAAAAGGTTCTGAATCGAAAGGTTCAGAACCTTTTTTATGTCCAATACGCTTCCCGTTGTCCCGGCATATCTTTCGCGTCGCGCGCATCGCCGTCTAACCGCGACGCGGTCCCGCAAATCCCGCTGCTGTCAGGACTTTTGCCTTGCCCACATGCCAAAACTATGCTAATATATATGTAGTTAAAATGGTGATATATGTCATTGAAGGAGGCGCACATGCGAATAAAGCGATTTATGCTGCTGATGTGTCTATGCGCGCTGTTGAGCGCCCTCACCGGCGCAAAAGCGGTAGAGATAATCGACCGGCGCGACAGCCAGCACGAATATGGGGCCTATGTGGCATCCCTGACCGCGCAAAGAAGCGCTTCCTCCCGGCGGCTCGCGCCACGGAGCGCGCCGCGCGTGCTTGTGCTGCTAAAAACCGATGGCGGCTCCGTGGATCTTGAGGCGCTGGGACCCGCTGGCTGCGTCGCCGGACCCGAAAACCGCTTCACCCTGGTCTTTGCCTCGGCGGAAGCCGCCGAGGCGGCCATAGCCGCGCTGCAAAGCGACCCCCACGTGCTTTACGCGGAGCAGGACGGAGAGGTATACGCCTGCGAAACGGCTGCGCTCGACGACGTCGCCTTCAATTCCTATGGCGCCGCGAGCATGGGCTTCCAGTCGCTGCTGTCGTGGGCCCATCGCTGTGACGGCTCGACGACGGTCGCCATCATCGATTCCGGCGTCTATGCCCACGATCTGTTGGCGGACCGGCTGCAATCCGGCTGGGACTACGTGGACGGCGACGACGATCCGACAAACGACGATTTCGGCCACGGCACCCACGTGGCCGGCATCGTGGCCGACTGCACACGCGATGCCTCCGTCAGCCTGTACGCCCTCCGCGTGCTGAACGCCGAGGGCCGCGGCACCGCCTCAAACGCCGCCAACGCCATCCTTGAAGCGGTGGACCGGCGCATCCCCATCATCAATCTCAGCTTTGCCGGCACCACGGCCTCCGCCGCGCTGGATGATGCCGTGCTGAACGCGTTGGAATCCGGCTGCACCGTGGTGGTAGCCGCCGGAAACAATGCCATGGATACCTCCGGCGTGTGGCCCGCCCATCTGACTGAGGCAGGCGTCATCGTGGTCGGCGCGGCCGACGCGCGTGGCCAGCGGGCCAGCTATTCCAATTTCGGCGATAGCGTCGATTTCTACGCCTACGGCTCCTCTGTCAAGAGCTGCTCCAACACCGGCGGCTACATCAACAAATCCGGCACCTCCCAGGCCACGCCCCACATCGCCGCGGCCTGCGCGCTGCTGAACATCATTCGCGGAGGCGTCTCTCCCGCGGAGGCCGAGGCCACTCTTAAGCGCGTTCTGGCGGGGCCCTCAGGCGAAATCCCCATGCTGGATCAGCTGGTTCCCCAGCGAATCAGCTGCCGCGTCGCGGCGTTGAAAATGGGCGTCGGCGAAACGCTCGCGCTGCCGGTACAGGCATTGCCCCAGACCAGCGGCGCGCGCGTCGTCTGGAGCTCGTCGGATGCTTCCGTCGCTTACGTGGATGACTCCGGCGCGCTGACCGCCGCGGGCCCCGGCACGGCGATGCTCACTGGCCAGTGCGATAATTTCGACGATCTCACGGCCACGATCATCGTCACGGAAACGCCTGCCGGGGCTCTGCGGCTGCCCACGTCGCTGGCCGCGCTGGAATCCGGCGCCTTTGCGGAAACGCCCGTCCCCTATCTGATCGTCGGCGAGGGCCTCTCCCAAATCGCTGAGGACGCCGTCGATCCCCGCACCGTCGTCCTTTGCGCGCCAGACAGCTTCGCCGCGGATTTCGCCGAAGCCAACGGTTTGCAATATATCGCCACTGAACAATGAACTCAATTTACCCCCAAATATATTAAATGGAGGTCGGAGCCATGAAGACTGCACTGAAGAAACTCCTCTCGATGCTGCTGCTCGCGGCGATGCTGGCGTCCCTTTGCGGCGCGTTCGCGGACGCCGCAGGCGTGCCCTGCTACATCATCCCCTGATCCTACCGGCGGCGATCTACCAATCGCACCCGATTCCAAAAAGACGCCCGCGCCGGACAGCCAATTCAGCTGCCCGGCGCGGGCGCTCTCGTCAAATTTCCAAAGACCGGACCAGAGCGAGGCGTACCGTCGAGGAATCGTTCGCCCTGTCGCGGCTCGATCAGCCGAGCATCGCTACTGCAATCTCACCGGTCTCTGCGATCTTATACAAATCCTCCATGGCCACCTCTATGTCGTAGCTCTGGTATTTACCGACGACGCGAATCTTCAACTCGCCTGCCTCCTCGACGCTTGCCAGCAGGCTGGCCGCGTCGGCGCTGAGGTTGAAGGTATTGCTTTCCACCGATTTGCTGCCATCCACGCCGCTCGCGGTGCTGGTGGTTTTCACCGTCTGCCGGTTCTCGCCAGATTTCAGGATAACCGACTGCACCAGCGGCGCGCGCACCGAGGTCGTCTCTATCCGTATGGCAGGCTTCACTGTCACGGCACCCTTGCTCTCCGCCACGGCAAAGCCGAAGCGCACCGCCATGCTATACTGATCGATATCCGGGCCCTCCGTCAGGGAGATGCCAAGGTCCGCGCCGTTGGTGATAAAGCCCGTACCGGCGATATCATCGTATTCAAGGGTGACGTTCCTGCCGTCAAACACGCTCAAGTCCGTCTCAGTGCGATCAATGATCGGCGCAAAAATGGCTTCAGCGCTGGTAGCGATCTCAATGAGCGCCTCCTGATCCGCCAGCGAAAACACCAGCTGCTGGGTCACGGCATCGGCTATGCCCGTCTCCTCAAGGCCCATCGCCCTCTGGAACTCGGTAACCGCGGTGCTGCTTTGCGCGCCGTAGGAACCATCCGCCGCGCCAAACAGGTAGCCCAGGTCTATCAACGCCTGCTGCAGCGCCACAACTCTGCCCACTTCCGCGCCCTTCGCGATGTTTTTCAGCTCGGAAAGCACCGGAAGCTCGGAAATATCCAGCTGCGGGACGGCCTGCTGCAACGCTTCCTGGCTGGCAAACATCAATCTTCCATCTGCGTACAGCTCCACCGCGCCGTTGTCATCCAGGCCCAGCAACACGATGGTCAACGCCTGCAAGTATTCCAGCTCCTCGCTCTCGGCGTTGGTCACCGGAATCGTGCGCGGCTTACCCGCAAAGCGCACGGTCTGCGCAAGCGCATTTCCGGTCAAAAGGCACAGCGCCAGCAATACCAGCAGGATCCTATTCAGCTTCTTCATGATTTTACCTCCCATTGTAATTTGTCCGACTTCCATGCTTTATGATAACTTAACACCCCATTGGGAGTACTTTGTCAACGTCCGGTTGCCGTCCGCGTCGTAGGTGTATACCTTGACGGCCACCTTGCCCTTGCCCGCGCTCAAATTGCCTTCCAAGTCGTAGGTCGAATCGCGCGTCAGACGGCCCTGATCGTCATATTCCTTGATGTGATAGCCGATCCTCGAATTGTTGCGCACCGGCTCATCCGCCGCGTTCAGATATTCTTCCTTCCAAACCTTCCCATTGTCCCCATAAATCTCACGTACCTTTGAATGGGGCATCCGCCAGGTCGGGCCCTTGGTCTCTCCAGACGGGCTGATATACGTCGTCACAACCACCCGGCCGCCTTCCAAATACGCCTTGTCCGTTCCGACATATCCATTCGCGGTGACAAAGAAGCTGCCGTCGGCATTGTAGTAGCGCTGCGAGGTCTCGCGCCCCTCATCGTCATAGGTGTATACAATGGAGGCATACTTCTTGCTCTTGTGCGCCACCGGCTCCCCTTTTTCGTTCAGATAGCGTTCCAGCGTCTTTTGGCCTCGCTCGTTGTATTCGTCGACGATGACGGCACAGCGGTTTGCCTGTGCGCACAGATTGCCGTTTTCATCCAGGTAGCCCGTATAGATAACCTTGCCCGCCTCATTGTAATCGTAGACGATGGCCGCGTAGCCGTCAGGCAGCCTCACAGGCCGGTCGTCCGCGTCCAAATAGCCCAGGTAGACGGCCTTCTTGTTTGCATTATAGCGGCGTTCGATCCTGGCATAGCCCTCCGGCAGCATCACTGGCGCGCCGTTCACATCAAAGTAGGCATCCGACACCACATTTCCCGCGTCGTCTCGGTCCTGAACCCGAATTGCGTAGCCCGCCGCGCCGATGATGGGCCGGCCGTCCACGCCGTAATAGCGCGTCACGAGCACGCGGCCCTTGGCATCGTACTCATAGGCCGCCGTGGCATAGCCGTCGTCCGTCAGCACAGCGCCGCCGTCCAAATCAAAGTAGCTCTCAGAAGCGACCCTGTCGTCCGCATCCCGAATAATCCGCTTTAGATAGGCGCCCTTCACGTCAATCGCTTCGCCGTCTGCGTCAAACCAGCGCTCACCAGTCGCTCTGCCGCTGTCGTCATACTCATAGACCACGGTGGCATAGCCGCCGGTGGTCATCGCAGGCTCAAGCCGCGCATTATAATAGGTGACGCTGACGACGTTGTCGCTGGCATCATAGCTCTTGGACAGCGCGGCATAGCCCGCCTTCAGCACGGCAAGCCCGCCCGATGTGTTGAAATACCGCTCCGAGAGCACCCGGCCCAAATCGTCATAGCTGCGCTCCACGGCGGCATATTCACCCACCGCCATCGGCTGGCCGCTTGTATTGAAATACCGCTCCGAAATCACATTTCCAGCCGCGTCGTAGGTCCATGTCTTTGCCGCG
Source organism: Clostridia bacterium (assembly GCA_017480045.1). Lineage (GTDB taxonomy): Bacteria > Bacillota > Clostridia > Christensenellales > Aristaeellaceae > UBA2862. The sequence continues at coordinate 8,322 of JAFVBK010000089.1, forward strand.
CACTTCTGCTTCGACGGCATCACGGCATTGCCCTGCGCGTCAAACCAACTCTCGCGCAAAACGCGCCCGTCGGCATCCAGCTCGCGCGTAACCATAGCGTAGCCAAACGAGGATACCAGCTCCGCATCGCCGTCTACGTTGACAAAGATTTCGTAGACCGGCAGCTCCCCGTTCGCGTATTCCTTCAGGACGCGAGTTACGCCCTGCTTGTTCGGCGCGGCATTGTCGGCCTGATCATAATAGGTTTCGCTCGCGACGCGCCCTTCCTCGTCAAAGGTCCGCTCTATGCCCGCCGAACCGTTGGCCGCCAGGCAGGGCTCTCCCGCCGCATCATAGTAGCGCTCCCAGATCACCCGGCGCGCTTCGTCATAGCGATACGCCGCGGACACCCATTTGTCAGCGCCCTTCATCGGCTCTCCGTCCGCGTTCAGCAGCTCCATTCGCGATATGTTGTCCTGCGCGTCATAGCTCAGTCGCTCCTGATACGCACCGGTCGCGGGATCCTTCATCGCCTTGCCGTCCGCCTTGAAATACTTCACCAGGGCAGGCCGGTTCTGGTCGTCGTATTCGCGTTCGACCACGATATGTCCGTCCGCGTTGGCCGCGGCCTTCCCCTTCTTGTTGAGGTAGGTCGTCCTGACGGCATTGCCTCTGTCATCGTACTCTCGGTCGATGCCAGCGCAACCTTCGACGGTCAACACCGCCGCCTCCTTGGCGTTGAAAAAGCGGGTCTGCAGCGGATTCCCCGCCTCGTCATTGACATAGGTGACAATCGCCCAGCCCTCAGCGCCGACCATGGGCGCTCCCTTGGCATTCACCAGCGTGCGCTTCGCGAGATAGCCCTTATCGTCATACTCCAGCGTCTCGCCATACGCGCCGGTAATCGGGTCCTTGACCGCCGCGCCCTTCTTGTTCAGCGTCCGAACGCCGGTAACGCGCCCCGCCGCGTCGTAGGTCCGCGCGATGGCGTAGCGTCCCTCGGCATCAGCGATTTGACTGCCTTGCGCGTTATAATAGGTCTCGGTAACCTCCTCGCCATCGTCTGAATACGCCAGCTTGCGCGTCGCGTAGCCGTCCGGCCCGGCAATCGGAGCGCCGGACGCGTCGACGTAGCTCTCCTGAATCAGCTTTCCACTGTCGTCATATTCCGGCTGAATCACCGGTTCCGCCAGCGCGATGTCCAGCAGCAAAAGCCCCAGAACCGCGCATACCGCCATCAGCTTCCTGATTTTCAAGCGCTTTTCCCTCCCATCCGCCGGTCAAATCAGCTCCGGCAATACGAGAAATGAATCAACAAGTATTATACCACGATTTCAGCCGTGCTGCCCTTTGGGGCCCGGCTGACCGGAAAATCCCGCTTCGCGTTATTTTCCTAATCATTATACCACAATTTCAACCGTGTCGTTCACTTGGACGCATCCAGCCAAGAAATATTTCTAAACCTGTAACCATTGTATCATAATTGTGCCTTTTTGTACACTGCTCCGCGCATTTAATAACCTCCAATTATTTTCCCAATAACAAAGAAGCGCAACCCGCCGCATTGGGCTTTGTCGTTCATACAAGTAATTTTTAAGTTAATTTATATATTTTCTCTGCGAATCGCCCGACATGATACCCGTTTCTTTCGAATTATATGCTATACTGACTATCAGGGTAAAGTGGTAGCACAGACGTCAGGTACAGCTATAAAGCCAAAGTGGCATGGCGTCGTAGCGCCGATATCCGCTTGCCCGAATTTCACGGAAAGGGTGAATCCATTTGAAGAAACTGCTTGCTTTTGCTCTGGCAATGATGCTGATGATCAGCTGCGCCGCCGTGGCGGTCGCTGAGGACGGCCGGTATCTGGGCGTCATGCTGGGCACCAACGTCATGTCTCTGGACACCAATCTGGCCACCGACGGCGATTCTTTTGAAGTGATTGCCGACTGCATCGACGGCTTGATGCAGATGGACGCGGACGGCGCCGCCGTGCCCGCCATCGCGGAAAGCTACGAGCTGTCCGATGACGGTTTGACCTACACCTTCCATCTGCGCGACGCGCAGTGGACCAACGGCGCTGCCGTCACCGCCAACGACTTCGTGTTCGCCTGGCGGCGCATCGCTCAGGAGGCCGGTGAATACGCCTATATGCTGGACGAAATCGGCAACATCAAGGGTGCTGCCGCAATCATCAGCGGCGAGGAAGCCGACCTGACCACCCTGGCCGTCAACGCCCCCGACGACAAGACGCTGGTGGTTGAGCTGGAAGTGCCCGTGTCCTTCTTCCCCAGCCTGATGTACTTCCCCACCTTCTATCCCATCAACGAGGAATTCTACACCAGCCTCGAAGAGGGCACCTACGGCACCAGCCCGGAGACCTTCCTGTCCAACGGCGCTTTCGTGCTGGATGACTACACCCCCGGCACTGCTTCCCTGAGCGTGAAGAAGAACGACGCTTATTGGGACGCCGACCGCGTGCAGCTGGCGGGCATCAAGTATCAGGTCGTCGGTTCCTCCGACAATGCCCTGACCGCCTACCGCACCAACGCGCTGGATGTGGTTATGATCTCCGGCAATCAGGTCGCCGCGGCTGAGGCCGACAGCGCTCTGGCCGACAACCTGAAGGTCACCGGCGCGGGCTATATGTGGTATCTGTCCTTCAGCCAGACCGAGAACAACGCCCAGGGCGGCATGCTGGCCAACGCCAACCTGCGCCTGGCCATCACCAACGCCATCGACCGCGACAATCTGGTCGACAACTACGTGATGGACGGCTCCCTGGCCACCTACACCGCGGTGCCGCCGCAGTTCGCCGCCAGCAGCACCACCGGCGAGGACTTCTCCGCCGATCAGGACAAGTTCGCCGACTACGTGGGCTACGATCCCGACAAGGCTGCCGAGTACTTCGAGGCCGCCAAGGAAGAGCTAGGCGTGGACGAGTTCACCTTCACCATGATCTACGGCAACAACGAGGGCGACGAGGTCGCCAAGGTGGCTCAGGCCATCAAGGAAGACGTCGAGTTCGCGCTGCCGGGCATCGTCGTCAACCTGCAGCCCATGACCAAGGCCGAGCGCCTGGACAAGATGCAGAACGACAACTATGACATCGCGCTGACCCGCTGGGGCCCGGACTACGCCGACCCGATGACCTATCTGGGCATGTGGATCACCAACAACTCCAACAACTACGGCTTCTGGAGCAACGCCGAGTACGACCAGATCATCGCGGACTGCACCACCGGTGCCTACATCGCCGATTACGACGCCCGTTGGGCCGCGCTGTACGACGCCGAGACCCTGGTCATGCAGGAGGCCGTCATCGCTCCCCTGTACACCAAGGCCAACGCGAACCTGATCGCGAGCGGCGTGGAGAACATCCAGTTCCATCCCGTGGCGCTGAACCGCGTGTACAAGGACGCGACCATTCAGTAATCCCTGACCGGCATTTACAGGGCTGGCTCTGAACGCGGAGACAGCTCTGGCCGGTTGACCACTGTAGGGGCGGCGATGCGCCGCCCGCCCGAAAGCGCGGTGCGAATCGCGCCGGGGCGGGCGCCCATTGGGCGCCCCTACAGTGCCGTTTTGCGGCGGCTGCGTGCTGTTCTTCTTCCGGAAAGGCATTCAGGCTTTTCGGAAGAAGAATAGCACCTACTTCCAATCCACCTTCGAAGGAGACTTGACTATGGTCAAATACGTGCTGAAGCGGATCGGCATGGCGCTGCTGACGCTGCTGATCATCACATTCGTGCTGTTCGTGCTCGTGCGCATCATGCCCGGCAATCCGTTCCCCTCGGAGCGCATGAGCGCCGAGCAGATCGCCAACAAACGCGCTGAAATGGGGCTGGACGATCCCATTCTCACCCAATTCCTTCGCTACATGGGCAACGTGCTAAAGGGCGATTTCGGCAAGGGCACTTCGCTGTATAACGGCGCGCCCATTAAAACCGTGCTTTCCACGTGTATTTCCAATTCCTTCCGAATCGGCGGCATCGCCATTCTGCTGGGCACGCTGGTAGGCGCGCTGCTGGGCATCACGGCGGCGCTGAACCGTGGAAAATTTCTGGACGGCTTCTGCACGGTATTCTCCATACTGGGCGTATGCGTGCCCTCCTATGTATTCCTGATCTTCCTGCAATATACGTTCTCGTTTAAGATACCGTTTTTTCCCTATTTCTTCGATTCCCAGCGCTTTCTGTTCTCCGCCGTCATACCGTCCATATCGCTGAGCCTGTTTACAATGTCCACCATATCCAGGTTCACGCGCAACGAGATGGTGGAGGTTTTCGACAGCGATTACGTACACCTGGCAGAGTCCAAGGGCCTGTACGGCCGCCAGCTGGTAATGAAGCATGTGCTGCGCAACGCGCTGATCCCCATCGTGACGGTGCTCGCGCCGCTGGTGGTGGATCTGCTCACCGGCGCGCTGGTGGTAGAGAAAATCTACGGCATCAACGGCATCGGCAAGCTGATGGTGGATTCTATCGCCGGCGAGGGCATCGACTACAACTATGTGCTCGCTCTGGGCATCCTCTATTCAGCGCTGTACATCGGCATTATGCTGGTGGTCGATCTGCTGTACGGCGTATTGGATCCCCGCATTCGCGTGTCGGCAAAGGCTTAGGAGGTGCAGGCCATGGCAAAGAACAGCTATCAGACCGCAGCCGCGCCGGGCGGCTATACTCCCACTTCGGCGGATTTTGAGCTGCTCACGCAGCGGGATATTCGCACCGACGCCAACTTCGCCTCCCAGAGCTACTGGAAGGGCGTTGTGATTCACTTTTTCAAGAACAAGCGCGCGGTGGTGGGGCTCGTCATCATTCTGGTCATCATATGCCTCTCCATCTTTGGCCCCATGATGACCGGATACGGCTACCGCGACATCGTGCAAATGCGCGATGCCAACAACAAGCGCGCGGTGGCCAAGGGCATCTCCCCGCAGATCCCCGCCATTCACAAGCTGCTGACCGGTCAGGAGCTGGAGGGCGCCTTCTCGGACATCACCTTCCTGTTCGGCACGGATGATCTGGGCCGTGACCTGTGGACCCGCACCTGGTATGGCGCGCGGGTTTCGCTGCTGATCGCGTTCATCACCATATTCATCGACATGATCATCGGCATGAGCTATGGCCTCGTCTCCGGCTATTTCGGGGGCATGGTAGACAACGTGATGCAGCGCTTCGTCGAAATCGCCAACAGCGTGCCCCGTCTGGTCATCGTATCGGTGCTGGCCATCTTCATGCCGAAGGGCATGGGGCTGGTCATCGTGGCACTGCTGCTGACCGAATGGATCGGCATGAGCAAAATCGCCCGCGCGGAGATGCTGAAGATCAAGGAGCAGGAATACGTGCTAGCCAGCCGCACACTGGGTGCGCGCAGCGGACACATCATCTTCAAGTCCATCCTGCCCAACACCATCGGCCCGATCATCACCCAGGTGATGTTCTCCATTCCCACCGCCATCTTCACCGAGGCGTTTCTGAGCTTCGTCGGTGTCGGCATCGTGCTGCCCCAGTGCTCCGTCGGTACGCTGATTGAGGACGGCTTCAACAACATCACCACGCTGCCCTATCAGATTCTGCCGCCCATTCTGGTGCTGGCTCTGCTGATGCTGGGCTTCAATTTCATCGGCGATGGCCTGCGCGAGGCGCTCGCGCCCAAGCTGGAAGACATGTAAGGAGGGCGCGCCAATGAGCGAGCAATCAAGAACCATCCTCGATATCCGAAACCTGGACATCTCCTTTAAGACCAACGCCGGCATTGTTCACGCCATTCGCGGCGTCAATCTGGATTTGCAAAAGGGCGAGACCGTGTCCATCGTGTGCGAATCCGGCTCCGGAAAATCGGTCACCATGAAGGCCGCGATGGGGCTGCTGGACAGCAACGCCACCGTCAACAGCGGCGAAATCCTGTATACCTACACCGACGAAACCGGCAAACAGCAGACCGTGGATCTGTTGAAGCTGCCCAAGAAGCAGCTGCGGCAGAATTTCAACGGCCAGCGCATCGCCATGGTATTCCAGGATCCCATGACCAGCCTGGACCCGACCATGACCATCGGCAAGCAAATCATGGAGGGCGTGTTTCTGCACAAGAACATGAGCAAGGCCGAAGCCAAAGCACACGCGCTGGAGCTGCTGCGCCTGGTGGGCATCACGGACGCGGAAAAACGCTTCAAGAACTATCCCCATCAGCTGTCCGGCGGCATGCGCCAGCGCGTCGTCATCGCCATCGCGCTTTCCGCCGATCCAGACATCCTGATCTGCGATGAACCCACCACGGCTCTGGATGTTACCATCCAGGCGCGCATTCTGGAGCTCATCATGGATCTGCAAAAGAAGATGGGCCTCTCCGTCATCTACATCACCCACGATTTGGGTGTGGTGGCGAAGGTGGCGGACTATGTGGACGTGATGTATGCCGGTAAAATCATCGAGGTCGGCAATGTCAACGAGATCTTCTACGAGCCGAAGCATCCCTACACCTGGGGATTGCTCTCTGCCATGCCCGATCTGGACACCGACGACGACCGGCTTTATTCCATTCCCGGCAGCCCGCCCAACCTGCTGCATGAGCCGAAGGGAGACGCCTTCGCAGCTCGAAATCAGTTCGCCATGGCCATCGATGAAAAGGCCGACCCGCCGCTGTTCAAAATCAGCGAGACCCACTACGCGGCCACATGGCTGCTGCATCCCGACGCCCCGAAAATCGAAATGCCCCCGGAGCTGCAAGCCCGGCTGGAGCGCGCAAGGAAAGAGGTGGAGAAATACCTATGAGCGAGCCATTGTTAAAGGTAGAAAACCTCACGCAGCACTTTCGCGTCTCCCGTTCCTTCACGGTCAAAGCCGTCAATGGCGTTTCATTTGATATCTATCCCGGCGAAACCTACGGTCTGGTGGGTGAATCCGGCTCCGGCAAGACCACCATCGGCCGCAGCATCATCCGCCTGTACAATCCCACCGACGGCAGGATCACCTTTGACGGCGCGGACATCACCGGCAAGCTGACCGGCGATGCCCGCAGCCTGCTGCGTCGAGAGATGCAGATGATCTTTCAGGATCCCATGGCCAGTCTGAATCCCCGCAAGAAGGTATCCGATATCATCGGCGAGGGCCTCGACATCCAACGCCGCGGCATGTCCGCTCAGGCACGCGCCGAGCTGATCAGTGAAATGCTGAAAAAGGTGGGCCTGTCGCCTGAGCACGCCGCCCGGTATCCCCATCAGTTCTCCGGCGGCCAGCGCCAGCGCGTCGGCATCGCCAGGGCGCTGGTCATGAATCCAAAGCTGATCATCGCCGACGAGTGCATTTCCGCCCTGGATGTCTCCATCCAGGCGCAGGTGGTCAATCTGATGAAGGATATTCAGGAGGAAACGGGCTGCGCCTATCTATTCATCGCCCACGATCTGAGCATGGTGAAATACATTTCCGACCGCATCGGCGTGCTGCATCTGGGCTATATGGTGGAAACCGGCACCAAGGAGGAGATCTTCTCCAACCCAATCCACCCCTACACCAAGTCCCTGCTGTCCGCCATCCCCCATCCCAATCCGGAGATTGAAAAGCGCCGCAAGGCCGTCACCTACGATTACGCCTCCAGCGGTATCGATTATGCCAAGGGCGCCGAGCATCGAGTCGACGGCACGCATACGGTGCTGGCCACCGACCAGGAGTTCGCCGCCTGGACCCGGCAGGCGTAACCCACGGACGCGCGATTTCCAGCGCAAGCCCAAGAGGTGCAATGATCGTCGACGTGTTCCTGCGGAACCCGCCGCCCTGGAAAACGTTCCGTTTTCCAAATCATGCCCAATCCAAGCAAAATCCCAACCGCTTTCGGTTGGGATTTTCAGGATGTTGACAAAGTCAACATCCTGAGCGGCACCACTGGTTTACAGTGGTCCCGCCCATGCATCTATCAGTTCCCCGTGGGCAGTGTATCCGTCACAACAACCTCGTGCGGGCAGCCCTCGAAGGCGCTTTCGGGAATCCCCACCGGCGACACCACAACCACCAGATTCGGGCAATCCGCGAAGGCACGGTCTGCGACGCTTTCAACGCCGCCGGGCAGCACGATCATGCTCGCGTCGACGCCCGCGAAGGCTTCCTCCTCAATCCGCGTGAGCGCCGCTGGCAGATACAGAACATTCTCGTCTTTACCGTTGTACACGTAGAACACGAAGCGGCCATTATTTTATATTCATGTAAATTAAAGATATCATATGCCTGACGGAGCTTCAAGTACTATCCGCCATTGAATTGAGAATAGCGCCAACTATGGCGTGCGGCGTGAAGCGCCGCCAGTTCGCGGCAGCGCATGCAAAGGGGCGCTTTTCGCCTGAAAAGCGCCCCTCGAATTCAATTTGTATAGGTCGTTCGTTGCCGCTCGCGCGTTATTCGATCACATAGGCAATGCCGTTCTTCTTGGCAAAGGCCGCGGCGGCGTTGTTGCTCTGGCAGATGAAGGTCACGCCGTCGCAGTCGCTAAAGGCGTCCGCCGCGATGCTCTTCACGCTGTCGGGCATGTGCACCAGCTTCAGGTCAGCGCAGCCGCTGAACGCCTTCGCGCCGATGGTCGTGCACTTGGAGCCAATCACGACCTCTTCCACCGGCAGGTTCGCGAAGGCCTCCGCCTCGATGGCCGTCAGTTCGGCGGGCAGCGCCAGCCGCTTGGCCGCGTGGGCGAAGATGCTGCCGCTGGTCGTGGCCGTGGAGGCCTCGTAGCCGACGCCGTAGGCCGTCGCCTCGACCGCAATGCTGTTGGGGCCAAGGGGCAGCCTGCCGTTGGCAATGGTCCAGGTGCCGGACTTGGTCGCCCAATACTCGCGCTGGACGCCATCGACCGTCGCCCGAATGCGCATGTGATTCGCGTTCTTGGGCATGGTGTAGGTCACCTTCACGCCGTCGTCGCCGGCGCTGACGCTCAGCGTCGCCTTCGCCAGGGTGCCACTGGAGGTTACGTTGACAGTGATCTCCTCGCTCGTCACGCTGCCTCCTTCGCCCCAGCCAGTGGCCACAAAGGTCAGCGTCTGGGCCGTATCGAAGCTATCGCGATACTCCAAAAGTTCTTCGTAATCCTCCTCCATCCATGAATCGAGTCGGATCCACTCTCCGTCTTCAACCCTGTAGAGGGAAACGTCGTAAATGTTCGCGCTTTCGATTTCCAGCACCAAGTCTTCGCCGGTCTTTACGCTGGCCGCGCTTGCCGTCAGGGCGATGCTGCCCTTCTTGAAGTCCTCCGGCTCGCCCTTGATGAGCATCACCGGGAATTCGCCCCTGCCCTCGGCCTCATCCAGATACCGCGCCGCGAAGTAGTAGGTCTGCTTGGCCGTCAGCGTCAGGGTGATGCTGAAGTTGTATCCATTGCCGCCGTCGTCGTCCGATTGGATCTGCGCCAGATCGGAATCATAGAGGTAGCCGTAGGTATCACTGTCGGTATCGGAATAGAAGGTGTAGATCGCGGTCTCAGTGGGCGTGAAGGAGAACCATGCCCAGTCGTGCGGTTCGGCGATGGTCGCGGTCGCGGCCTTGCCCAGCGTCAGCTTCTGCACATCGGTGGCCCGAACCAGTCTGAATATGACGCTGTTCTCGTTTTTCTTCGCGTCCGTCGCCACGCACTTGTAGAGCGTCGCGCTGTTCGCCGCCACCTTGAAGCTGTAGGAAGCGGAGGTCGCGCCCTTGATGGGCTCAAAGCTCACTTCGCCGTCCGCGTGTCCGTTGCTCTGATACCACTGCAGCTTCAAGCCGCCCGCCGCCGATTCTGCGTGCACCTCAAACGTCACGGTCTCGCCGACCTTGGCGCTCACCGCTTCGGCGCTCTCGTTGTACATGATGACGCCGGTCTCCACCTCAACCTCGAAGTAGAAATACTTGCTGTTGCCAAAGCTGTCGGAAACGACGCAGCGGTACTCGGCGTATCGCGATACATTGGTCAGCGTGAGGCTGCTGCCCGTGGCGTTTTCGATCAATTCTCTTCCGTCTTCGCCGTAGCCATACCACTCGTAGTTCAATTCGCCGGTGTCGCAGCGGGCGTTCACCGCCAGCGTCACATCGTCGCCCTCGCGCGCCCAAACGGTACGCGAGCCGACGCGGTTCGCCTTGAAGCCGTTGAGGACGATGTCAAAATACACCCGCTTCTGGTTGCCGTAGCTGTCGCGCACCAGGCAGTAGTACGTCGCGGGCCCTTCGATGCCGGTCAGCGCCAGGTTATCGCCGGTCGCGCTCTCGATCAAGACCTCCCCATCCTCCTGGTACCATGCGTAGGTGAGCTTGCCGCTCGCGCAGCTCGCGTTCACCTTCAGCGTGGCCTTGCCATCGGCGCCCACGAACACATCGTACCCGCCGACCCTGCGCACGCTGAACGCGTTGTCAACCTTCACATAGAAATCCGCGCTCCGCGTATTGCCGTAGGCGTCGGTAACCACACAGCTATATTCGCCGCTCATAGGAGATTTCATCGTATACTCGGCCTTATTGGCGCCCTTGATGGCGTCGTCCCAGTCCATGTACCACTGATAGCTGAGGGTATCCGCGCCGCCCAGGCAGGTTGCGGTCACCTTCAGCGTCACCGAGCTGCCCGGTTTCACATCGACATTATAATTGCCCACGCGCTCTACGCTCAGCTCATTGTCCGGATAGACCCAGAAGTTGATATCCGCGCGATTGCCGTAGCTGTCCGTCACGTAGCAATAGTACCATTCGCCGGAGGTAACGTTCTCCACGGTATAGGTCGAAGCGTTCGCGCCCTCGATGATGCCCTGGGAATCCGAACGCCAGTGGTAGGTGAATATGCCGTCCGCGCTGCTGCCGGCGGCCTCCAGCGTCACCGAGCCGCCCGGCACGGCGGGCCTGTCGGCATTATAGCTATTGCCGTCGTCCGTCACGCGCTTAACGGTCAGGTGGTTGTTGGGCGTGATGGTGAACCACACAGTTGCCGTATTGTCATAGCTGTCCGACGCGACACAGCGATATTCGACGCGCCTGGTGGTCGGCTCCGTCGTCAGCGTGGCGCCCGTCGCGCCATCGATGGTCTCTATAGGCATCCAGTTCCAGTTCCAGTCGGCATCAACCGCAATATACACTTTATACCACTGATAGCTGATCGCGCCATCGTCGCTGCTCGCCGTGACCGCCAAAGTCGTGGTCTCGCCAGGCTCCAGGCTCATACTCATGTTCTGGTAGCCATCCTCCGTCGTCGCGGTGAGGTGGTTTTCAATGCGCAGGTGGTAAGTTACGCTCCCGGAATTGCCATACGCGTCCCGCACACTGCAATAATATACAGAATAATCATTTACCGGATCAACGGTATAGGTCGCGCCGGTCGCGCCCTCGATGGGCTCCGAGCCGAGCCACATCTGGTTGCCGTCGACCATTTTCATTTCCTGACGATACCACTGATACCAGACGCCGCCCGCGTCGCTGCTGGCGACGACCTGCAGCGTCGGGGTCTCGCCCCGCGTTACATATTGAACTGAAGTAACGTTTCCCTCGGGATCCGTCGCCGTGAGATTGCTCTGCGCATATACGTAGAACCACACGTTCCGATAATTGCCGTAGGCGTCGGAAACCCTGCACTGATAGTCCATACGGCCCGTAATCGGCTCGGTCGTCAGCACGGCGCTCCTCTCGTTAGCGAGGGTTTCGCCGCTCCAGATCGCTTCACCGTTTTCATCATAGGTCACGCGATTGACGCTCCACTGATAGCGCAGCGTGCCTTCGCCGCTGGCGTCGACCGCCAGCGTCGTCGTATCGTTCAGCGGTACCGTATAATCCGCATATTCGAAATTGGTGCCGCTCGCCCACGCGGTCAGGCTGGTATCCGGGCGCAGGTCGAAGCCCAGATAGTTGCTGTCAATGCCGTCGCTGACATTGCAGTGGTAATATCTCCGCGCGTTGACGGGCTCCGTGGTATACGTCGCCTTCGTCGCACCTTTGATCGCCACGCTTTCGCCCGAATACCATTCGCCCATTTCCTCGTTGAAATAGTATTCCGCACTGTACCATTGATAGGTCAGCGCGGCCTCGCCCATGGCGCTGCTGGCCACGGCGCGCAGAGTGACCGCCTCGCCCAGCGGCACGCGCATCTCATATTCCTGCCCCGCGTCGTATTCCACGCGCAGCTGGCTGTCCACATTGACATTGAAGTATACGTCTTCGAAGTTATTGTAATCATCGTTCACGTGGCAATAATACATCTTCCACTTTGTAACCGGCTCCGTCTCGTAGGCGGCTTGCGTCGCGCCGGGGATGGGCTCCGTCGTGGTATAGATATTGCCGCTCTCGTCGGTGTGCTCGTATTCGGTATACCACTGATAGTGGATGCCCGCCGGGCCCGCGTCGCAGCTGGCCACAACCTCCAGCGTCGCGGGGCTGTTCGCCACCACCGAGATACTGTTATCGTCTCCGGCATAGGTGGCGGTAAAGTGGTTCTCGATGTTCACCGAAAACCAGACGCCGGGACTGAACGCGCCGTCGCTGACGTTGCAATAGTATTGCTTTTGCTCCGTAATCGGCTCCGTCTCATACACGGCGCTGGTCGCGCCCGCGATATCCTGCCACTCAGACTGGAGCATGCCCGTTTCGTTCTGGTATTCGCGCAGAACCTGCCACTGGTATGTGATCGCTTTCGAAGCGTCGTTGACAGTGGCCGCAACCTCCAGCCGCGCGCTCGATCCGAGCGCGACCCGCGCATACCCGTCCCCCACGGCGGTCACGCTGGCCAGGCCTCTGTGCATCTCCAGCTGGACCCTGAACGTGCCCTTCTGGCCGCCATCTCCGCGCAAAAGGGCGTAATAATAGGTCGTGTCGGCTTCCAGATACCACATCATCATATCGGCTGAGCCGCCGCCGCTGGACCAGCATGTGTTTTCACTCACATAGTCCCTGTCCCTGTAGAGCCTGTATTCAAAGTAATTCGTCTCATCATCCGTGTCGAGAGACGTATGGAATTCATACTGGCCCGCCTCCGTAGCCGTGAAGCTGATAAAGACCCAGCCGTCGTCCTTGGACGAAATCTTTGCCTGCGCTTCGACGTCCAGCGTCAACGGCGTGGCGTCCACGGCGATGATGTTGTCCGGCATCTCGGCCAGCGCGCCCGCCCAGCCCAGCGCGAACAGGGATAGCGCAATCACCAGAATCAGTCCAAACGCGCACCGTTTCTTCAAGTCAATCCCTTCCTTTTTATAAGCATTCATATCCGGCAAACCCTGCGCGCGGCCATGACCCTCGACTCCGTCATATCGAGCCGCGCCAAAGTCAACCAAATAATGATAATGAATGCTATTATCTTCCATTAACCATTGTAACACAGGATCCTCGCCCTTGCAAGCGCCTTGAACCGGTTTCGCCGCCATTTCCGACGTTTCCAATCGCTTTTTTTCTTGACAATTTGCGGGCGCTGCTATATATTGGAAGCAGTTGCGGATATTCGGCCACCATGCGCCGACGCCGCCGCGCCTCTTTCACACACACGGCCTGCGTGCCCACGGATCGCCAGGAAAGGAATATCGCCATGAAAAAGCTGCTCATCGTCGTTCTGGTCGCGCTCGCGCTGCTCTGCGCGCTCTCAGCGCTCGCTGAAGGCACCGTAATCGTCGAGGAATACGATCTCCCCGTCAACCCGCAACGCGTTCGGGCCAACAGAATCGCGTACCTGCCGAATGACGTTCGGATGTATCTGTCCGGCGACCTCGCCGTCTCCCTCTCGGAGCCGACGGGCGATTACTTTGAGGAAGGCCTGACCTGGACGGCCCAGGCCACCGGCGGCGACGGAAACTATCAGTATTACTTCCAGCTGATCGGCCTTGAAGAGCAGTTCGGCGACCGCAGAGTGCACGGCTATCAGGATTATTCTGAATCCAACACCTTCTCCTATCTCTTCGTGGTGCCCGGCAGCTACAGCCTGCGCTGCTGGGTGGAGGACGGCAACGGTCATACGTCCTACGGCCGGTATGATCTTGAAATCGTCGACAGCGAGCGCCCAACCACGGCGCAGATCGTCAGCCAGATTGTCGCGGAATGCCGCGATGCCGGCGTAACCGGAGATTACGATACGGCGCTCTGGCTGCACGACTGGATCACCCATCACGCCTGCTACGATTATTCCTACACCTATTATTCCGCGGACGGCGTGCTCGTGCGGGGCACCGGCGTATGCGACAGCTATTCCAAGGCCTATCAGCTGCTGCTCAACGAGGCGGGCATCTGGGCGGATGGCGTCACCAACGCCAACCACGCCTGGAACATCGCCAAGCTGGATGGCAAATACTATCAGATCGACCCCACCTGGGACGATCCCGGCGAGTCTACCGATCCGGTGAGCGGCAAGGAATGGTATATATATTTCTGCCTGCCCGACGAGCTCATGCGCTTGGACCACGCCTACAGCCCCTCCATCCCCTGCGTCAGCTACGACGCCAACTATTACATCCACACCGGCCAGGTCAACACGTGGATCGATGAGCCCGGCCTGCTGGAGAGTCACTTTGTGGCGGATTTCACCATCAGCGACCGGATTTCCGCCGGTCTAACCGCCTATCAGCTGCGCTACCAGGTGGCCGTTCCGGAATATTACGCGAAGGGGAATGGCAGCTACAGTCACAACGAGGAGCCCATCGTCTACGGTCTGTCCGCCTACGCGCTGAGCCAGCGGGATTGGCCCGTGGATGACCGAACGATGCGGCTGAGCGTCAGCTATTCCAGTGAGGACAGGCAAATGACGGCCAGCGTTCAGCTGGACGATACGGCGCTTCGCCTGCCGGACAGCCTCGTCACCGTCGAAAGCGAAAGCTTCGCGAACGACAGCGGCTTCATGGCCGTGGAAATCCCGGAGGGCGCGCGCTCGATTGGCGCGCATGCCTTCGCCGGCTGCGAAAACCTTTGGAAGGTCGTCATCCCCGATTCGGTGGAGGATATCGATCCCTCCGCCTTCGCGAACAGCCCGCACGTGAATATCGTCTGCGGTCCAGAAAGCGCCGCGGCGGCATTCGCCAGTGAAAACGGCATCCATTGCGTGCTTGAATAGGCGACGAACGCCAAAAATCCCAGTCTCATTTCCATTTCCGGCTGGGATTTTGCGTTTGCGCGCCCTGCCTGCAGTCTGATACTAAATCGCTTCTAAAGCATGCGCAAATGCGGAGAGGATTTTTCGTTCTTGCAGGGCGGAGAGGAGGGCGTAACAACGCTGCGTTGACCGAGGCAACGCAATGGATCCGCCCCCGCGAAGGCAGGCTTTGCCGTCGTCAGAGATTTCAATGACAAAAGAAGGAGTGGTTCTCATGCCCATCGGCGTCATCTGCAATGTACTGGCGGTTGCCTTGGGCGGCGTCCTCGGCGCCGCGCTCAAGAGACACATCGGCGAGGCTTTCAAGGACAAGCTGAACATGATATTCGGCCTGTGCTCCATGGCCATGGGCATCGCCAGCATCGTGCTGATGGAAAACATGCCCGCCGTGGTATTTTCGCTGATCCTCGGCACGGCCGTCGGCATTTGGCTTCGCCTGGGCGAGCGATTCGAATCCGGCGCGGCGCGTGTGCAGGGGCTGTTCGCCCGCCTTTCAGGCGGCGCCACCGGCTCCGACGCGCAGACCGCCGCCTTCATCACCGTGATCGTGCTCTTCTGCGCCAGCGGCACCGGCATCTACGGCGCCATCGTTTCAGGCATGAGCGGCGACCACAGCATCCTCGTCTCCAAGTCCATTCTCGACCTGTTCACCTCGATGATCTTCGCCTGTTCGCTGGGGGCCGTGGTGTCGGTCATCGCGATTCCCCAGCTGTGCATATTCCTGGCGCTGTTCTTCCTGGCCCGGTTCATCTATCCGCTGACCACCCCGGCCATGATCAACGATTTCAAGGCCTGCGGCGGCTTCATCATGCTGGCGACGGGCTTTCGCATCATCAAAGTCAAAATGTTTCCCACGGCGGACATGATTCCGGCCATGATCCTGGTCATGCCTCTGAGCTGGCTGTGGGCCGCGTGGATTCTCCCGCTGCTCGCATAGACCACCCGACATTCGTCATACGGGAGGCCCCCTATGAAATACAATCCCTTTCTCCCCTCCTGGGAATACATTCCCGACGGCGAGCCCCGCGTGTTCGGCGACCGGATCTACCTCTACGGCTCTCACGATCGCTTCAACGGCCACGCGTTCTGCCTGAACGACTACGTCTGCTGGTCCGCGCCGGTGACAGACCTCACAGACTGGCGCTACGAGGGCGTGATCTACGGGCGGAGCGACGATCCCCGCAACGCGGACGGCGACCAGTGCCTCTACGCGCCGGACGTGGTTCAGGGGCCCGACGGGCGGTACTACCTCTACTACGTACTAAACGCCTCGCCCGTCGTCTCTGTGGCGGTATGTGATTCGCCCGCCGGACGCTATCAATTCTACGGACATGTACATCGCGTCGACGGCAGCCTGCTGGGCGGGCGCGCGGGCGACGAGCCGCAATTCGATCCCGGCGTGCTGGTGGAGGGCGACAGGATCTATCTCTACGGCGCGTTTTGCCCGCCGAAGGATGCCAGCCGCCACGGCCCGATGGTCACCGTGCTCGGCCCGGACATGCTCACCGTCGTCGAGGAACCGCGCACGCTCATGCCCAGCGCGCCCTACAGTGCGGGCAGCGGCTTTGAGGGCCACGAATACTACGAGGCGGCCTCCATCCGCAAAATCGGCCAGACCTACTATTTCATCTATTCCTCCATCCGGGGCCATGAGCTGTGCTACGCCACCAGCGATTCCCCGGCGGCGGGCTTCAAATATCGCGGCGTCGTCGTCAGCAATGTGGACGCGGGCATCGACCGCTACAAGCCCGCCGGGCGCATGATGGCCTTCCCGGACAACAACCACGGCAGCATCGCCAGGATTGCCGGCCAGTGGTATGTGTTCTACCATCGCCATACCAACGGCCACTGCTTCAGCCGTCAGGCCTGCCTGGAGCCGATTGAAATCCTGCCGGACGGCTCGATTCTCCAAGCGGAGATCACCTCCTGCGGGCCGAACGGCGGGCCCCTGCCCGGCGAGGGAACCTATCCCGCCTACATCGCCTGCAACATCTGCTGCGAAGCCGATCGGCCCGTGGGCATGACCCTGCCCGGCAAGCGCATGGACGCCCGCTTTCCCCGCGTCACTCAGGACGGCAGGGACGGCGATGAAATCCCCGGCCACGTCGCCAATATGGATCCCGGCGCGATGGTGGGCTTCAAATTCTTCGACTGCGAGAGCGCCGCGCTGACCGCCGTCACCACCCGCGGCTACTGCGGCGGCGGCGCGTTTGAGGTATTGACCTCGCCCGACGGAGTTCCGCTGGGCAGCATTCCGGTCAGCCAATCCAACGACTGGAAGACCTGGACCGGCCGCGTGCCCATTCCCGACGGCATGCAGGCCATCTACCTGCGCTACAGCGGCTCCGGCTGCGCCAGCTTGTTAGATTTCACGCTGAAGAGAATCTAATTCCTCAAAACACGGCAGGGGCGCCGATACGACGCCCCTGCCGGTACATGCTCTGCCGGTCAAACGAAGTCCTCGCGCATGGGCGTAAAGATGTCCAGCAGCGTCCCCGCCTCCAGGCACAGCGTGCCGTGGGGAATGTTCGACGGAAACGCGATGGTATCGCCGGGGCCGACCTCCGCCGCTTCGCCGTCGATGGTGAAGCGGAAGCGGCCGGAACGCACGTATGTGTTCTGGCAATGCGGGTGGGTGTGCACGCTGCCCTCGCCGCCCTGCTCAAAGTTCACCTCGACGATCATCAGCTGCTCGGTGTAGGCGAGCACGCGGCGGGATACGCCACCGCCCAAATCCTTCAGTGGAACGTCCGCGTGAAATACAACATTGGCTTTCATATTAATATGCCTCCTGTTTTAACTGGCAGAGCGCCAGCAATAGTCATTGCTCAGGCCCGACGCCGTTTCCCCATGAACAGGTTTGCCGCGGCGAAAACCACCAGCAGCGCAATCGCGGCCAGTATGGCCAGCATGCCGCCGGAGAAGCCGTGGCGGTCCGCCAGCGCGCCCACCAGCGTGGGCATGGCGATGCCGCCCGCCGAGCCGAAGGACAGCAGTATGCCCGTGGCCATCGGATAGGCGTTCGTATACGGCGCCGCGTCGGCGTAGATCATCGGGCAGATACCCGCCATGAAAAAGCCCAGCCCCGCCACGCACAGCGTCACCGCCGGAATGGAGGTGGAAAACAGCATGCCCGCGAAGCAGGCCGCCTCGCAGGCGGAGGCGATCAGCATCAGCTTCTTCGGCGCGATCCGCCGGGACAGCCACGCGCAAGTCAGCCGCCCCACCAGGATCACCGCCCACAAGAGCGTCGCCATGGTCTGGCTGTAGGCCGACACGGCCCGCTCCAGCGCCTCGCCGGTCGCGCCGAAGTTTTTAAGCAGCGCGTCCTTGTGCTGTATGTAGCTCACCAGCCAGCCATTGATGGCGTATTCCGAGCACAGGTAGAACAGCATCATGCCCGCCAGCACCAGGAAGGCGGGGTCGCGCATGAAGCCGAAGCCGCCAGAGCGGCCGCCGTCCTTCTTCTCAGGCATATCGTCGGGCACGGTCACGCGGGTCAGGTTCAGCACCGACAGCGTGCCGCAGACCACCACCAGCAGCACGCCCGCGCGCCAGCTGATCAGGTTTTTCAGCAGCAGAAAGGCCATGGGCGCGGTGATCGCCCCGACGGCAAACACCGCGTGCAGCAGGTTCGAGGCGGCGGCGTTGCCGCCGGTCACGGAGTTCACGGTGGCGTTGTTGAAGTTTGAGACGCTGCCCCGGCCCACGCCGGTGAGTATAAACGCGAAGAACAAAAGCCCCGGCAGGCCCTGCAGCGCGATCAGCAGCATGCCCAGAAAGGCCAGCGACGACAGCATGATCACCGTGCGCTTGCGCCCCAGATACACGCCCACGACGCCGCTGAGGAAGCCCGCCGCCAGGTTGCCGATGGAGTGGGCCGAAAGCATCAGCCCGCCCGCCGTATCGGAAAGTCCGTAGGCCGCCTTCATATCCGGCAGCATCGAGCCCTGAGTCAGCGCGATCATACCATTGCAAAAAAACGCGTAAAAGCAGGCGTACAGCAGCGTCCGCCTCGGCTTGTCCAATTCCCTGATGAATGAAAACATATTCCTTCTCCTCGGATGAATCGCAATGTTTCTACTTATATAATTTCTTCGCCTTCGCGCCCATGTGCTCCTCGATATAGGCCCACAGCGCGTCGTCGCCCGCGTCCGCCTGGCCGTCCGGCAGCAAGAAGGCCCGAACCGCGCTCACATACAGATAGACGCAGCCCTTCGCCTTGAACGCCGCCTGGGCGTCCTTCCATTTCACCGTCACCGGCGGCTCCTCCTTCAGCTTGTTCGTCACGGTGATGCCGTCGAAGTCCAGGCAAACGGTGTATACGGGTCGGCCCTTCCCCAGCCCCCGCTGGGCGGCCTGCACGTTCACCTGGGAAAGGAAGCTGCCAAAATACACCAGCGGCAGCCCCAGGCCCACCACCAGCAGCACCGAGGCGATCATGCCCGCCTGCGCCTTGCCCGTCAGCAGCGCCACCGCGGCGAAGGCGATCAGGATCAGCGCAAATACCACCGGGCGCACCCATCGCTTTCGCAGCCGAAACATGTCGAAGCGGCTGAAGCGCTTGAAGGTCTTCTCGTCCAGCTTCACGGGAATGGTAATCTGTCGGCTCATGGTATTCCTCCATATTGTAGATAAAGGTTCTGAGCTTCGCGAGCCTTCGGCGCGGCGCCGCCGCCGCCCAAAATGACAGCGCCAGCGCGCATACCTGTCATTCTGAGCGAAGCGAAGAATCTCTCGCGTTTGAATTCCGCGTCACTCCAGCTGCTCCAGCTTCACGCCGCTCTGGGCCTGGGCGGCACAGTCGCTGGGGCTGATGCCGTAGACCTGCCGGAACGCGCGGTAGAACGCGCTGTAATCGGTAAAGCCGCATTCGTGGCAGCTCTCCGTGATGCCCGCGCCGTGGCTGATCATCATGTAGGCGGCGTCCAGCCGCTTGCGCCGGATGCACTCCGCCGGGGTCATGCCCGTGACGTGCTTGAACTGGCGCGTGAGGGTGTTCTTGTCCATGAAGAACTGCTCCGCCAGCTCCGACACGCTCAACGGATCCTTCAAGTGCGTTGAGATGTACTCGTACACCCCCATGATCTCCTTATAGCGCTGGGCGTTGCGCCCGGACATGCCGCTGGGGGCGCTGGAGCGCACGCGGCTGATGTGGATCAGCAGCTGCGCCACCACCAGCCGGTTCAGCGAGGCGCTGTCCATGTCATTCAGCTGCTTCTCGTGCAGCAGCGAGAACAGCAGCCCGATCATCAGTTCATAGGTCTCCTGGTCGGGCACGATCAGGTTGCGGCCCTTCAAATCCTCCGGCGAAAGATTTCTGAACCGGGGCAGAAGCCCGGCGAGAGATTCCACAAACGAGGTGTTCAGCCAGAGCACGAAGCGCTCCACCACCAATCCGGGCTCCGCCACCTCCGAATGATGCACCTGGCCGGGCGCGATCAGCACCAGCATGCCGGGGCTGAGCCGGTAGCGGTGTCCGTCGATGATATAGGTGACGCCCTCGGTTCGGGGAAAGAAAATCTCGTAGAAGTCGTGGGAATGGGGCGTGATGAAGCCAGGCGCGGTGTCGAAGCGATGAAAAATCTCAAAATCGTCCTGCTGCATGACCTGACGAACATCAAACGGCGAAACATAGGATAGATTCATCCGGCCACACCTCCTCTCGCGCGGTTATCATTATAATCAAATTTGATGTTTTTTGCAATGTTCTTTGCGATAAAAACTATAGACATTCACCACAAAATGTGTTTAAATATTATTAACAGACTGCATATTGCGCGAATGGCGCGGCTCATATCCCGCGTCGCCCAGTCGGAATCCAATGCGGCCCACGCCGCTGGAATATTAAAAAGGAGGAAACCCCTAATGAAAAAGCTTTTTAGCATCGTTCTCGTGCTGGCCATGGTTCTGGCCTGCTCCGCGGCTCTGGCCGAGCCCGTGACCCTGACCTACGCGGAAGTCAACCCCGTGGAAGGCACCGTCGTTGGCGACGTGGCCCTGGCCTTCAAGGACAAGCTGGAAGAGCTGTCCGGCGGCGAAGTGCTGGTGGACATCCAGGCCAGCGGCGTCATGGGCGATGAGAAGACCGTCCTGTCCAACATTTTCTCCGGCGACACCTCCGTGGACATCGTCCGCATCTCCGCTTTCGCCCTGAACCAGTACGGCGCTGAGAAGTCTGTCTTCCTGACCCTGCCCTACGTGTTCACCAGCGAGGAGCATTACTGGAACTTCGTCGAGAGCGACCTGGCCAAGGAAATGCTGGCTGAGGCCAAGGAAAAGGGTATGCCCGTGACCGGCCTGGCTTACGGCGAGGAAGGCTTCCGTCACTTCTTCTTCAAGAACGAGGTCTCCGGCATTGAGGACCTGAAGGGTCTGAAGATCCGCGTCTCTGACGACCCGATCATGACCGGCATGGTCTCCGGCCTGGGCGCCGCCGCCACCACCGTGTCCTTCGGCGAGCTGTACACCTCCCTGCAGTCCGGTGTTGTGGACGCCGCTGAGCAGCCCATCACCAACTACCTGTCCAACTCCTTCCAGGAGGTTGCCCCCTATCTGCTGAAGGACGGCCACACCCTGGGCACCATCGAGCTGATCGCCACCGATTCCTGCTTCGCCAAGCTGAGCGAGGAGCAGCAGGCCATGGTGCAGGAAGCCGCCGATTACGCCATGCAGGTTTGCAAGGAGTCCGTCACTGTGAAGCAGGACGAGGCCGCTCAGACCCTGATCGAGGGTGGCGCCACCATCATCGAGGTCGAGGACAAGACCCCCTGGCAGGAAGCCACCAAGGACGTGCTGAACGCCAACATCGCCGGCATGGAAGACGTCTATGAGGCGATCCTGGCTCTGCAGTAATCCGCTGACAGTCAGAGAACCCAACGAATAACCGTCGGGGGCGCAGGGTATGACCCCTGCGCCCCCGATGTTTTATGCGCTAAGATCGCGCTAACCCCCTTCAACTCTTGTTATGAGGAGGCTTTACAATGCCCGCTTTTTTCCAGAAGCTGGAGAAGTTCAAGCCGGTCTATGACTGGGCCTACAAGATTCTTCTCTTCCTGTGCAAGCTGCTGCTGATCGCGGATATCTTCATCACCTCGTGGTCGGTGCTGGGCCGCTACGTATCCTTCATCTCCGACCCGCATTGGTCCGAGGAGATCATCCTGACCTTCATGGTCTACATGGCGGTGCTCTCGGCCACGCTGGCCATCCGCAAGCGCAGCCACATCCGCATGACCGCCTTCGACAAGTACCTGCCCAAAAAGCTGCTCACCTGCCTGGACCTGCTGGCGGACATCGCCGTGCTGGCGCTGGGCGTGGTGCTGCTGGTGCAGGGCGCGAAGGTCATTGACCCGAACGGCAGCTTGGCCAAGTTCGCCAAATATTCCTCTCTGCCGAATCTCAGCCAGACCTGGCAGTATCTGCCCATGGTCGTCGCCGGCATCGGCATGATCATCTTCGAGCTGGAGCAGGTGTTCCTGCGCATCGAGGAGCTCTGCATCCCCAACAAGTCCAATGAAAAGGAGGCGCAGGCATAATGACTGGTGAAAGCTTATCCACCCTGATCCTGCTGGGAAGCTTCCTGCTGATGGTATTCCTTCGCTTCCCCATCGCCTACTCCGTGGGCATCTCCACCGTGCTGTGCCTGATTTCCATGGGCCAGAACCTGACCGTGCTGCCGCTGCAAATGCACCACGGCGTGTGGTCCTTCAGCCTGATGGCCGTGCCCTTCTTCATCACGATGGGCGTGCTGATGGGCTCCGGCGGCATCTCCGACAAGCTGATCGCGCTGGCGAACAGCCTGGTCGGCTGGATGCGCGGCGGCCTGGCGATGGTGAACATCGTGGCCTCCTACTTCTTCGGCGGCATCTCCGGCTCCGCCTCCGCCGACACCGCGTCTCTGGGCTCCATCCTCATCCCCATGATGGTGGATCAGGGCTATGACGTGGACTTCTCCACCGCCGTCACCATCACCTCCTCCTGCGAGGGGCTGCTGGTGCCCCCCAGCCACAACATGGTCATCTACGCCACCACGGCGGGCGGCATCTCCGTCGGCGCGCTGTTCATGGCGGGCTACCTGCCCGGCGCGCTGCTGGCCATCAGCCTGATGGTGGGCTCCTACATCATCTCCGTGAAGCGCAACTATCCCAAGGGCGAGCGGTTTTCCATCAAGAGCTTCCTGAAGCAGCTGGGCACCTCCTTCTGGGCGCTGGCCGCGATACTGATCGTGGTCGTGGGCGTGGTCGGCGGCGTGTTCACCGCCACCGAGTCCGCCGCCATCGCGGTCATCTACTCGCTGCTGGTTTCCGTGTTCATCTACAGGGGCCTCGACTGGAAGGGCGTTTGGCACGCGCTTGAGAGCTGCATCGACACGCTGGCCATCGTGCTGATTCTGATCGCCATGTCCGGCGCTTTCGGCTATTGCCTGACTAACCTGCACGTGCCCGCCAAGGCCGCGGCGCTGATCACCGGCGTGTCCAGCAACCCGATCGTCATCGCGCTGCTGCTGAACCTGATCCTGCTGGTGCTGGGCTGCATCATGGATATGGCCCCGATCATCCTGATCGCCACGCCCATCCTGCTGCCCGTGGCCCAATCCATCGGCATCAGCCCGATTCAGTTCGGCATCATGGTGGTTCTGAACTGCGGCATCGGCCTCCTGACCCCGCCGGTCGGCGCGGTGCTGTTCATCGGCTCCGCCGTGGCCAAGCGGCCCATGGAGAAGGTCGTCAAGGCGACCCTGCCCTTCTATGTGTGCATGCTGATCACGCTGCTGCTGCTGACCTTCATTCCGCAGATCAGCCTGTGGCTGCCGAGCCTGTTTGGCTACGCCGTGTAAACCTGATGTGGGCGGGGGACTCCGTCCCCCCGCCCACTGCTATCCCAAGGAGATTACCTTCAATCCCGTGAATCGAACGGAGTGACTGAGATATGAAAATGACCTTTCGCTGGTACGGCAGCAAGGCTGACCCGATACCGCTGAAATACGTGAAGCAGATTCCCGGCATGACGGGCCTGATGGGCCTGCTGGACAAGCCCGCGGGCGTGGACTGGCCGGAGGACGAATTCAAGGCGCTGGTGCGGGAGGTGCGCGAAGCCGGGCTGGAGCTTGAGGTCATCGAGAGCGTGAACGTTCACGAGGACATCAAGATGGGCCTGCCCTCCCGCGACGCGTATATTGAAAACTACATCAGCACCATCCGCATGCTGGCCCGCAACGGCGTGAAGGTGATCATCTACAACTTCATGCCCGTGTTCGACTGGCTGCGCACCGACCTGGCCCGCGTCATCCCGGAGGACGGCAGCAACAGCCTCTACTTCGACGAGAAGGATTTGGGTCAGATGGGCCCGCTGGAAATCGTGCGCAAGACCGCCGAGGACAGCAAGGGCTTCACCCTGCCCGGCTGGGAACCGGAGCGCCTGGCGCTGCTGGAGCAAACGCTGAAGCAGTATGAGGGCATGACCGGCGACGACCTGCGCCGCCACTACAAGTATTTCCTCGACGCCGTGATCCCGGTCTGCGAGGAGGTGGGCGTGCGCATGGCCTGCCACCCGGACGATCCCGCCTGGCCCATCTTCGGTCTGCCCCGCATCGCCCACACCGTCGAGCAGTACGACAAGATCATCGCCCTGCACGACAGCCCCGCCAACACCGTGTGCCTGTGCACCGGCAGCCTGGGCTCCAACCCGGACAACGACGTGGTCGCCGCCATCCGCCACTTCGGCGAAATGGACCGCATCGGCGCGATGCACGTGCGCAACGTCAAGTATCTGGGCCACCACCACTTCCGCGAGGCCGCGCACCTGTCCTCCACCGGCGATCTGGACATGTACGCCATCATGAAGGCCATCTACGACACCTGCCCCGACACCTATGTGCGCCCCGACCACGGCCGCATGATCTGGGACGAGCAGGGCCGCCCCGGCTACGGCCTCTACGACCGCGCCCTGGGCGCCGCGTATCTCAACGGTCTCTGGGAGGCCATTGAGAAGAATGGATAATTGAGGATCGGGAAATATGGCTGCCGCCACGAGGCGTTTCGGCGGCGGCAATATTTTCCGCCCGTTCGCTAAGATTCCGCTAATCGCAATTCCCCTTCGAACAGCCAACCATTACGGAGGTTGAAAACATGCAACTCAATTACAACGGCCTGCAGGATACCGCCGCGTGGTCGCGGGCGGGCGTCAAGCTGCCCCAGCACGACTGGAAGGCCATGTGCGCCGAGACCGCCGAAAACCCGATTTGGGTCCACTTCGGCGCGGGCAACATCTTCCGCATCTTCATCGCGGGGCTGCAGCAGCGGCTGCTGAACCAGGGCGTGGCCAAGGCCGGCATCATCGCCGTGGAAACCTTCGACAGCGAGGTCGTGGAGAAAATCTACGTGCCCCACGATTCCATGACCCTGGCCGTCAGCCTGAATGCCGACGGCAGCATCGACAAGGAGGTCGTCGCCTCCATCGCCCAGGGCGTCGTGGCGGCGGAACCGGAGGGACTGGACGCCCTGCGCGCCATCTTCCGCAAGCCCAGCCTGCAAATGCTCTCCTTCACCATCACCGAGAAGGGCTACGCCCTCCGGGACATGAAGGGCGTTCTGACGCCCGTCGCCGCCGCCGACATCGAGGCCGGCCCCGCCGCGCCCAAGCACGCCATGGGCGTGGTGGCGGCGCTGCTGCTGGAGCGCTATAGCGCCGGAGCCGCCCCCATCGCCGTGGTCAGCATGGACAACTGCTCCCACAACGGCGAGAAGCTGCGCGCCGGCGTCACTGAAATCGCCCGCGAATGGCTTAGGAAGGGCTTTGTGCCCGCCGAATACGTGGCTTGGCTGGAGGATGAATCACAGGTTTCCTTCCCCTGGAGCATGATCGACAAGATCACCCCCCGTCCCGCCGAGATCGTGGAAAAGCAGCTCGCCGCGCTGGGTATCGAGGACATGGCCCCCATCGTCACCGCCCGGCATACCTACATCGCGCCCTTCGTCAACGCCGAGGCGCCCCAGTATCTGGTGATCGAGGATCGCTTCCCCAACGGCAGGCCCGCGCTGGAGAAGGCCGGGGTCTACATGACCAACCGGGATACCGTGAACATGACCGAGCGCATGAAGGTCACCACCTGTCTGAACCCGCTGCATACCGCGCTGGCGGTGTACGGCTGCCTGCTGGGCTATGAAAAAATCTGCGACGAGATGAAGGACGCGGAGCTGGTGACGCTGATCAAGCGCATCGGCTACGACGAGGGTCTGCCCGTGGTCACCGATCCCGGCATTCTCAGCCCCAAGGCCTTTATCGACGAAGTTGTCGAGCAGCGCCTGCCCAACCCCTTCATGCCTGACACACCCCAGCGCATCGCCTGCGACACCAGCCAGAAGGTGCCGATCCGCTTTGGCGAGACCATCAAGAGCTACATGGCCGATCCGAGCCGCGACGCCGCGTCCCTCAGCGCCATCCCGCTGGCCATCGCCGGCTGGCTGCGCTATCTGCTGGGCGTGGACGACAAGGGCGGCGAAATGGCCGTCAGCCCCGACCCCATGCTGGCGCAACTGCAAGCCGCACTGGCGAGCGTCGCTCTGGGCAAACCTGAGAGCGCGGAGGGCAAGCTGGACGCCATCCTCGAAAACCCCAATCTGTTCGGCGTCAGTCTGATCGAAGCGGGCCTGGGCGACAAGGTAAAGGGCTATTTCGCCGAGTTGATCGCCGGCCCCGGCGCGGTGCGCGCGACGCTGAAAAAGTATCTCGACTGATCGCGATACCATCGCGGGACGCCATAAATGGCGTCCGTCCCCAAAATCATTGCATTGAGAGGAAAATACCATGCTGAATCTGAATTTGAAGCCTGCGGGCACGTACAAGTATGACGCGGTATCCCTGGGCGAAATCATGCTGCGGCTGGACCCCGGCGAGGGGCGCATCCGCACCGCCCGCGAGTTCAAGGCCTGGGAGGGCGGCGGCGAATACAACGTCGTGCGCGGCCTGCACAAGTGCTTTGGCCTGAACACCGGTGTGCTGACCGCCTTCGCGGACAACGAGGTGGGCAAGCTGCTCAAGGATCTGATCGAGCAGGGCGGCGTGGACACCCGCCTGATCTACTGGAAGAAGACCGACGGCATCGGCCGCGTCTGCCGCAACGGGCTGAACTTCACCGAGCGCGGCTTCGGCATCCGCGGCGCGGTGGGCTGCTCCGACCGTGCCAACACCGCCATCTCCCAGGCGACGCCCGCCGACTTCGACTTCGAGCATGTCTTCGGTGAGCTGGGCGCGCGCTGGCTGCACACTGGCGGCATCTATGCCGCGCTGTCCGAGCAGAGCTGCGAAACCATCATCGA
>JAFVBK010000090.1 GCA_017480045.1 Clostridia bacterium
AGGGTGTCTTTTCCGCTCTGGCTGCGTCAAGCCCCCTTAACTTGCCTCCAGCAAGCCTGAGGGGCCTTTCCTTGCCGGAGCAAAAAATCCATCCCACAGCTTTTGCTGTTTTAATCTGAGAGTAGTAATACCGCTCAATCCGAATGTTCCGGGGGGAGCTCCGCCGCGCGGGAAGGGGAGCAGCGAGCTTCGAGCCGCCGGACTCGGAGAGGTCTTTAACTCCTGCTCTCCGAGCGTGGTGCGCATGACTCGCTGATCCCCGCGGCGCGGGGGTATGCTTCTCAGAACAGTTCAATCGAGCGGGGTTTCGCGCGATGTGCGAAACCCGCGAAGATTCCTGTTCTGAAAGCATACCCCAAAAGATCCCCGTCCCCGTCCTTGCCTATTTCCACAAAAGTAAATGATGTCGCCTTGGCGGTTTTCATCCCTGCTCGCACGGTTTTGAGCGGCCACGGCGCGGTTTTTGATCACCGCGCCCTTGAAACGCAACGCGCATCTATGTTATAATGCTTGACACGAGGTGTGAATGATATGGCAAGAAAGAACTTCAGCAGAATACACGTCCCTGAGGACCCGCAGATGAAGCCCTCGTGGCTGGCCGTCGGCATTCTGCTGGTGATCGCGCCGCCGGTCACCACGTTTGTCGGCCTTTATATGGGCTACAAGCGTCTGCGCGCCGAGTGGACCCGGAAGCGCTATCAGGTGTTCCGCCGCTACGCCAATATCATCGGCGACCGCGTCACCGTCAGCATCCGCGGCCTCGCGGCGGAGATGGGCATGGCCACCGGCAACGTGGCGAGCGACCTGCAGACGATGATCGACGAGGGCATGATCGAGGGCAACGCCTATATCGATCGCAGCCACATGACGCTCAACATGGACGCCTACGCCCGCGACACCGTGGAGACCGAGTTTGTAAATCCCGTCGTCAACCTGTTCGTAAGCCCGGAGGATCGCGCCCGCACCGTCGCCGCGGCCAAGGCCACGCAGGCCAAGAGCGCCGAGCCCGCGAAGGAAGAAGCGCACGCGCCGAAGCGCACGCCGTCCGAGCCCCGAAAAAGCGGCATGGAGAGCGAAAATTTCGAGGCCAAGCTGCGAGAAATCCGCCAGCTGAACGATGAAATTGAGAATAACGCCGTGTCCGACCGCATCGATCGCATCGGCGAGTTGACCGCCAGCATCTTCCGCGTGGTTCGGGAAAAGCCGGAGCACGCCGAGGAAGTGCGCAAATTCATGAATTACTATCTGCCCACCACCCTGAAGCTGCTGAAATCCTACAGCCTGATGGAAAAGCAGAGCTACCAGGGCGAGAACATCCAGGCCTCCCGCAAGAAGATCGAGGATGTGCTGGACACGCTCATCCACGCCTTCGAGCAGCAGCAGGACCGGCTTTTCAAGACCGAAGCGCTGGACGTGGAGACCGACATCAGCGTACTGGAGACCATGATGGCCAGCGACGGTATGCTGGAGCAGAACGGCGGCCTGCGCGCCAGCGGCGGGCACTGATATATAAACCGACGTCGGTATATTTCGAGTGCCCTTCGTCCCGCTCCGGACGACAGCGCGAATGCTGTCGTTCCGGTCGGGCGAAGGGCACTTTCGTTTTTATATCAGGGTGTGTTTCTAAAATGCCGGAAGCGCGTTTTACAAACGCACTCTGGTATTATTCAAACCAATCGATGGTCTGATTCGCGTAATCCCCTACGTTGAATACCCAATCCGTGAGGAAGTCCTCCCAAGCGCCGCCGGTGGCGGCATCCATGGCAGCGACGAAGTCCATCTCCGTCAGCGTTTCACCCATGTGGCCCATTTCCACGAAATTTTTGAGGCCCTCGATCAGTCCGTCCGGGCCCATGGCCTCGCGGAGCTCGTGCAGCACCACCGCGCCGCGCTTCAGCACCACAATGTCGTAGTCCCTGGCGTCGAACAGCGCGGCGTCGCTGGTGACCCGCAGGCCGCCGGGCACGGTCTGCTGCAGCGCGCTCACCCAATCCCGGTTGACGGCCGACAGGAAGGCTTCGTGGCCCTCCGCCGCCTCAAGCAACAGGTAGGAGACGTATTCGCTCACGGAATCGCTGAGCCAGGCGTCAGCGGAGGGCTCCACGTAGGCCGACATGCCGAAATACTGCTGGGCCAGGCAGAAGCGCAGCGCGTGGGCCATTTCGCCGGCGTTTCTCGCGCTCAGCATATCGCTGGACAACCAGATCGCCCCCGGAAAGTTCAGCGCGCCGAGGGGATAATCCGACTGGACGACATCCAGCCGCTCCGTGGGAAAGGCGCCGAACCACGCTTCGCATTGTTCGATGGCGGCAACGGTCACCGCCAACACCCGGCGCGCACTGCCGCGCGCGTTGGTCAACAGCCGCACATACACGCCGGAGGCCGTCTCCGCTTCATAGGCCCGCCAGCGCCTGCCAAAGGATACGGCAAACTCGCGGACGTTCCGCGCCGCGATATGCCATTCGACCGCGCCGCCATTCGCGCCGAGCCGCGTGATTTCCCCTGTTCCCGCCGGCATATAGCCCTCCGGCAGGGCGAGCGTCACGTCATAATCCGCCGCGTCGGCGTACAACCAGCGGGTATGCGCCAGCGGCCGGTTGAGGACGAACCCGCCGTCAATGGCATCGTATACGCCGGGGATGAAGCAGAAAGCGCTCAGTCGCACATCGGTATCCCCGACGCCCTGAAACGCGCCGCAGTTCATCAGCAGCAGGTAATAGTCAAACTCAAACGCGCTGCTTTCCCCCTCGTCCAGATCGCAGGCCACGCGCAGAAAAAGCTCATCTTCTCCCCGAAAGCCGAACTCGGTCGGTTCTCCGTCAAAGCGCACGTCTCGCAGGTCGATGCCCGCCGGGGCGTAGCCCGCGTAAAATACCGTCTCCAGGTCGTCGGGCGCGTACATCAGGGCGCTTTCCCGCCGAAACATATTGCCCGCCGCGTAGAAAACCACTGCCTCCAGGTGATGCGCCGACGGGTTTGTATAGATGAGGCGCTGCGTGATATGCAGCGCCTGTCCATCGGGCATGTATTCCATTGAAATCACGTATCGATCCCGTTTATCAGAACCAACCTCGGTCGCTTTCTCCGCCAGCGCGCTAAACAGCGCGCTGAAAACCACGCCGCCCGCCAGCAGTATCGCCAACGTGATCGCCAGTATCCTAATGAGCTTTCTGTTTTTCATAGACCCTCCATCAGCGCACGCCGCGGATGCCGCTCAACGGCCAGATGACCTCGCGCACGTGGCCCACGATCATGCTCTTGGAGATGGGGCCGACGTTGTTGGTATCAATGCCGTCGTTGCCCTCGCCGTCCGACACGTCCGGGCCGTTCCAATCGCGGGAATCATGGCTGTTGTAGCGATTATCGCCCACCACGAAGTATTCATCCTCGCCCAGCACGTAGGCGTCATAGTCGTAGGGGCTGCCGTAAAGGAAGAACTGGCCAAAGCGCTCGTCCAGCGCCTCGTCCACGGTTTCGCCGTCCTGCTCGTATACTACGTGGGTCACGCCGTTTTCACAGTAGATCGTATCGCCGGGCACCGCCACGACGCGCTTGACGAAGTTTTCCGCCGTCTTCAGAATGCCCAAGCCGAACCAGTTGTGCAGCCTGCCGGGATAGTGGCAGATGACCACGCTATCGCGCGCGACCTCTCCAAAGCGCACATCCGTCACCGTGACGAAGAGGCGCTCGTTGTCCGCCAGCGTGTCGTCCATGGAATGTCCTTCCACGCGGATGATCCTGAAGAGAAAGGACTGCATCACCAGCACGATCAGCACCGCCGACACCAGCGCCACGATCCACTCGCGAATCTCCTTCTTGGCCTTCGCCTTGCGGGCGGCCGCCTTGTCCTCTACCTCGGTGATCTGCTTGTCCGCTCCGCTCTCTTTTCCCGCGTTCTCCGGCAGCTTTCCGTTGTTCTGATCCATTTTAAGAATTCTCCTCGCTCAAAAGTTCCTATTTGATGGGACCAAAGCGGCTCAGTGGAAGGATTATCCACCGCACCCGGCCCAGTATATCCGCCCGGCTGATCGGGCCCATGTCATCCATGCGGCTATCGTAGCTCTCCGCCCGGTTGTCGCCCAACGCGAGGTATTCGCCGTTGTCCAGCGTCACCACGTAATCATCGGTGGGCGTGAGCACATACGGCTCATCCACAGGCGCGCCGTTCAGCAGCAGCTGTCCGTCCATGAAGGCCACCCGGTCTCCCGGCAGGCCGATCACGCGCTTGATGTAGGCGTCCTCTCGTCCGGGAAATCGGCATTCCACCACGTCGCCACGCCGCGGCGCGCTGTTGAAGTAGTCAAACCGCGTCACCAGCGTCAGATCGCCACCGCGCAGCGTGTCCTCCATGGAGACGCCCGCCACGCGCACCAGTCCGAAGCCGTACTGCCTGAGCAGAAGCCCCACGCCTGCGGCGACGGCCACCGCCAGCAAAGCGCCGCAGAACCCCCGGAGCCGCTTCAAGCCTGCGCCTCCTCCGCGCTCTCAACCAGCTTCTTCACGCGCTTTTCGAACACCGGACGCTCCAGCATCACGATGCGTTCACACCTTTCGCAGCGCATCTTGATGTCCGCGCCCACGTAGGTTATCCGCCAGAGATCGTTTCCGCATGGATGCGCCTTGCGCATTTTCACGAGATCGCCCACGTGCAGAAGCATTGCCTCGCCTCCCAATCGCATTATAGGCCATGAATATTGCCTCAGTGTGAATTTTTGAATAATGATTGACGATGAAGCGCACTCTCGGCGCGCTGCCCACGGGTCAGGGCATGGCTCTCTCAAGGGCGAAGTAGTGGCTCCCGCCGGCAACGTCGCCCACGCACAGCGCCAACTTCCCGGCGTAGGCAGGCACCGCCAGCTCCCGCTGCAGCGCGCCGGCGCGCTTGCTTCGGGCAAACTCCGCCATCACTTGGTAGCCCTCCGGCCGCAAGTAGCCCACCGACCAGTTGTCAACGACGTCCATCGGCAGCGCCCCCTCCGGCAGGCCGGGAATATCCGTGGAGAAGTCCTCCAAAATCACGTGGTAGAAGCCCACGCCCGCGTGGATGGCAGCAGAACATACCGACGTCGGTTTGTAATCAGCCAGCAGAATGCGGTAATCCGCCCCGTTCAGCCTGCGTCGCGCGATGTTGACGGTTAACGGACTGCGGTCGATGCCGATGAAGCTGCGCCCGTTGAGCCTGGCGGCCTCCAGCGTGGTGGCGCTGCCCGCAAAGGGATCCAAGACCCAGTCGCCGGGGCGGGAGGCGCACTTGACGATACGATCCAGCAGCGCCAGCGGCTTCTGCACGTCGAAGCCGGTGCGCTCCGGATCCTTCTGCTGAAGGTGCGCCAGATCCTGCCACACGTCGGTGGGCGCGATGGGATCGTCGTCGTAATAGGTGTACACCCGCCCGCCTGAGCGAATCGAGCGATAGACGCGCCCGTCCGGATCCACATGCCGGCGCATATGGCTGGTGCGGGGCTTTGCGCGCGGGGCCTTCACGGCCTCGATGTTGAAGTCGTACTTCTCGGTCTTGCGATAGAAGAGGATTACGTCGTGCTTGCGGCTGAAGTGGTGGATGCTTCGCCCACCGCTCTGATAGACCCAGATGATCTCGTTCAGGAGGTTGTCCTCGCCAAAAATCTCGTCCATCAACAGCCGCACATGGGGATGGGCACGGTAGTCCAGGTGCACGAAAATCATGCCCTCGTCTGAGAGCAGCCGCCGGGAGAGCTCCAGCACGCGGCGCATCATCGCCAGGTATTCCGCCCGGTCATAGCGGTCCGCGAAGCTCTCCAGCGCGAGGCTACCCTTGCCCCGCCGCCATTCCTCCTCGCCCACGCGCACGCGCATGTAAAAGCGGTCGCCGGTCATGAAGGGCGGGTCCATGTAGATCAGCTTGATCTTGCCCTCGTATTCCCCCAGCAGCGCCTCCATCCGCGCGATGGCGTCGCCCTGGCAGAACAGCCCCTTCACGCCGCCGTTGGCCGGATGCCATTCCGTCGTCACCTGTATCCGCTCCAGCGCCATCTCTCAACCATCCTCTCGCGCTTGCATATGCGTATTATAGCAGTTTTTGGCGCCTCTTACAAGCCGCGGGGCGTTCTTTAAGCCAATGTTAACTTAAATCAGATATCAACGCCCGCA
The DNA here is from genome assembly GCA_017480045.1 of Clostridia bacterium. Classification (GTDB taxonomy): domain Bacteria; phylum Bacillota; class Clostridia; order Christensenellales; family Aristaeellaceae; genus UBA2862. Next base: position 6,130 of record JAFVBK010000090.1, read on the forward strand.
TAGCTGAAATACTTCGTCATCAGCCCCCAGAAATCCGGCTCACGGCTCAGCAGCCTCGACTTCGACACGCCGGAAATCACGCCCCGCGCCTCGATCAGATACCAGTCGCCGCCGGGCCTGCCCGCGTCCACGGGTTCGCAGAGGAAGGCAACGTGGGTGATGCCCGCGGCC
>JAFVBK010000091.1 GCA_017480045.1 Clostridia bacterium
GATGACACGCCCGAGGCCATCACGGTCTCCTGCTTTGAGCCGGTGCGCCGCGAGGTCGCGCGCATCGCGCTGGAAAAGCTGATCGCCGACGGCCGCATCCACCCCACGCACATCGAGGAAATGGTCGCGAAGGCCCGCCGCGAGGTGGACAACCAGATTCGCGAAGCCGGCGAGCAGGCCATCTTCGAGACGAACCTGCACGGCATCCATCCGGAGCTGGTGAAGCTGCTGGGCCGCATGCGCTATCGCACGAGCTACGGCCAGAATGTGCTCAGACACTCCATCGAGGTCAGCCATCTGGCGGGCGTCATGGCCGCCGAGCTGGGCGCGGACGTGAACCTCGCCAAGCGCGCGGGCCTGCTGCACGACATCGGCAAGGCCATCGACCACGAGGTGGAGGGCACCCACGTCACCATCGGCGCGGATCTGGCCAAGAAGTTCCGCGAGAACGACCTGGTGGTCAACGCCATCGCCGCCCATCACGGCGACGTGGAGCCGAAGAGCGTGGAGGCCGTGCTGGTGCAGGCCGCCGACGCCATCTCCGCCGCCCGTCCCGGCGCGCGCCGCGAGTCGCTTGAGAACTACATCAAGCGACTGGAGAAGCTGGAATCCATCGCCTACTCCTTCGATGGCGTGGAGACCTGCTACGCCATCCAGTCCGGTCGCGAGGTGCGCATCATCGTCAAGCCGGAGGACGTCAACGACGCCGGTACCCTCATTCTCGCCCGCGAGATCGTCAAGCGGATCGAGAAGGAGATGGAGTATCCCGGACAGATCAAGGTCAACGTCATTCGCGAGACCCGCGCGGTGGAATTCGCCAAGTAGGCTGCGCCTACAGGCAATTGCCGCCGCGACAGAAACCCGGTCCTTGCCCCCATGGATTCAAGGGGCAAGGACCGGCGTTTGTTTTAAATAATACCGCTTATCCTTCGCTGGCGGTATCCAGACCATCGAAGAATGCGTCATAGGAGCATCGATAGATTTTCTTTAATTCAATTAACCCGCTTATGCGGATATTCAATTCGCCGGTCTCATATTTTTCGTAGGTGGTTCGGCCAATATCACAGCCACGCCGCTGTAATTCCGCGCAAAGCTTTTCCTGAGAAAGACCGGCTTCCAGACGAAGCGTTCTCAGGTTTTTGCCCATATATCGATCTCGGCGCAGCCTTTGTCTCATGAAGTGTATTGCTGCCTTTATACAATATTGGGAAGAAATGCCAAGACATGGAAAGAGGAGGAAAAGTCAGCCGCAAGCGCCATTAAGGCGATCTCACGGCTGATTGTAAGGCTGTTTCAGATTTTGGTCCCTGCGCAGAGTGTCCTTCAAACATCCCGCAATATCCCTGATAATGCGAATTTCATATTCGTCGCAGTCATTCAGAATTTCAGCGATATCCCTCTCAAATTGAACCCGCGCGTGCTGTAGATTGTCACAGAGCAGATCATCCATCGTGACGCCCAGTCCGTTGGCGATGCTTACAAGCGTGGTCAGGCTGACGCGAGTGCTTCCGGTTTCGATATTGCTCAGGTGCGTGGGCGAGATGCCAATTTGCTCCGCCAATATCTCCTGCGTCAAATCCGCCTTAATCCTCGCAATTTTGATGCGCTTTCCAATTGCGCTGTAATCGAGCTTCACGGCGCTTCCTCCATACAGATTCCTGATATGCCTATTGTATTCTTTTGGAAGCTGTATTATAATGATCTATATCCGTATTATTTGGATATAGATCATATAAATGAAAAAATGAGGGAAATCTATGTTTGTGTGTACATTTACGGGACACCGGGAGGTCTATAAACCGGACATCATTCAAAATGTGCGGCTGCTGGTGGATACAGTGTTGGAAATGGACGATGAAGTAATATCCTATAATGGCGGTATGGGGGAGTTTGATACTATATGTGCCAGGGTGGTGAACGAAGCCAGGCACGCACTTCAAGCGGGCGATCCAGTTTCGCAACCGTTGGATGGTCGACCAGTCGAACTGGATAATCGCGTACCTCGACAGAAATTTTGGCGGCGCCTATGAAACCGCTTTATATGCAAGAAAGAGCCGCAAGCTGGTGATAAATGTGAATGAATAGGCCTGTTTCCAGATTGTCAACACCCGAAGCGGCGGGTGTTGCTTTACTTTTTGGCGGCGGCGCTGGACACCTCGATGGACGCCCTGCTGGCGGACGACGATATGAAGCAATACGATCGTCGACACGCTGGCCGAGCTCGCCACGCTCGCCCTGCTCTGCGTGATGGCGCGGGTGCTGTACGGCAAGCGCCGACGGGCGGCGATGTAGGCGCGCCGATACATGAACCGCCCCCGCGCAACATCGGACGCGGAGGCGGTTCATGTTTTTTCAGCGGCCCTTGCGCCGCTTTTTGTTTTTATACATCAGCGCGTCGGCGAACTGGACGCATTCGTCCAGATTGCGCTCGTCGCCGTCGCTCACGTCGATCACGCCGACGCTGAGGCCCAACTGGTAGGGCGTGTCGCAGGCGGCGTTGGCATCGCTGGCGGCGCGCTGGATGGCATGCTCAAGGTCCGTCTCCCGGCGGGAGGCGATGACCAGAAATTCATCGCCGCCGTAGCGCATCAGGAAATCCCCGGCGCCGCAGGTTTGCTGCAAAATCCGGGCGGCGCGCTGGATGGCGTCGTCGCCGGCGTCGTGCCCGAATTGATCATTGATGCCCTTCATGTCGTCCATGTCCACGAACAGTATCCGCGCGCCGCCATCCCCGGCCATGAAGCCGTCGAAGATCTGCTGGCCGAAGCGCGCGTAACCGAAGCGGTTGTAGAAGCCGGTCAGCGCGTCGTGCACATACAGCTCGTCCAGCTCGTCGTTCAGCTGCTGCAACAGGCACTTCTTGCGCACGTTTTCAATGGCGATTTCCAGGAAGCTGAAGATGCTCTTGTGCAGGTTCATCTTGGCGGCATCGCTGATGCTGTTCACGGCCAGATAGCCGATGGAATAGGTGTTGTAGTGCAGCGGATAGAACATCAGAAAGCGTTCCCTTTCCATCAGGCCGTCCGGCAGCAGGCGGCTGGTGGGAAAACACTCGCCGCGATAGACGCCATTTGGGGTCGCGCCGCCGCCACAGGCCGCGAGCACCATCTCGCTGTCGAAGGTCTCCGAATCCTTCGTCCACTGCTTTTTATCGTAGTTGTCGTAATAATAGCGGTTGACGCACAGATAGATGTTGTCGCAGCCGAAGACGCGGTGGTTGTTCTCCACGATGCCCATCAGCTCCGGAAGCGTGGAGGCCTCAAACAGCTCCTCCGCCATCTGATCCTGAAGGGTATAGAAGTCTTTCATATAGCGGGTGGACTGAAAATACTTGTTGCGGATGTAGCTGGGGCGGGAAAGCTCGCGGCAGCCGCAGGATTCGGAGCAGACGATTTCGTATTCAAAGGGGACGAAATCGCGCTGTTCCGTGCCGTCGATCTTGTCCAGCAGCACCTGCATCGAGCGATAGTCCAGCAGAGCGTAGTCGCGACGGACGGTGGACAGCCGCGGGCTGGACAGCTCCGCGCTGCTCAGGTTGTCAAAGCCGGTGACGATCACGTCCTCCGGCACCCGGCAGCCCGCGGCGCGCAGCGCTTCCAGAACGCCTATGGCCATATCGTCGTTGCCGCAGATGAAGGCGTCCGGAAGCGGTTTGCCGGATCGCAGCCATTCCCGCGCCACCCGCACGCCGTCGCTGGTGCGCCAGGTGCAATGAAATACGCTGATATCTGCCTCGGCGATGCCGCCGTCCCGACAGGCATCCTGGAAGCCCTCCAGGCGCTGGCGCGCTTCGGGGCTGCCGTTGTCCAGTATGCCGGTGAGATAGGCCAGCCGTTTCGCGCCGTGGGCGCGAATAACGTGGGCCGCCAGATCGTACTGGGCCTGCCGGTTGTCAACGCTCACCAGCGTGCAGCCCTCGATGGGGCAGTCCACGGTTACGGCGGGAATGCCGGCCTCGGTCACCCGGCGGGCCAGCGTCTCGCGGGCGGATTTGAGCACGATCTGGTTGCCCTGAATCAGCGCGCCGTCGAACTGCCCCAGGTTCGCCAGGTCAAATATAGCGTATTCGCTGTGGTCCTTCGCGTTGCCGATGTCCTTGCCAAAGCAGTCAAATACGCGCAGACGCACGTTTTCATGATCGTCCACGAACTGCTTCAATCCGTGTAGCGTGGATTCTACCAGCTCGTAGTTCCAGTCCACGGTGAAAAACGCGATACGGTAGTTTCGCATGGTTTTGCTCCCGTTGATATAATCACAAAAATCCCTGTATACTATAATAGTATTTAAAGTGAAAATATTCAAGGGGTCAAAGGGGTTATAGGGCGAAAAAATCGCGGAAACGGCGGATTTCGGTGGAGGAACTCCCGATTTTGCGATATAATATAAAATAGGAGGATAAGAAAAACCATAGCATTGATTGTATTCTATGATTTTGGCGGATAGCCTTCTATGGGTGCGTGGCAGGGGTGGATTGACGGTGGATATTGAAAACAATAGACAGACAAAGGCATTGGACCGGTATCTCTCTTCACTGGATGTGTGGGCGATGGCCTTCGGCTGCATGGTCGGCTGGGGCGTGTTTGCCATGCCGGGCACGACCTTTTTGCCCCTGGCGGGACCGGCGGGAACGCTGATCGCCATGGCCATAGGCATGGCGATCATGCTGGTTATCGGCGGCAACTTCTCCTATCTGATGGGGCGAAGCTCCATCACGGGCGGCGTCTATTCCTACACCAAGGAGGCCTTTGGCCGCGATCACGCCTTTTTGAGCGCCTGGTTCCTGTGCCTGTCCTATTTGACGATTGTCTTTCTGAACGGCACCGCGCTGTTCCTGGTGGTGCGCATACTTTTCAGCAATACCGTCCAGAGTGGATTTCACTACAGCATCGCGGGCAACACGATCTACTTGAGCGAGACGGTGGTTTCCGTGCTGGCGCTGGCGGGCGTGGGCCTTTTGTTTGTGGCGGCCAAGCCCTTGCTGCAAAAGCTGCACACCGTGCTGTCGGTTGTGCTTCTGATCGGCGTGGTTGTGACCGCCGCGCTTTGCTTGCCCCAGGCGATTGCCAATGGCGCGCTGACATCCTTCGGCGCCGGTGGGACCAACCCAGGCTACGCCATATTCAGCCTGGTTATCCTCGCGCCCTGGGCCTTTGTGGGCTTCGAGGTCACCGCCTTCGATACGGCGCATTTTTCGCATCAGGTGCGCAGACCCAGCCGGCTCATCGTGCTCGCCATCATCGGCACGGCCTTCGCCTACGCCTCCATGGCGCTGATCAGCATCGCCGCCGTGCCGGAGGGCTTCGATTCCTGGCAGGCCTATGTCGCCGGTCTGGATGGGCTGAGCGGCGTGCCGTCGGTGCCTACGTTCTTCGCGGCGAAGTCTGTCATGGGACCGGTGGGGCTGGTGGTCATGACGCTGACCGCTCTCTCGTCGATCCTGACGGGCATCATCGGGGGCTATCGCGCGACGACGCGCGTGCTCTCCACCATGGCGGAGGATCACATCCTCTCCGAAAAATTCTCCAAAACCACCTACAGCATTCTGTTCATCATGGCGCTGTCGATACTGATTTCGCTGCTGGGCAGGAACACGCTGAACTGGTTTGTGGATTTGACGTCCTTCGGTGCGATCGTGGGCTTCAGCTACACCTCGGCGGCGGCATATAAGATCGCCAAGTCGGAGGGCAACAGGCGGATTGTGGTTACGGGTGCCATCGGCACGGTCATTTCGGCGGTGTTCGCCATCGTGCAGCTGGTTCCGCGGCTCTCCGCCATGGAGGCGATGGGCAGCGAGGCGTTCCTGCTGCTCTCCCTGTGGTGCCTTCTGGGCTTTGTGTTCTACTGGCGCCCGGTCATCCGCAGCACCCTCACCGAATACAGCGGCATGTCCGCGTCGGGAATCGTGCTGTTTGCGCTGCTGCTCTATTCGGCGCTGATGTGGCTGGCCAAGCGACTCGCGGAGGGCGACCTCGCGCCGCGGACGCGCGCCACGCTGGTGGGCGGCGGCATCGGGCTGATGCTGATCATATTTACCGGGCTGGCCGTCATGCTCTACGTGCAAAACATTGTACGGGAGAAGCACGAGGCGGCGGAGCGAGAGAAAATCCACGCGGTGGAGAGCAGCCTGGCCAAGAGCCAATTCCTCTTCAACATGTCCCACGACATTCGCACGCCGATGAACGCCATCATCGGCTATACCAATCTCGCCCTGAAGGAGCCCGCGCCGCCGGCGGTTCGGGATTATCTGCAAAAGATCGACGGATCGAGCCGCCACCTGCTCGCCCTGATCAACGACATTCTGGAGATGAGCCGCATCGAGAGCGGCAAGGTGGAGCTGGAATACGCGCCGGTGGACCTGTGCGCTGTGTTTGACGGCATGCGGGATCTCTTCTCGGAGCAGATGAAGCAGAAAAAATGAACTTTCAGGTGCATACCGGGCAGGTGCGCCACCGCTATGTCTGGTGCGATCAGAAAAACCTCAATCGGGTTTTGCTCAACATTCTCAGCAACGCCTACAAATTCACGCCGGAGGGCGGGGACGTCTCCGCGTCGATTTGGGAAGTGGGGAGCGGAGAAAACGGCTACGGCGCCTATGAGCTGCGCGTGCGCGACAGCGGCATCGGCATGTCCAGGGAATTCGCCGAGCGCATCTTCAACGCCTTCGAGCGGGAGCGAACCTCCACGGTCAGCGGCATCGAGGGCACTGGTCTGGGCATGTCCATCACCAAGGGCATCGTCGATTTGATGGGCGGGACCATCGAGGTGCTGACCGCGCCCGGTTCGGGCACGGAGTTTGTCATCCGGCTGAAGCTTCGGCTGGCGGAGGCAAGGGACATCCCCGCGCCGCAGGACGATGTGAAGCCGAATGAGACCGCCAAAATCGACTATTCCAGCAAGCGGCTGCTGCTGGTGGAGGACAACGCCATCAACCTGGAGATCGCGCAGATGATTCTGACCCAGGCGGGCTTTCAGCTGGAGACGGCGGAGAACGGAAAGGCCGCGCTGGACGCCGTGGCCGCCAGTCAACCGGGACATTACGACGCCATTCTGATGGACATTCAGATGCCCGTGATGGACGGCTACGCGGCGACCCGCGCGATTCGCGGGCTCGCGGATCCGCGATTGGCGCGTATACCGATCATCGCCATGACGGCGAACGCCTTCAAGGAGGACGAGCAGGCGGCGCGGGAAGCCGGGATGCAGGCCCACATCGCGAAGCCCATCGACGTTGCCACGATGATGAAGACCTTGGACGAGGTATTGATCGCCGAGTCTGGAAGAGAAGACTGATGGGTTGAAGCTTGGGATTTTGAGACTCAAAAAATCAGCGCGTCCCCCGTTTTTCATGACTGGCGCAACTCCGCGCAATACATGAGAAACGGGGGACGGTTGATAATTACCCCTTTTTTACCAGCCGGTGATAGCGCATCTTGCCCTTTTTGATGAGCAGGCCGTCGCCCTCCAGCATTGGGGGGTGAGGCGGTTATACAAAAAATACCGGCCATAGCAATGTCGGGAAGTCGATCGTGTATCGTCACAGGCAGGGCATAAAGCTGTGCTATGATTGATATTGGAAGATGCTGTAAGGGAGGGCTGTGTATGCGCCGCGGACTTTTGAGAGGGATGTCTCTGACGCTGTGCCTGATTCTGTGCGCGGGCTTTTCCGCGCTGGCGGAATCGCCGGAGCCGGAAGTCTCGGAACAGGAGGAATTTGCGCTCACGCAGGCGGAGACTGCTGTGGCCGCGCCGGAGTCCGCCGAGGCGGCGCGGGGCGAGAACGCAGGCAAGACGCCCGTCTGCGACCACCTGAATGCCGACTACAAGGTGGAGTACAAGCCCTGGTATTCCATCGGGACGGCGGGCCACCGCGCCGACACGGACGTCTCCAGCCAGCTGTACTGCCCGGACTGCGGCCAGTGGGTGAGCGTTCAGGATGTGAACGCCGAGGCCCTCTACGCCGCCTATGCCAAGGACATGGCGACGATGGCGGCGCTGTATGAGCAGGTGCAGTACGTGCCGGACAGCCGGCTCACCTATGAGGAGCAGGAGGCCCGGCGCGTGATGAACCGGATGGTGCGGGCCTACGAACTCGGCCCCGCGTCGTTTGCCGACAGGCTCTATACGGAGTCTCGCAACGCCGCGTTTACTGCCTCTAAGACGGAGCCCCACAGCTTCAACGCCGACGGCGTGTGCGTCTGCGGCGCGAAGCTCTCGGAGATCGGCCACATCGTTTCGGGCAATGAGAAGCTGAAGATCAACCTGGGGGAGACGCTGCAAATCGGCCTGAAGGGCGCGACGCCCAAGGGCTGGAAGGCGAAAAATTCCAAGATCGTGAAGCTGTCGAAGGACGGGAGGATCACGGCCCTGAAGGAGGGCAAGACCACCGTCACGATCACGCTGACCAACAAGCGGAAGTGGAAGCTGACCGTGACCGTGATCGACCCTCGAAAGCCCGCCGGCATCGGCATCAACGCCCTCAGCCCGATGGGCATGAAGGTGGGGGATGTGGTTCGGCTGACCACGTGGGTGAAGCCGGCCACCGCCCAGACCACGTACACGTGGAAGTCCTCAAAGCCCAAGGTGGTGTCCGTGAGCGCCGACGGCACGCTGGTCGCGAAGAAGGCCGGCAGCGCCAAGATCACCGTCAAGACCGGCAATGGCAAGAAGGCGACGATCAAGGTGAGGGTAAAAAAATAAAAGAAGGTACAGAAACTGCTGTTTGACGGCATGATAACAGAACGAAAATCTTCGCGGTTAAGCCGAAGCGTGGCTTAACCGCGAAGATTTTTTGTTTCGGCAATTCGCCGCAAAAGCGACGATCCTCGGTGACGCTCAATCGCCAGGCGACGGGCTTTATCCCTTTTTGACCAGCCGGTGATAGCTCTTCTTGCCCTTTTTGATGAGCAGGCCGTCGCCCTCCAGCATTTCGGGGGTGAGGCGGTAGTCCACGTCGGTGATCTTTTCATCGTTGACGCTCAGGCCGCCGGCGGTCATGGTCTGGCGGGCCTCCTTGTTGCTCTTGCACAGGCCGACCTTCGCCACCCAGGCCAGCAGGCGGTTCTCGGCCTCCAGCTCGGCGGGGTCGATCTCGGTGGTGGGCACGGAGCCGGCCAGGTTTCCGCCGCCGAACAGGGCCTCCGCGGCCTGCTGGGCCTTTTTGGCCTCCTCCTCGCCGTGCACGTTCTTGGTGACCTCGTAGGCCAGCACGCGCTTGGCCTCGTTGATGGCGCTGTCCTTCAGCGCGCCCAGGCGGCGCACCTCGTCCATGGGCAGGAAGGTCAGCAGGCCCAGGCACTTCTCCACGTCCTGGTCGTCCACGTTGCGCCAGTACTGGTAGAAGTCGTAGGGGCTGCACTTGTTGGGATCGAGCCACAGCGCGCCCTTCTCGGTCTTGCCCATCTTGCGGCCGTCGTGGGTCAGCAACAGCTGGAAGGTCAGCGCGAAGGCCGGCTTCTGGTCCTTGCGGCGGATCAGGTCCGCGCCGGACAGCATGTTCGACCACTGGTCGTCGCCGCCGCACTGCAGCGTCACATTGTGGCGGTGGCTGAGCTCCAGGAAGTCATAGCTCTGCATCAGCATGTAGTTGAACTCCAGGAACGTCAGGCCCCGTTCCAGGCGCTGCTTGTAGCACTCAGCGGTCAGCATGCGGTTCACGGAGA
>JAFVBK010000092.1 GCA_017480045.1 Clostridia bacterium
AGCGACCAGGCGGACAACGCCGAGAAGGTGCTGGCCGAATCCCAGGTGGCGCTGGAGGAGTGCCTGAAGCAGCTGGAGAGCAACGCCTCTCTGCTGGAGCGCGACCTAGATACGCTGAACACCAACAAGCAGGCGCTGGACGCGGCCCGCTCGGCCTTTGACGAGGCGGATTCCCGCCGCACCGGCGTGCAGAAGAAGCTGCAGGCCCTGGCCGATGAGATCGACGCCCTGCGCGCCAACCTGGACGATTTCAGCGACAAGCACCACCGTAGCGAGCTGCAGCTGGCCCGCGTGGAGGGCGAGTTCAAGCAGATCCAGGACCGCATCTGGGAGGACTACGAGCTGACCTACGCCGGGGCGGAGTCCTTCCGCCAGGCGGACTTCAAGCTGACGGAATCCGAGAAACGCATCGCCGCCATCCGCCAGCGCATCCGCGCCATGGGCACGGTCAACGTGGCGGCGCTGGACGAATATCGACGCACGGTGGAGCGCGTCGAGGAGCTGACCGGTCAGCGGGACGACCTCTTAAAGGCCCAGGCCGATCTGGAGGGCATCGTCGCGGAGCTGGAAGACAAGATGGAAAAGCAGTTCAAGGCGCAGTTTGCCCTGATGAACGAGAATTTCCAGCGCACCTTTGTGAAGCTGTTCGGCGGCGGCAAGGCCGAGCTGCGGCTCGCCGACCCCAAGGACGCGCTGAACTGCGGCATCGACATCGTGGCCCAGCCGCCGGGCAAGAAGCTGCAAATGCTCTCGCTGCTCTCCGGCGGCGAGCGCGCGCTGACCGCCATCGCGATCCTCTTCGCCATACTCGACCTCAAGCCCACCCCCTTCTGCATACTGGACGAAATCGAAGCGGCGCTGGACGACGCGAACATCGACACCTACGCCGACTACCTGAAGGCCTACTCTGAGAATACCCAGTTCATCGTCATCACCCACCGCAAGGGCACCATGGAGCGCTGCGACGCGCTGTATGGCGTGGTGATGGAGGAAAAGGGCGTCTCGAAGACGGTATCGGTAAAATTGAACGAAGCGGTATAATCGAGTGTGGAGTTTGGAGAGTGGCGTTATAAAAATGCCATTGTCGCGCGGCGGCGGCTAACTTGGCTCCACGCTCCACACTGAAATGGATTCACTATATATTTGGAGGTACAAGCGATGGGCCTATTCGATAAGATCAAGAGCGGTCTGAGCAAGACGCGCAACGCCTTTTCCGGGCGCATGGACGAGCTGGTGGAAAGCTACCAGGAGCTGGACGACGACTTCTACGAGGATTTGACGGACATCCTGATCATGGCGGACGTGGGCGTGCCCACCGCCGAGCTGGCCGTGAACCGGCTGAAGGAGAAGTGCAAAGCCGAAAAGATCGGCAACCCCGCCAAAGCCCGCGACGCGCTGAAAAAGATATTGGTGGACATCCTGTGGGCCGAGCCGATGCAGCTGACCAGCCCGATGGTGCTGCTGATCATCGGCGTCAACGGCGTGGGCAAAACCACCTCTATCGGCAAGCTGGCCTCCCGATTGAAGACGCTGGGCCGCCGGGTGATCATCTGCGCGGGCGACACCTTCCGCGCCGCCGCCGCTGATCAGCTGACGGTGTGGTCTGAGCGGGCGAACGTGCCCATCATCAAGCATCAGGAGGGCGCAGACCCCGCCGCGGTGGTGTTCGACGGCATCCAGGCCGCCAAGGGGCGCCACGCCGACATCCTGCTGGTGGACACCGCCGGACGCCTGCACAACAAGGCGCACCTGATGGAGGAACTGAAGAAGATCAGCCGCGTGGTGGAGCGGGAATACCCCCAGGCCGCGCTGGGCGCGCTGCTGGTGATCGACGCCACCACCGGCCAGAACGGCCTGGCGCAGGCGAAGGTGTTCAGCGAGGTGGCCAACCTGCAGGGCATCATCCTCACCAAGCTGGACGGCACCGCCAAGGGCGGCATCGCCATCGCCATCCGCAACGAGCTGGGCCTGCCCGTGCGCTACATCGGCCTGGGCGAGCAGATCGACGACATGCAGCCCTTCGACGCAGCGGAGTTTGTGGACGCGATATTTGGGGAATAAGGCTTCGCGGCGCTTTCGCGTCTTCAAGGTTTAATCAACACTCATCACTCAATGCGAGGTTACAAACCATGTCCATGACAGCCGAGCTTCAAACCATCATCCCCCACTTTGACTTTTCCGGCGAGCTCGCCCTCTGCGAGCCGATCATGACCGGGCACCTCAACCGCACCTACCGACTGGGGTTTGTCCTGCCGGATGGCACGAGGCGGGATTATGTGCTGCAGCGCATCAACACCTTCGCCTTCAAGAAGCCGGAGGAGGTGATGCAAAACGTACAGCTGGTGACGGAGCACCTGTGCCAGGCCTATAGGAAGCAGGGGCGGGATCCGGCAAACCGGGTGCTGCGGCTGGTGCCGGTGAAGGGCGGCGGCGTGCTGTATCAGGACGACAACGGCAGCTGGCGCGCCTATGATTTCATCACGGGCGCCCGCACCATCGACCGCGTGGATTCCCCCGCCCAGTTTCAGGAGATTGGGCGGGCCTTCGGCGCGTTTCAGAACATGCTGTCTGACTTTCCCATCGAAAGGCTTTACGACACCATTCCCAACTTCCACCACACCGTGAGGCGTATGGAGGCCTTCGAGCGCTCCGTGGTCGCGGACGTGAGAGGCCGCGCCGCCTCGGTGCAGCCGGAAATTGCCGCCGTGCGCGCCAGAAGGAACGGAATGGGCCGCATCGTCGAGATGATCGACGCGGGCACGCTGCCGCTGCGCGTCACCCACAACGACACGAAGATCAACAACGTCATGCTGGACGAGCGCACCGGTGAGGCGCTGTGCGTGATCGACCTGGACACGGTGATGGCCGGCTCCGCGCTGTACGACTTTGGCGACGCCATACGCTATGGCGCTTCGACCGCCGCCGAGGACGAGCGCGACCTGAGCAGAGTGCGCCTTGATATCGGGCTGTTCAGCGCCTATGCCGAGGGCTTTATCTCCGAAACCGCACGGAGTCTGACTCTGCCGGAGCTTGAAAACCTGCCCCTGGGCGCGCTGGTGATGACCTTTGAAAACGGCATGCGCTTCCTGACGGACTATCTGGACGGCGACGTGTACTTCCACATCGAAGGCGCCGACGATAACCTGGCCCGCGCGCGCTGCCAGCTAAAGCTGCTTTCGGACATGGAGGCCCACAGCGACGAAATGTATGCCATCACGAAGGCTCTGATCGGGAAATACCGATGAACGCAATCAGTGAAGGAACCGTCCCAAAATAGAAGTTCTACGACAAACGCAGTAAAATTGCCGGAGCGACGCGTGGCGATAAATTCAACGGGTTTATCGCCTCGCGTCGCTCCTAAATATCGTTTACGCGCTGGTCGCATGGCCTTTTGAGAAATCCCTTTATTTCTTCCTTATCCGCCCCCGTTTATCGAACACCGCTTGACAAAAGCTTGATAATTGCCCATTTGGACTGTTTTTCGCTTGACACTAACATATGATCGATTATATAATGAGCCCATCAACCGCGGGGCGCGCGCCCCGCCAGCACTACTCGACGGCCCGCCGGAGCCAGAGTATGCTTCCAAATGGGCATAAGCGCATCCGGCAAGGAGGATATTATGGTATTTATCTTCGTCTTCATGATCATGCTCTGCCTAGCCGACTTTGTGAGCGACAGGTTCCTGGACATCGTTCGACGTGTCCGCGCGCCGCGCGCGCCCATCGTCCGGGCGCGGCAATATAGGTTTAATTAGCCGGCGCTTTGTGGTATACTTATTGTAATACAACCGCGAAAGGAAGATCTCCTATGCTCACGCTCACCAACCGGCAGGCCCGCGAACTTCTGGTGCGCTATCACAATCTGGATGGTTCAGACGGCTTTCGCGGCATCGAAGGCGTCAAGGCCGTGATGAGTCGGCTGGGTACGATCCAATTCGACCCACTGAACGTGGCGGGGCGCAACGCCGACCTGGTTTTGCAATCACGCGTGCGGGGCTATAGGCCCGATATGCTGCAAAATTTGCTGTACGGCGAGCGCTTTCTTGTGGACGGCTATGACAAGGAGATGTGCGTCTATACGGCGAAGGACTTCCCAAGTTTCGCGCCTCAGCGGGCCATGCGCGCCGGGGACGTCCGCAATTGGCTGGAGCGGCGCGGTCAGGGCGAGGGCTTCGACATGCTGGAGGACGTGCTCGCCATCATACGCGAAAAGGGACCCTGCCGGTTGACGGACATTCCCATCGGCGAATCGAAGGATTTCGGCTGGGGACCGAGACGGCCCTCCGGCGCGGCCATCGAGTATCTGTTTGCCGCCGGGCAGCTGTGCGTGGCGGACAAGAACGGCACGCAGCGCTATTTTGACCTCACCGAGCGGGTGCTGCCGCCGGAATACCTGACGCCTCCGTCAATGGACGCGGAGACCTTTGCGAATTGGTATGTCAAGCGACGCGTAGGCTGCGTGGGGCTGCTGTGGCCCCGACGAGGCGGCGCGTGGCAGGGCTACGTGGTCGGCGACGACAGGACCAGGAAGGCGGCGCTCGCACGGCTTGCAGCGCGCGGCGCGCTCATTCCCTGTCGGATTGAGGGGCGCGACGAAATCTTTTACGCGATGCCGGAGGCGGCGGACATGCTGGAAAAGGCGGGGCATCGTCCCACCGCCCGCTTCATCGCGCCGCTGGACAACCTGCTGTGGGATCGGGATATGATCGAGGCGCTTTTCGGCTTCAAGTATCGTTGGGAGGTCTACACCCCCGTGGAGAAGCGCCAGTATGGCTACTACGTATTGCCCGTGCTGTACGGCAGCCGCTTCGTGGCGCGATTTGAGCCGGAGCCTGTGGCAAAGGCCGGGCAATTCCGGGTAAAGGGCTGGTGGTGGGAGGACGACGCGCGCGTCAGCCGCGCCATGCTGGAGGCCATCGAGGCCGCCATGGCGCGCTTCGCCCGCTTTCTGGGCGTGCCCAGCGCGCCGGAAAACATGGATATCGCGCGCAATCGCGCCAGCCGCTACACTTAGAGCGTGTTTTCGAGCGCCATAAGGGCATTGGGAAACACACTCTGGTCATACGAGCGTCACATTTACCGAACCTTAACGTTAATTCTGTTGTATGATATTCGAGAATGGCTTATAGTTATATATAGGATAGTATATCCTGTTTTTAGCGCGCGTGACGGTTATACTGCGATGTATACCCCCAATGTGCGCGGCGGCCAATCACCCTGGCTGTCCGCCGCCAACGGCGCGGACGGCATCGATCGAATGATGGAGGATTATCCCATGAAGAGACTGCTTAGCATGCTGGCCGCGCTGGCGCTGGCGCTGACTGTGATGGCGCCCATGGCCGTGGCCGAGGAGAACGACAACTGGCTGCGCATCTTCTATACGGAAGATCCCGAAAGCTTGGATGTGCAGCGCACCACCGACAGCTACACCATCCCCATGAATTGTTTTGACCGCCTTGTTGAGGCCGACAGCGCGACCGGCGAAATCGTTCCCGGCCTGGCCGACACCTGGGACATCAGCGAAGACGGCCTGACCTACACCTTCCATCTGCACGAGGGCGTCACCTTCCAGAACGGCGATCCTTTCACGTCCGATGACGTGGTGTACACCGTCACCCGCATCATGGATCCCGACGATCGCAAGAAGAACACCGACGTCTTCGACATGATCGTCGACGCCAATGAATACCGCGAGGGCGAGGCCGACAGCATCACCGGCGTCACCGCCATAGACGACCTCACGGTGCAATTCGTGCTGGACGCGCCCTATACCCCCTTCCTCAGCGGCCTGACCACCCCCGGCGGTTCCATCTACAACCGCGAATCTACCGAGGGCGTGGACGACTTCGGCACCAACCCGGCGGTGTGCTTCGGCACCGGGCCCTTCCAGGTCATCGAATGGGAACTGGGCAGCAAGGTGACCATGGTGGCCAACCCCAACTACTTTAAAGGCGCGCCTCAGATCGACGGCATCATCATGCTGATTGTCTCCGATGCCGACACCCAGCGCCTGATGTTTGAACAGGGCGAGGTGGACGTGTTCAACTTCGACTATGCCGAGAGCCAGCTGCAGTGGTTCCTGGACAACGGCTACGAGGACCAGATCATCTCCGGCGTGCGCGCGGGCACCTACTATTTCATGTTCAACACTGGCATCGAGCCGCTGGACAATGTGAACGTGCGCAAGGCGTTGCAGATGGCGGTAAATCGCCAGGCCATCCTCGACGCCATGTACAACGGCGAGGGCCATCTGCTGGCCACCTTCATCCCAGACGGCGTGCTGAGTCACAATGACGCCGCCGAGGGAATCCCTTACGATCCCGAACAGGCCAAGGCCATACTCGTCGAGGAGGGCTACGCCGACGGCTTTGACATGGAACTGGCCGTCATGTCCGACTCCACCACCAGTCAGAACATCTCCACCATCATCGCCAACGACTTCAAGCAGATCGGCGTGAATGCGACCGTGAAGCCCTACGACGAGGCGAGCTACTACGACATCCGCAGCGACGGCGAGCTGCCCAGCTACTACAACTCCTGGTCCGCGGACTACAACGACCCCGACAACTTCCTCTACACTTTCTTCTCCAGGAAGAACACCGTCGGCCGCTCCACCAACTACACCAACGACGAGATCATGGACCTTCTGGACGAGGCCCGTGCGATGCTGGATCCCGACGAGCGCGTCGCCGCCTATCAGAAGATCGACAACGCTGTGGTGCACGAGGATGCCGTGGTGCTGCCGCTGTACCAGCGCAACCACCTGTTCTGTCTGAACCCCCGCGTGAA
>JAFVBK010000093.1 GCA_017480045.1 Clostridia bacterium
CGTCACCAGGGCGCGGGCAATGGCCACGCGCGGCTGCTGGCCGCCGGAGAGCTGGCTGACCGCCTTGGCCAGCTGCTCGTCGCTCAGATCCACCTTTTTGGCGATGGTGTTCACCTTTTCCGCGATCTCCGCCTTGCTCAGCTTTTTGATCTTCAGACCGAAGGCAATGTTGTCCCGCACGGTCATCGTGGGGAACAGCGCGTAGCTCTGGAACACGATGCCGATGTTGCGCTTTTCGATGGGCACGTGGGTGATGTCCTGGCCCTGCATCCGCACCGTGCCGCCGACCGGCTCGATAAAGCCGGTGATGGTGCGCAGCGTGGTGGTCTTGCCGCAGCCGGAGGGGCCGAGGAAGGTGAAAAACTCGCCCTCCTTCACATGGACGTTGATGTTGTGCAGCGCCTCGAAATCGTCAAATTTGACCACGATATCCGATAGCTGAATCATGTGGCATCGCTCCTTTGAATAGTGCTGAGAAAAGGGCGAGCTCATATGAGCCCGCCCACCGGGTATTCCCGGCATCCGATTATTCCGCGGCCTGGGTCAGGGTCGCCCAGTCCAGGTTGTCCCAATCGGGCTCGGCGGGGGCGTCGGCATTGTCGGCCCAATAGAAGCCCAGGTTGGTCATGATGTTGGTCCACTCGGAGGAGTGCGCGCCCACGTACTCGGCGTAGGTCATGTCGGTGCCCTCGACGGTGTTCAGGGCGAAGTTCGGGATCGCGTAGATCGCGGGAATCTCGTCGAACAGCTCGTCCACGGCATCCTCGTTGCAGGGATAGCTGTCGAACTCGTCGGACCAGGCGATCTGGGTCTCGGCGGAGCCAAACCACTCGGCGAACGCCTTCACGGCCTCGGTCTCCTCCTCGGAGCGATTCGGGTTGTCGATCACGCCGATGTACTCGGCGATGTAGTAGGTGCCGTCGTCGATGTCCACCAGGTTCCAGTTTTCGGGCTCCAGGGTGCCGCGCAGCGGGTTCTCCGCGGTCTCCTCAGCGGCCTCGATGTTGCCGTAGAGGGAGGAGGAGTAGAAGGTGGAAACCTGCACGTCGCCGCGGATCAGCGGATCGAGGCCGTAGCTGTCGCCGGTGAAGTTGCCGCCCGCGCAGTAGGCCCACAGGGTCTTCCAGCCGTCGATGGAGATGCCGCCCGCCGGAGATTCCGGATCGGTGAAGGCGTGCAGCATGGCGTTGTTGATGTTCATGTTGGTGGTGCCGCCGACCTTGCCCTGGCGATACCAGGCATAGCCGCTGTCCACGATGTCGGCCCACTTCTCAAAGTGGAGCGCCTCGCCGTTGGTGCCCAGCTCGTCGTTGCGATAGAGCATCAGGATGTTCTGGATGACCAGGCCGTAGGCCTTGCCGTCATACTTGTAGTCGCCAACCTTGTCGGCCCAGGAGGGAGTCCAGTCCATGACGGACAGGTTCTCATAGGTGCCGTTCACCAGCTGGGACCAGCGCACCTCGTTCAGACCGAAGATGATGTCGGCGTCCTTGTTCTCGTTGGCGGCCTGCACGGCGGCGGTATCGCCGGAGATGACGGAATTGTCGTCCAGGGAGATGGTGAAGCCGGCGTCGGCAGCGGCGTCGATCAGCCAGGTCACGCGCTCAGAGGAGTTGGAGTTGGAGTAGATGCGGATGGTGTAGCCGGAATAGTCCTCGGCGGAAGCGGAAACCGCCACCAGGGACAGCGCCAGCGCGAGCACCAGCATCACGGAAAACAGCTTTTTCATGCGGGAAACCTCCTTATTGTGTTAAGTTTCGACGCACAGATTATAGCACAAGATCAAGAATATGTAAAGCGTTAACAGGATATTTCCACAAAAAAAGTGGCGGGAGCGGCACTGTGCCGCCCCCGTTATTCAACCGTCCGGCCATCGGTTTTACGCCGTTCAATCCATCCGCCGTTGGGCGATGCCCTCGCCTCGCTTGTAGATATGCCGCTCAGGCACCACGCCGCGCACGCAGCTCGTGGGATAGACGATGCAGTCCCGGCCGATGATCGTGCCCGGATTCAACACGCTGTTGCAGCCGACCTCCACCCGGTCGCCCAGCATCGCGCCGATCTTGCGAAGGCCGGTCTCGATGCCCTCGCCGGCATGGATCACGATATTCTTCTTATCGCTCTTCACGTTGCTGGTGACGCTGCCCGCGCCCATGTGGGCCTTATAGCCCAGCACGGAATCGCCCACATAGTTGAAGTGAGGCACTTGCACATTGTCGAACAGCACGCAGTTTTTCAGCTCGCAGGAATTGCCGACCACCGCGTTCTTGCCCACGATGGCGCTGCCGCGCACGAAGGCGCAATGGCGGATCTCCGCGCCGCTGTCCACGATCAGCGGACCGTTCAGACACGCCGAGGGCGCCACCTTCGCGTCCTTCGCGATCCAGATATCCTCGGCGGGATGATCGAACCGCTCGGCGTCCAGCGTCGCGCCCAGAGCGAGGATGAAGCTCTTGATGTCCCCCAGCACCTCCCAGGGATAGGTCTTGCCGTCGAACAGCGCCGCGGCGATGGTGTGCTCCAGATCAAAGAGATTCTTGATTTCCAGCTGCGTATACATAATGATTACCTCCCGAAATGATGCGCTACGCGTCGTCTCAAATTATAGCATACGGCGCTGACGCCCGTCAAACCCGCTCGCCCAGCATATACCGCGCTATCGCCTTGGCCGCGCCGTCGTGATCGCAGTCTTCTGTGACCGCATCGGCGGCGGCCTTCACGGCCACGGCGGCGTTGCCCATCGCCACGCCGAGCCCCGACGCGCGCATCAGATCCACATCGTTGCCGCCGTCCCCCACCGCCAGGCTTTCGGACAGCTTCAGGCCCAGGCGATCGCAGAGCCGCTTCAGCCCGGCAGCCTTGGTGGCCTCCCGCGGGGAGATCTCACAGCCGAAGCCCAGCGAATCCGCCACGAACAAGTCAAGGGGGGCCGCGCGCCGCGCAAACTCCGCCTTCTGCGCCGGATCGGCAAAGTAGAGGTTGATCTTCTCCACGCTGCCGCCCGCCCGCAGCAGCGCCCGCGCATCGCGCACGAACCGCGAGCCTGCGGTGAATACGCCCGCGTAATCGTAGATGTGATA
>JAFVBK010000094.1 GCA_017480045.1 Clostridia bacterium
ACTGCCGCGGTTCCATGCGGGCGGCGCAACGCCGCCCCTACGCTGGGTGTGCCGGAGACGGAGTGCGGGCCGGCGTCTGTCTATGCCGTGTCTTCGGGCGGGCGGCGCAACGCCGCCCCTACACGGGGTTGGTGAGAATCGAGGACTGCGTTCCAGAAATAGTTGAGCTTATCGCGGGTGCATATCGTTACAAAATATGCGCCATTTTCATTGTAGAGCATGTTCTGCAAGCGATTTCGCTTTCTTTCGGGATATGCCGTCATTGTCCCGCTCCATTATCCCACATATTCGATGGCCTTTTTCAGAGCCTTGGCGGCGAGCTCGCTGGGCATGCGCGCGCCGGCGCCGCCGCCCTCGATGACCACGGAGATGGCGTAGGGGTGGGCGTCGTCGTAGACGAAGCCGGTGAACCAGGCGTTGGTTTCCACGGTCTTGTCATCGCTGACCTCCGCCGAGCCGGTCTTGCCGCCCACGGTGTAGCCCTTGATGGCGGCGCGGGTGGCGGTGCCGCTCTGCACGGTCTCATACATGTATTCGGCGATCTTGCTGGCCACCGATTCGCTGACCACCTGGCGGTAGGCGCTGGGCGCGCCGCTGGCGGTGGCCGAGCCAAGGGAATTGGTGACGCGCTCGATCAGCCAGGGCTTCATCATCACGCCCCTGTTGGCGATGGCGCCGGAGATCATGGCCATGTGCAGCGGGGTGACCAGCACCTCGCCCTGGCCGATGCCCGCCCACACCAGGCCGTTCATGTTGTTCACCTCGGTGGGGAAGGCGGAGTTGTAGACCACGAAATCACCGAACTTGAAATTTTCGTTGAAGCCGAAGCGCTCCGCCGTCTGCCGGAGGCGCTCCAGGCCCAGCTGGTAGGCCAGCTTTCCGAAGGTGACGTTACAGCTGCGCTTGAAGGCGGTCTTGAGGTTTACGGTGCCGTGGGCCGTCCCGCCCGCGCAGACGATGTGACCGCCCTCGTATTCCCATTCGCCGGAGCAGCTGAAGGCCTGGTCGATGACGTTCACGTCGTTGGTGATGGCCGAGGCCAGCGTGACGATCTTGAACACCGAGCCGGGGGTGTAGAGGCCTTGCAGGCAGCGGTTCAGATAGGCGGTGTCCTCCACCTGGGCCTCGGCGCGGTTGGCCAGATCGTAGGGATCGTAGTTCGGCAGGGAGACCATCGCCAGGATCTCGCCGGTCTTGTAGTTGAGGACGCACACCGCGCCCCGATAGCCGCCGGGGAATTCGCTGGCGATATAGGCCTGCAGCGGGCCGTCCACGGTGATCTGGATGCTGCTGCCCACGTGCTTGGCGCTGTTGAACAGCTCGCTCAGCCGATCCACCAGGGAAGTGGAAATGTCCAGCAGCGTGGCGGAGTAGAAGGTTTCGATGCCGGTGCCGCTCATGCCCGCGGTGTCGCCCACGGTCTGGGACAGGGCGCGGCGGGCGAGTGTGTTTTTGTTGTACTGGCGAGCGCCGTCCTCGGCGGTGGTGGCCAGCAGGTTGCCGTCCCGGTCGGTGATGTCGCCGCGCAGGCTGTTGGTGGCCCGCAGGCGACTGTTGCGCACGTCGGAGGCCCAGATGCTGCCCTGAGTGAACACCGTCATGGCGAACCACGCGGCCAGCCCCACGAACAGCACCACCACGAGGGCGCCGACGACGCGCATATTTCGACGCAGCTCTTTCATATTACATTTCCTCTCTCAGCTCCAGCGTCTCGATGTCCTTCGCCTCGTCCTCGGCGTTCATCGACGAGAGGCCGAGCAGAATGCCCATTGAGAAGAAGGTGGACACCAGCGAGGAGCCGCCGTAGCAAATCAGCGGCAGCGTGACGCCGGACAGCGGCAGCAGCTTCGTGTTGCCTCCGGCGATCAGCATGGTCTGCAGGCCCAGCATGATCACCAGGCCGAAGGCCGCCAGCGAGTGGAAGCTCGTGCGGGCGTTGAAGGCCACGATCAGCCCGCGCATGATGATCAGCACGTACACGGCCAGCAGGCCGATGGAGAAGATCAGGCCGAATTCCTCGGTGATGGAGGCGAAGATGAAGTCGGAGTGGTACAGGGGGATGTCCCTGGGCATGCCCATGCCCAGTCCCATGCCGAACAGCCCGCCGGAGCCGATGGCGATCAGCGATTGGATCAGCTGGTAGCCGCTCTCTTGGGGGTCGATCCACGGGTTTTGCCAGATGGCGACGCGATCCTGCACGTAGGGCAGCGCCCGATAGGCGATCACCGCCGCGCCCGCGCCCATGCCCAGGCCCGCCAGGCTGATGAAGGCGTTGGAGGTGGCGACGTAGTACATGAACACGGTGGTCAGGAAGTACAGCAGCACCGCGCCCAGATCCTTTTCCGCCAGCAGGATGCCGCAGCACAGCGCCGCGAAGCCGATGGTGGGCACGCATTTGGCGAAGCGCGGCCGGTTGGAAAAGCCGCTGGCCAGGCAGAGGATCAGTATCGGCTTCATGAATTCGCTGGGCTGTATGGAGGGGCCATTGGGCACGCCCACCCAGTTGCGCGCGCCGTTTTTATAGATGCCGATCTTCGGCAGAAAGGGCGATGCCAGCGCGATCAGGCACAGGACCATCAAGAGCGGGGTATACTTTTTCCAATGCTTCCAGCGCCGGATGAACGCCGCGCCGACGAACATCGCCGCCACGCCCGCCAGCGCGTAGACGGCCTGGGTGCGGGGGGTTACGTCGGCCTTGGCGATGTCTGAAAGCGTGATGACGCCCACGCTGCACAAAAACAGCGCCATGATGAGTATCGCCCGGTCCACCGGCCATACCCGGCCCATCAGCCCTGTGACCAACCAAGTGGTCAGCGGCAATGCGACGGCCAGCACCAGCGCCTGGAGGTTGACCGTCTCCTTTTGGAAGGCGATCAGCAGCATTGCCAGCGCCTGAAACAGCATCACCGCCGACAGCAGCAGCCGCGTATTGGAGCGCATCAGCGCTCTTTTCATTTTGTCTACTCTGTTTCTTGCCATGGTATTTTTCCTGCTAAGGTTGGGAGCGTATGCGATGGAACGGGAGCGACGACTGCCGCGCCCCACATTTTTCTGATCTGCCGCTCCGTGGCAAATCAGAAGTCGTCCTCCACGTCGAAGTATTCGTCCACGTCGGGCTCGAACGTCTCATCCTGGTCGAAGCCTTCGTTCGGGTCATAGCCATAGTCGCCGGCGTCCGCTTGCGCATCCCGGATCTCCCTATGCCTGTAGCTCGCGGGCTCCGGGGCCTCTGTCAGCACCAGCAGCAGCCGCACTCTTCCGATAAAGAACTCGCCGCCGTCCGGCAGGGTGACGGAGCGAACGGGACTCCCGTCCGCGTCGCGCATGGGCGCGCCGGCGTGGGTGCGGATGAACAGGCCGTCCTCAGTCAGCTGAAAGTATGCGTGCCTGCGGCGCACGCTGCTGTGGCGGATGCGGATATCCGCCCGGCGGGAAGCGCCGATCATGCCCTCGCGGATCACCGGGTATCGCATGCCGCGGCGGGCCTTTTCGTCGCCGTCGAGCACCACCAGCTCGCCGCTGATGCCGGTTTGCGGGGATATGCGCCGCAGCGTGGCGGCCCGGCGGCTGTCCACGAGAGTGATGCGCCATGCCCGCAGCACGATCAGCACCATCAGGCCCGCGAACAGATAGCGCGCGCCCAGGGCGATGATTTCATACAGGCTTTGGGGCATGATGCGTCACTTCCTTTCCTGGAGTCAGCCTTCAATGACAATAAACCA
Organism: Clostridia bacterium; assembly: GCA_017480045.1. GTDB lineage: Bacteria > Bacillota > Clostridia > Christensenellales > Aristaeellaceae > UBA2862. The sequence continues at coordinate 3,723 of JAFVBK010000094.1, forward strand.
GATTACATTATAGCCCCATACGCGCCAAGTTGCAAGGCAGACAGGAGCGGGCTTTGGATCGAAATTGTGACGAAATTTCTGCATATTTGGCGGAAATGTCCCGATTTCTCCCCACACTGCCTGTCGAATCGTGTTATAATCAAACTGGATAGGGTTTCACACGGTGAGGCTTTTGCCGCGTGGTATAAACCCGGCAAAAGCTGCCAAGAATTGGAAATACAATCGAATTGCATATTGCGGCGGACGTTCGCGCCCGCCCATGGAGGAGCTATGAAAAATAATCAAAAGGCAAGACGACTGCCGCGGGCGCTGGCGCTCGCGCTGATATTGGCGCTGGGGTTGGCCGCGCCCGCCGGCGCCGCCGGCTTCTGGAGCTGGTTGACCGGCGGGGAGAACGCGGCCGTGGAGGCCGCGACGGAGGTGACGCTGCCTCCTGCCGGCGCGCTGTCGGGGATGGACACCGCGGTTCCGGAGGAGCCGATTACTCCCGTTCCCGAGGCGACCGTCGCGGCGACGCCCGCGCCGATTCCCGCCGCGACGATCGAGGACGACGGCATGCTGCGGGTGGA
>JAFVBK010000095.1 GCA_017480045.1 Clostridia bacterium
ATGGAGATCGGCGCGGTGGTGGGCGCGGCTCCGGCGGATCAGGTGCGCCGCGAGGTGCCCGCTCCCGGCGACGTGGTGATCCTGCTGGGCGGGCGCACCGGCCGCGACGGCTGCGGCGGCGCGACGGGCTCCAGCAAGGCGCATACCCATGAATCCCTGGAGACCTGCGGCGCGGAGGTGCAGAAGGGCAACGCCCCGGAGGAGCGCAAGCTGCAGCGCCTGTTCCGCAATCCCGAAGCCGTGCGCATGATCAAGCGCTGCAACGACTTTGGCGCGGGCGGCGTCAGCGTGGCCATTGGCGAGCTGGCTGACGGCCTGAGCATCGATCTGAACGCCGTGCCTCGCAAGTACGAGGGCCTGGACGGCACCGAGCTGGCCATCTCCGAATCTCAGGAACGCATGGCCGTGGTGCTGGCGCCTGAGGATGTGGACGCCTTCCGGGCGCTGGCCGATTCCGAGAACCTGGAATCCACGCTGGTGGCCACCGTCACCGAGCAGCCGAGGCTCGTCATGCGTTGGAACGGCGTGGACATCGTGGACGTCTCCCGCGCGTTCCTCAATTCCAACGGAGCGCCCAAGCGCACCGACGCCCGCGTGACGGCCCAGGACAAGCTGGACGCGCCGCGCAGTTCTGGCTTTGCCGAGGGCATGCGGGCGATGGCTTCCGATTTGAACCTCTGCTCCCAGCGGGGCCTCGCCGAGCGGTTTGACAGCACCAACGGCGCGTCTAGCCTGCTGATGCCCTTCGGCGGCGCGCGGCAGCTGACGCCCATCCAGGCCATGGCCTCCCGGATTCCCGTGGAGGGCGGCGAGAGCGAGACGGCCTCCGTCATGGCATACGGCTTTGATCCCTTCGTCAGCGAGCGGAGCCCGTATCGCGGCGCGTATCTGGCGGTGGTGGATTCCATCGCCAAGCTGGTGGCGGCGGGCTGCGGCACCGAAAACGTGCATCTCACCTTCCAGGAGTATTTCGAGCGCATGACTGGCCCGGAGGCCTGGGGCAAGCCCCTCTCCGCGCTGCTGGGCGCGCTGGAGGCCCAGCTGGATTTCGGCGCTGCGGCCATCGGCGGCAAGGACAGCATGTCCGGCTCCTTCGAGGACATTCACGTGCCGCCCACGCTGGTCTCCTTCGCGGTGGGCGTGTGCCCGGCGAAGCGCATCATTTCCGGCGAGTTTAAGAAGGCGGGCAGCCACATCGGCTGGCTGAAGCCCGAATACCGCGAAAACGGCACGCCCGACCCGCAGAGCCAGAAGGCACTGTTTGCCAGGGTCGACCGGCTCATCAAGAGCGGCGAGATCCTCTCCGCCTACGCGGTGGGCAAGGGCGGCGTGGCCGCGGCGGCCTTCCGCATGGCGCTGGGCAACGGCTTCGGCGTGCTGTTTGACGAAAACGCGAATCTGTTTGAGCCGATGTACGGCAGCTTCCTGGTGGAGTACGCCGGCGACGCGAGCCTGGACGACGTGATCGGCTGCACCACCGCGGCCCGCGCGTTCACCCGCGGAACAGAGAGCGTGTCCGCTGACGAGCTGGAGGCGCTCTACGAGGGCAAGCTGAACGGCGTGTTCCCGGCTGCGGTGAAGAAGGACTTCCAGGCGCCGGAGGCCTTCAGCTGCGAGGCGAAGAGTCGCGTCACCCCCGCCGTGAAGATCGCGAGGCCCCGCGTGCTGATTCCCGTGTTCCCCGGCACCAACTGCGAGTACGACACCGCCCGCGCCTTTATCAAGGCGGGGGCCGAGCCGGAGATCATGGTGATTCGCAACCTGACCGCCCAGGCGGTGGCGGAATCGGTGGCGGCGTTTGCCGCGGCCATCGACCGCAGTCAGATCATATTCATTCCCGGCGGCTTCTCCGGCGGCGACGAGCCGGACGGCTCCGGCAAGTTCATCACGGCCTTCTTCCGCAACCCGCTGCTGCGCGACAAGGTGCACGCGCTGCTGAACGACCGCGACGGCCTGATGGGCGGCATCTGCAACGGCTTCCAAGCGTTGGTGAAGCTGGGACTGGTGCCCTATGGTGAGATTCGCGAGGCCGATCAGTGCGTGGAGACCACGCTGACCTTCAACGACATTGGCCGCCACCAGTCCCGTCTGGTGCGCACGCGCATCGCCGCCAACAAGAGCCCCTGGTTGATGCACACGCGGGTGGGCGACGTGCACGTCGCGCCCATCTCCCACGGCGAAGGCAAGTTTATCGCCGGTGATGATGTGATCGCCCGGTTGGCGGCAAATGGCCAGATCGCCACCCAGTACTGCGATATCGACGGCAATCCCACGATGGATATCCTCGCGAATCCCAACGGCTCCTGCGCTGCCATCGAGGGCATCACCTCGCCGGATGGCCGCGTGTTTGGCAAGATGGCGCACAGCGAGCGTGTGGGCTTCAACGTGCCGCTGTACGTGAACGTGCCCGGCGACTACGACAACGGCATGTTCCGCGGCGCGGTGGACTACTATGGCTAATACTATTCTCAACCCCAGGATAGACAATTCTGCGGTGTCTTTTCCGCTGTGTCAGCGTTGAAGTCCCTTGATTTGCCGCCAGCAAGCCTGCGGGCCTTCGCCTCGACACAGTAAAAAAAACCCACTCGCGTAATTTGTCTACATTCAGATTGAGAATGGTATAATGACCGATGAAGTGTCTCTATATTGGCCGAAAGAAGCAGCCGCCACTTTGACAAGTGACGGCTGTTTCGCGCTTGAAGGACGACAGTTTACTATTCGCCATCAGTCGAGAATCTCTCCGGCGATTTCCCGATACGCTCGCAGCGCGGAGGGAAAGGGGA
>JAFVBK010000096.1 GCA_017480045.1 Clostridia bacterium
AGCGCGCTACATTCGCATTGTAGAGGTCACCGGTTCGAATCCGGTATGCTCCACCAAACTTAGAAAAACGCCTGAAAACGTCAGTTTTCGGGCGTTTTTCCGTATATTTGACCTATTACCCGATAAAATGTTCGGAAATTGGGGCGGTAGGACGATTCGCCTGCCGGAAACGGTTCGTCAGATAGTGCCCCAAATCTCGCTCGATCGGCCTCTCCCGTTCCACATTCTGAAACCAGCGGATTGACGAATCGTCCTTATAATATATAATTCGACATGGAATGGGATAATCCTTTTGGATTTTCGGGAGATATGTGATAAAATGTGTTATGAAGAATCTGTAAATCATAAGGATGTGTTGTCATGACCGTTCCGAAGAAAATGCAGCCTGTGTATGACGCTGCCGCGCCCGCGCTGCGAGCTTTTTGCGATACCTGCCTGGATGGGGAGAACGCGGCCTATCTTGATCTGTGTCTCAAGGCGCTGGAAAAGCTGTGTCGTATGCGGCCCTCGCCCCTGCTGTCCGGCAGATTGCGCACCTGGGTCGCAGGCATTGCTTATTTCATTTGCGCCCAGAATGATCGTTTCGTGGCAAGCTGCCCAAAGCGGTTGAATACCTCGGAGATTGCGGGTTTCTTCGGTTTGTCCGTCTCGACTGCCTCTAATCAGGCCAATATAATCCGCAGACTGTTTGGTGTGCTCAACTATGATGAACGTGTCCAGGACTTGTTTCATCTTGTCGATGATCCCTGGAGACTTCCCTCTACGGACGCTATGATGAAGATGCCAAAGCCCGCCCCTAACGTCGAAAATTCTTACTTCGAATGATAGGTTTTGTGAGACGGATAGATCTTGTTTTTTTCGTGGAAGAAAGCCGGATGAACTGCATAAGAAAATGGTGGGGTGGCAGCAGAACAAAGCTGCTGCCGAAAGAACTTAAAGCGAATAGAATTGGTAGGCGGGATATATAACCTGATACTCATCAGAATCATCATCAGTGTTTGATAGTCTGGAGGGGGTGCTATACCGCTTCTTCATGGTGATCGTGCATTGCGGATATAGGACGCGCCTATTATCTTCCATACGATACGCACAAATCTCTATCAGGCGAACAGGCGATGAACGGTGCAAATCTCCGAGAATCAATGCGCTGCGAAGGAGCGCCTCCATGAAATTACGAACAGTGATTTCTTTAGTATTCGACATAAATTGCCTCCTAAACTGATAATCTCCTTCGTTAGAGTTGTTTTAGACTGCTGGAATGAGTGCGGTCAGGGGCTCCGGCAATATATTGGCTGTTCATTGCACATATCAGGGCAAATATGGATGTTCGTTTCACCGCGCATAGCCTCTTTTCACCTCTTTCCGATCTGGAATATTATGTGAAACGCTATTTCAAACTCAAAAAGGAATAGTTGAATACCTTATGCTTGAAAGAGAACAGCGTTTGCACATTCGGTGAAATGAGGGCAGCATAAAGGCGCTCGCCAATATCACTGCATTATTTGACATTGAATATGGCAAGCGCCGTATGCTGCTGTATCTTAAATTCACCTAAGCTATAAGCCTCATTTTCGTATGTCGTAGACAGAGCTGGTATTTGATGGAAACATGAAGATTGAGGCTCTCCAGCACCCACACCTCCCCCGTAAAAGACATCGTTTACACGAATTTTGCAATCGTTGTGTATCCAAGTCGTTTAATAATTGACGTATGACGGGTTGAAAGTCTTGATTTTAAGCTGCGGAATGCCGTACAATAGAAGTTGGAAGAAGGCTATTGTATGAAGGATTTTCCGAATTAAAATGTCCTTCAGAAATCCTGAATAAAGAGCAAATCTGACGAATGAGATGTGAGGGAACAATAGTGATGGCAGACCATTTAATGATACTCGCAAAGGAGTTTTCCCTTGCCCCCGCACAAGTCCAAGCTGTTATCGAACTGCTGGACGCCGGGAATACCATACCTTTTATTGCGCGTTATCGCAAAGAAGCGACCGGCTCTTTGGATGATCAGGTTTTGCGGCAGCTTGCGGAACGCTTGGAATACCTCCGAAATCTGGACAAGCGGCGTGAGGAGATCGTCAAAGCTCTGACCGAACAGGGCGTGCTGACAGATGCGCTCCTTGCGCAGATCGCAAAGGCCGCGACGCTCTCCGAGCTGGAGGACATCTACCGTCCCTTCCGCCCCAGGCGCAGGACGCGGGCGACCATCGCCAAAGAGCGCGGCCTTGAGCCTTTGGCGACGTGGCTGCTGGTACAGCCTACTAAGGGCGATCCAATGGCGAAAGCAAAGGAATTCATCAGCATCGAAAAGGATGTGCCCGACGCTGAGACAGCTCTCGCCGGCGCACGGGACATCATCGCGGAGATGGTGAGCGACGATGCGGGTTTGCGCAAACAGTTGCGCGAGCTGCTGACCCGCGAAGCCGTCGTAGCCACCAAGGCCGCGAAGGACGAGGACAGCGTCTATAGCAACTACTACGATTTCCGGGAGCCGGTGCGCTCGATTGCCGCGCATCGAATCCTGGCGATCAATCGGGGCGAGCGCGAGGAATTTCTGAAGGTCTCCATTGAAGTGTCGGATGAACGCGCATTGCAGACCGTGCGGCGCGCTTTCGTGCGGGGCAATTCCCCGGCGTCCGCGCAGGTGAGCGAAGCCTGTGACGACGCTTGGAGCCGACTGCTGTTTCCTTCGCTGGAACGGGAGATCCGCAATATGCTCACCGACCGCGCCAATGTCTCCGCCATTAAGGTGTTCTCTGACAACCTTCACCAGCTGCTGATGCAGCCGCCCATCAAGGGCAAAGTGACGCTGGGCGTCGATCCCGGCTTTCGCACCGGCTGCAAGCTGGCGGTAGTGGACAAAAACGGCAAGGCGCTGGACACGGGCGTAGGTCATTTCACGCTCCCCGGCAACGAGGCGGGCAAGGCGGCCTCCGCGCGGCTCATCAAGGGCTTTGTCAAAAAGTATGGCATAACGGCCATCGCAATCGGCAACGGTACGGCCAGCCGAGAGAGCGAGCAGTTCATCGTCAGCCTGCTGCCGGAGCTGCCTGGCGTGGCATACATCATCGTCAGCGAGGCAGGCGCATCGGTCTATTCCGCCAGCAAGCTGGCCGCCGAGGACTTTCCGGATTTCGATGTCACCCAGCGCAGCGCGGTGTCCATCGCCAGAAGGATGCAGGACCCGCTGGCCGAGCTGGTGAAGATCGAGCCAAAGGCCATTGGCGTGGGGCAATATCAGCACGACCTCAAGCAGAACGAGTTGACCGCCGCGCTGGACGGCGTGGTGGAGCAGTGCGTCAACCAGGTGGGCGTGGAGGTCTCCACGGCGTCGGCGGCGCTGCTGAGCCACGTGGCGGGCATCGGGCCGGCGCTGGCGAGGAACATCGTGGCCTACCGCGAGGAGAACGGTATAGCCAGCCGAGCCGCATTGAAAAAGGTTCCCAAGCTGGGGCCGAAGGCGTTTGAACAGTGCGCGGGCTTCTTGCGTGTCAGGGACAGCAGGAACCCGCTGGACGCGACCGCCGTCCACCCGGAAAGCTACGACGCGGCCAAGGCCATCCTGGCATCGCTGGGCTACGACGCGAAGGACGTGCGCGGCGGCATTCCGGACGCCATGCAGCGGGCGAAGCTGTACGGCCTGGTGAAGCTGGCGCGTGAGGCCGACGTCGGCCTGCCCACCTTGCAGGACATCCTATCAGAGCTGACAAAACCCGGTCGTGATCCACGCGATGATCTGCCGAAGCCGGTGCTGCGCACGGACGTGCTGGATATGAAGGACTTGAAGCCGGGCATGGAGTTGACCGGTACCGTCCGCAACGTGATCGACTTCGGCGCGTTCGTGGATATTGGCGTTCATCAGGATGGTTTGGTGCATATTTCCCGCATGGCCGACCGCTTCATCCGGCATCCTTCGGAGGTTGTGAAGGTCGGCGATGTGGTAAAGGTCTGGGTGGTCAGCGTGGATGAGCAGAAAAAGCGGATTGCTCTCAGCATGGTGAAAGACAAGGCGTGAATGAAGCAACCAACCTGAGCATAGGGAGAAGGACTATTCCCGATGGTGAGTCAATAAAGTTTTGCCCTGCCCGTGTCATTATTATTTGGTATAATCCTGAAGAATAAACGGGCAGGGTTTATCTCTGGCCAGAAAAAGTAGAGAAAGAACAAAAGGAAATTGCCAAGATACGTCGTCGCTTCGCACCTGAAAAGAATGATATTTCAATCGTCCGAGGTTGCTATGTGCGTGAAAAAGGTGAAATCGTATCCACCTTCTCAAAATCTCCCCTGTCTCTTTCAGAGTCAGAGGCACAGCATTATTTCTCTGCTTAAAAGAACACTTGGAGGAGTTCCAAACCGTAATCAATTCAACATTCCTGTACACATTGAGGAAGAGGCAGGTATGCTGTTGTGTCCATTGCAAAAGGGCGAGTTGACGGACGAGACAGCGCTGACTGCGTTCTATAAAAAAGTCATTCCCGGATAAATCCCGTGCGCAAGGATTGTGATGGCAGTTTATAAACTCTGTGCTCGTTTTTGGACAACCTGATCAAACCGAAGGGACTCGGCTATGGAATCGAGTCCATATTTTCGTGAATTTAACCCCATCCCGATCCCGGCGGGCTTGACATGATGGGAGTGGAATGCTATAATCATTAACATGTTAACGATAAACATGTTAACTAATTGACGCAAATGAGCCGTTTAAGGGGGCGTGGACATGGAGCCGGTCGAGCATGACCGCACGCAGCGAATCAGGGAGGATATCGATGTTTTCATACGCGTGATGCGGTTGCACCACCGCATCGTCGAGAAGCGCATCGATGGTTGCGGCGTGCATCACAGCCAGCACCGCATGCTGATGAAGATATTTCGCCTGGGCAAAAGCGCTTCACAGAAGGAGCTTGCCGCCGCGATGGAGGTGAGCCCCGCCTGCGTCGCGCGGATGCTGAAACAGCTGAACGCCGCTGGCTTGGTCGAAAAGTCGGGCGGCGCGGATGGGCGCTGCAATGAAATCAGCCTGCTGCCCGCGGGCAACCAAGTGGTAGAGGATTCGAGAACGATCTTTCATGAAATTGGCGACGAGATGTTTGACGGCGTTTCAAGCGATGAAATTGAAGCCCTCGGCAACATTATGGGCAAGCTGCTGGATAACCTTTCGCGCATGGAAGGGCGCGAAGCGGAGGCCGCTTTGGCGGATTTGGAAGGAGACGATAGAGCCAAATGAAGTGGAGCAAATATGTAAAACCGTATTGGAAGTATTTTGTGCTCGGCCCGCTGTGCATGATTGTGGAGGTGCTGGGTGAGATTATCATGCCCAAGCTGTACTCTCAGATATTGAACGTGGGCGTGGAGACCCATAATGTGGGCTATATCGCCGTCACCACCCTGCTGATGATCCTTACGGCGTTGCTGATGATGGGCGGCGGCGTGGGCGGCGCTTATTTTGGCGCGAAGGCAGCGGTCAATTTTGCCTCTGATCTGCGCCGGGACGTGTACGGTAAGGTGCAGCAGTTCTCCTTTGCCAACATCGATAAGTATTCCACCGGTTCGCTGGTGACGCGTCTGACCAACGACATCACCCAGCTGCAAAACTTTGTGAACATGCTGCTGCGCATGTTCCTGCGCGCCCCTGGCATGCTGATCGGCGCGCTGTTTATGGCCATCACCATGAACCCGGAGCTGGCCCGCGTGCTGGCGGTGATGATTCCGGTGCTGCTGATCGTGGAATTTCTGGTCATCCGCACAGGCTTTCCCAGATTCACCGTGATGCAGGAGAAGATCGACCACCTGAACTCCAAAATTCAGGAGAGCCTGACCAACATCCGTGTGGTCAAGAGCTTTGTGCGCGAGGATTTTGAACAGCAGAAGTTTCGCAAGGCGAACGGCGAGCTGAAGGACGCGGCGCTGCGGGCGTTGAACGTGGTCATCTTCATGATGCCCATCATGATGCTGCTGATGAACTTTACCTCCATGGCGGTGGTGTGGTTTGGCGGCAACCAGGTGATCGCGGGCAAAATGCCGGTGGGCGACTTCTCCGCTTTCCTGACTTACATTACGCAGATTTTGATGTCGCTGATGATGCTCTCCATGCTGTTTATGAACAGCTCCCGCGCCCTGGCCTCCTCCCGTCGCGTGAAGGAGGTCATGCTGGAGAAGATCGATTTGAGCGATGAGAACGCCGCCCGCAGAGACGCGCGGGTCGAGCGGGGAGAGATCGAGTTTAAAAACGTTTCCTTCCGATATTACAAGAATTCCGAGAATCGCGTTTTGGCCGACATCAATCTGAAGATCGAGGCGGGCCAGACCGTGGGCATCATCGGTTCCACGGGCTGCGGCAAAACCACGCTGGTCTCCATGATTCCGCGCCTGTACGACGTGGACGAGGGTCAGGTGCTGGTGGATGGCATCGACGTGAAGGACTACAGCCTGTACAACCTGCGCGAGGGCGTGGGCATGGTGCTGCAGAAGAACGTGCTGTTCTCCGGCTCCATTGCCGACAACCTGCGCTGGGGCGATGAGAACGCCACCGAGGCCCAGATGGCCGAGGCGGCCCAGAGCGCCCAGGCCGACGGCTTCATCCGCTCCTTTGCCGAGGGCTACGAGACGGAGCTGGAGCAGGGCGGCGTGAACGTGTCCGGCGGCCAGAAGCAGCGCCTGTGCATCGCCCGCGCGCTGCTGAAGCACCCGAAGATACTGATCCTGGACGACTCCACCAGCGCCGTGGACACCGCCACCGAGGCATCCATCCGCAGGGCCTTCCGCAACGAGCTGAAGGACTCCACGAAGCTGATCATCGCCCAGCGCATCTCCTCCGTGCAGGAGGCGGACGTGATCATCGTCATGGACGAGGGCACAATCACCGGCGTCGGTACCCACGACGAGCTGCTGGTTTCCAATAGGGAATACCAGGAGATCTATCATTCCCAGATGAGCGGCAAGGAGGTGGCGGCGTAATGGCAAGGACGCTTGAAACGCTGCAAAAGCAGTACAACAGTACCGCTGCGCCCTCCGGGC
>JAFVBK010000097.1 GCA_017480045.1 Clostridia bacterium
CCAGAACTTCAGTTCTGCCAAGCCAGTCTGCGTAGCAGACCGCGAGATCTTTGATCTCGCGCCTCGCCGTCCGCTAATCGTGCCAACCTCCAACGATTTTCGCCGAAGTCCTGCGGCCTCCGGTGCGGTGCCCGCAACGCGCATGGTTTAGATGGAATTTAGCATCACGCAGCGAACCCCCGTCCGATTGGACAGGGGTTCGCTGTGATTCGTACCTGCCGTCTTTACCGCAGGCTCTCCATCTCCGCGATGCGGGACTTGAGCTTCTCAAGCAGGCCCTGATTGGTGGCCAGCTTTTCCTTCTCGGCCTCGACCAGGTGCGCCGGGGCCTTGCTGACGAAGCCGGGATTGTTCAGCATGTTGGTGGCGCGCACGATCTCACCCTCAAGTCCCTTCAGGTCCTTGGCCAGGCGTTTGAGCTCCTTCTCCACGTCCACCAGCTCGCCCAGAGGCATAAACAGCTCACAGGGCTCCGCCACGGCGGAAGCGGACTTTTCGGGATTCGCCGCGCCCGCGTCGATCAGCTCCAAGCCGCTGGCGTTCGCCAGGCGCTTGAAGTAGCCCTCGGCGGAGAGCAGCGCGTCCCGCCAGCCCTCGTGGGGCTTGAGGATCAGCGTGGCCCTGCGGCCGGGCTGTACGTTCATCTCGGCGCGCAGGTTCCTGACGGCGCGGATGACCTCCATCACGCCATCCATCCGGGCGGCCTCCTCGACGAAGTCGAATTCCGGCTTCACTTCCGGCCACGGGGCGTTGATCAGCATGCCCGAAGCGCCCGGAAGGTAGCCGTACACCTCCTCGGTGATGAACGGCATATAGGGGTGCAGCAGCTTGAGCATGCCAGTGAGCACGTAGAGCAGCACCTCCTGGGTGGTCTCCTTCACCGTGCCCTCCTCCGCGTAGAGGCCCTGCTTGGCCATCTCGATGTACCAGTAGCAGAAGGTGCTCCACACAAAGTCGTAGAGCTTTGTGGCCGCCAGACCCAGATCGTAATTTTCGAGGTTCTCGGTCACGCCGCGCACGGCCTCCTGATAGCGGGTCAGAATCCACTTGTCCGCCAGAGACAGCTTGCTTACGTCGATGCCCTTTGCTTCAAAATCCTGCAAATTCATCAGCACGAAGCGGCTGGCGTTCCAGATCTTGTTGGCGAAGTTTCGGAAGGATTCGATCTTCTCCTCGCTCATGCGGATGTCGCTGCCGGGGGCCACGCCCATCACCAGCGAGAAGCGCAGCGCGTCCGCGCCGAACTTGTCGATCACCTCGATGGGATCGATGCCGTTGCCCAGGCTCTTCGACATCTTCCTGCCCAGCGCGTCACGCACCAGGCCGTGCATAAGCGCCACCTCGAAGGGGCACTCGCCGGTCTGCTCGATGCCGGAGAACACCATGCGGGCCAGCCAGAAGAAGATGATATCGTAGCCGCAGGAGAGCACGGTGTTGGGATAGTAATACTTGAAATCGTCGGTCTGCTCCGGCCAGCCCAGCGTGGAGAAGGGCCAAAGCGCGGAGGAGAACCAAGTATCCAGCACGTCCTCGTCCTGGTGCACGGGCCTGCCGCAATCCGGGCAGACGGCGATGTCCTCGCGGGTGACGAAGGTCTCTCCGCAGTCGTCGCAGTAGAAGGCCGGAATGCGATGGCCCCACCACAGCTGGCGGCTGATGCACCAGTCGCGGGTATTTTCCATCCAGTGCAGATAGGTCTTTTCAAAGCGCTCCGGAATGAAGCGAAGCTTGCCCTCATAAACCACCTGACAGGCGGGCTCGGCCAGCGGCTTCATCTTCACAAACCACTGCTTGGAGACCATCGGCTCCACGGTGGTGTGGCAGCGGTAGCAGGTGCCCACCTCATGGTTGAGGGGCTCCACTTCCTTGAGCAGGTTCAGCGCCTTCAAGTCCTCGACGATCGCCTTGCGGGCCTCCATCGTGGTCATGCCGGCATACTTGCCGCAGTCCAGCACGGTGGGCTCGTCCACGGAGGCCTTGCCGCTGGCGATCAGCTCGGCGTTCTCGGCGGCTTCCTTCGCGCCGGTCATGTGGCCGTCGTAGGTGAACACGCGCACCATCGGCAAATCGTGGCGCTTGCCGACCTCGAAGTCGTTGGGGTCGTGAGCGGGGGTGATCTTCACCACGCCGGTGCCCTTCTCCATGTCGGCGTGCTCGTCGCAGACGATGGGGATCTCCTTATCGATCAGCGGCAGGATCACGTGGCAGCCGTGCAGGTGGGCGTAGCGCTCGTCCTCCGGGTTGATGGCCACGGCGGTATCGCCCAGCATGGTCTCCGGCCTGGTGGTGGCCAGCTCCAGCAGCTCGCCGGTCTCCTTCACCGGATAGAGGATGTGCCAGAAATTGCCGTCCTTGCTCTCATACTCCACCTCCGCGTCGGACAGGGAGGTCTGGCAGCAGGGGCACCAGTTGATCATGCGGCTGCCGCGATAGATCAAATCCTTTTCATAGAGGCGCACGAAGGTCTCGCGCACGGCGCGGGAGAGTCCCTCGTCCATCGTGAAGCGCTCGCGGCTCCAGTCGCAGGACACGCCCAGCTTGCGCAGCTGGCGCACGATGCGCCCGCCGTACTCCTTCTTCCAATCCCAGGTGCGCTTGAGGAATGCCTCGCGGCCGATCTGCTGCTTGGAGAGGCCCTCCTTGCGCAGCGCGTCCACCACCTTCACCTCGGTGGCGATGGCGGCGTGGTCGGTGCCCGGCACCCACAGCGTGGGGTCGCCCTTCATGCGATGGTAGCGGATCAGCACATCCTGGGGCATTTCATCCAGCGCGTGGCCGATGTGCAGCTGGCCGGTGATGTTCGGCGGCGGCATGACGATCACAAAAGGCTTCTTGCTCTCGTCCTTTTTCGGCTCAAACGCGCCGGAGCTCTCCCACATCTCGTAGATGCGGCCCTCCACCTGATTCGGCTGAAACACCTTTTCCATCGTGAATTCCTGTTTGTTTTCCATGTTGGACAGTCTCCCTCTCATATATTCTGATGCGTGTAATCGCTTCTAAGCTATGAATACCAGCATTGCGCCCATCGCGCAAACGCATACGCTCGCCAGCTTGAACGCCAGCTCCGCGCCGTCACGTCGGGAAGGCCGGAGACGGCCTGCGAGCCTTTTCGACAGCCCCGAAAGCGCGATGCTCGCGACCATGACGGCGAGGCCGGCCACCTGCAACGGTTTGACCCTCGCCAGCGACAGCCGGCCGTTCAGTCCGCCGCCGACCAGCGCCAGCACGATGACGGCGGCCAGCATCGCGCCGCGAACCCAGCCGCGAAAGTCGCTGTCGTCACGTCCTGACATTGCGATTCCTCCCCTCTTTCGGATACAAAAACGCGGAGCAGCCACCCACAAGGGCGGATTGCTCCGCGGTACCACCTTATTCGCTCCGATGGACGGCGCTCGTCGCCGCCATAAAGCCTCTTCGCGCTTTAAGGGGCGCGCCCCGCCGGACTACTCCGTTCGCCCGACCGCCTCGGAAGCGACCTTCGCCTGCCAGGGTTCCGGGCGGCCTTTCAGCCAGCGAACCGCCCTCTCTAAAGGAAATGCTCAGGTTACTCCTCTTCCTCATCGACATACAGATTATAACACGGCCCCGTTTTTTCGTCAATTTGATTTTCCGCGGTGTACCGATATTTAAAACCCATCGAACTGATTCCTGGGGTCGTTGCTTCTGCGGGTCTTGCCGTCGTCCTCCAGGAACTCGATCTCAAGCCGCTGAAAGGGCACCTCCTCCATGAAGTGCTCCGGCAGGAACTGGGTGCGGCGGAACTCCTCGAACTCCCGGTAATGCTTGTTCAGCCACAGCGGGCGCGGGATGTCAAATTCATGGCACAGCTCTGTCAGAGCTTCCTCAGCGCCCTCCCAAACGCATTCGGCGGTGGCCTGGCGGTCGATGCGATGCTTTTTGATGATCTTCGCCCAGAGTCTCGGCATTGGTAAGACGCCTCCATTTTGCATAGCTTTTGAATCATTATAGCGCATGGCGGGCAATGACGCAATCCCCAAAGCGCGCTGATTTAACGACGGCGCCTCATGCGCCCTGCTTCACCAGGGCCTCGAAATCCGCCGGTTCGCCGTTCCACGTCAGCTGGAAATGGATGTGCGCCGGCTGATCCGCCTCGCAGGGCAGCGACGGGCCGACGGCGCTGATCACGTCCCCCGCCGCCACGGCCTGGCCGACCTCCGCCAGATTCAGCGTGTTCAGCCCGGCATAGGTGGACTGATAGCCGTCCGCGTGATCGATGACGATCACATTGCCCCACAGCCGGTCATGCCAGGCGTCGGAGACCACGCCGTCCCGGCAGGCGTACACCGCCTCCCCCGGCGTCCCGGCGATGTCCAGCGCCGGGTGGGTCTGCCACTGGGAAAGCGTTCCCGACCAGACCGGCAGCTCCGGCGAATACGCGCCGACAATCTCCCCCTCCAATGACC
>JAFVBK010000098.1 GCA_017480045.1 Clostridia bacterium
TCTCTCGGCTTACAAATGTTAATTGGAGAGGCAAATCGAGAGCGATCTTTAGTGAATGAACAACTGACAAGCAGACGTTCTTTGGACATGATTTGGACTACGCACTCAGCCAATGGGAAAGACAAAGGTGTCTGATTATACACAATACTGGACAGGAAAAAAGAAAACGGACAGTTCGGGCAGAAAAGGCTTGTACCCACAAATAGCCCGTGATTTGATGCGTGGGGCGCAAGGGAAGGATAGAGCATTTGTGTGCAATAATTAGAATACTGCCATTATATGCGATTTTTACAATCATTCTGTGTTTATAATCTATATCTTAAAATTATTCGTAAAATATTGCTTTTTAATCGATGCTATGCTATACTATAAACATCCCATCGAGGTATAAAGCTGAGAGAATAGCAATCTGCTATTTTAAGGGGGTGCTCATATGGCAATGATAAGTCCCGTTTCGGATCTTCGGAATTACAATGTGGTGCTTGACAAGGTAGAGCCCGGCTCGCCAGTTTTTCTGACGGTCAACGGGCGGGGACGCTACACCATCCGCGACATTGCGGACGATGAAGAATTTGAAAAGACGAAAGCCATGCTTCAGTTGATGATGGAGTTGTACGACGGAAGGCAATCCGGGGAAGAGAAGGGATACAGAGCGTCTTCTGAGGTGCGTGAACGCCTGAAGCTGAGATTGGCGGCGAAGAAGTTATGAAATACAGCTATTCGCCTCAGGCGGAAGAAGACCTGATTCGGATACAGGATGAGGTTTTTGAAGCGTCCCGAGACAAAGATATTACGGAAAAGTACCTGACCGAGCTGATGGACAAGGTGGAGGTCAAGGCTGATTATCCTCGCAGCGGCGCGCCGCTCTATTGGTTCGACCGTTTTACAGGATACTACTATGTCGTGTTCAAGGCTTATATCGCGTTCTACTATCCTGCAGATGAGGGAATCCGAATTGAGAGAATCCTTCACGCGAAGAGTGATTATATGAGGTGGATTATCCCGCGACAGGGTGTTTCGGCAGATGCTATACCGAAAGAATGAAAGGTGTGATTGGAACGATTGCTGTTATCAACGGTGATAACGATTTGATAACAGCAGGTCAGTATAGTCCATAGATACTGGATAATACAAATCGTAAAGAGCATGGATGATCACGAAATCCAAACAAAAAAGTCAGGTATCAAGAATTGCTTGCTGAGTGGGAATAGCAGTCAGAACGCCCGGAGGCCCTGAACACACGGGGGTTTCGAGACCTCCGGGGTCGCCGTGACAACGTTTTGACATCATTTTTTGAGATTCGCATTACTCACTGAATGATCGAGGGATTATTCCGATTATCCGGATCGTCCAGAGATAATTCAGACAAATCCAGAGCTAATTGATTTTTGTTGAAGTCAGTTAGCTCTTTTCGTTTGCCATCACATCGCGATTAGCGAACGAGCCGCGAAGCGGCCCGAAGCGGGCTGGGACTGCGCCTGCGGTCAGAAGGGCATTACGGGCAACTTCTGCCCGAACTGCGGCACGAAAAAGCCCGAAGCGCCCACGACATGGGATTGCTCCTGCGGCAGGAAGGGCATCACTGGCAACTTCTGCGACAACTGCGGCAAGAAGAAGGGAGACTAAACCATGAAGAAGAATAATGTCAGGGGTCTGCTCATCATCGCCATCGCGCTGGCGATTTTCAGCGTCGTGGCGTTCGTGATTCCGTTTGCCCGCACCACGGTGTTTTGGGTGAGCTATGGCTTCGGCGTGCTCGCGATCCTGTTCCAGCTGGACATATTTCAAGATTTCCTTCGCGGACGGTGTGGACGCGAAGAGCAGGTTTTATGGCTTCCCGATTGCCCGCATCGGCGTGTACTACCTGGCGGCGCAGCTGGTTCTTAGCGTCGTCGAGATGGCGTTGGCGAAGGTGCTGCCGGTGTGGGTGCTGGTGCTCGTGAACATCCTGCTGCTGGCGGTTGCGCTGATCGGCTGCATCACGGCTGTAACCATGCGCGATGAGATCGTGCGCCAGGACGGACAGCTCAAGAAGGATGTCTCCAACATGCGCGAGCTGCAATCCCTCTCCCGCGCCTTGGGTAGCCAATGTCAGGACGAGGCGTTGAAGTCCACCCTTGAAAAGCTCGCCGACGAGTTCCGCTATAGCGATCCAGTCTCCTGCGAAAACACCAGCGAGCTGGAAGCGGATATGCGTAGCCAGCTGGGGGACATCCAGCAGACGCTGGTTGAGGGGGATGTAGACGGAGCGAAGAAGCTATGCGGAAAGCTGGCGGGAAGCTTGGCTGAGAGGAATCGGATTTGTTCGGTGAGTAAGTAATACATACGTAGAGGAAGGGCTTGAAGGCGTGCATCTCGCCGAGCGCGAGCTGTTCCTCGCCGCCCGGCGAGATGCGCGTCCTGTGGGACAGGCGGGGCGAGCGGAGATCGACCTCGCGGACTTTGCGAACGCACCTTTCATCCTCCTAAAGAAGGGACGTGGTATCCGCCGCATGGCCGACAGGCTCTTTGAAAAGAGCGGATTCCAGCCCTTGATCGCCTATGAGACGAGTAGCTACAACATGGCGCTTGGCCTCGCAGCGCAGGGACTGGGCTGTACCTTTGTCATCGACCACGAAATGCGCCTTCCCGAAAACATGGCGGCCTACCACATCCTGGGCGCGGAGGAGACCTATCAGCTGCATCTGGTCTGCCGCAAGGATATCTACCTCACCCGCCCGTTCCAGTATTTCATTGAACTGGCAAAGAGGATCGACCGACGCGAAGCGTTGGAGTGAATCCATGAAAAGTCCATATTCAGCACAATAGGGAAAAGAGCAGGTACAGCAATAGAAAAACGCAACGAGAACAGCACCGCGGAATGCAGCCGTCTTATCTTGATGAAACGGGTCAATTTGTTCTATTATTTGCCACTATAACGATTTTGCGCCAATCACCTTGACAGATAGTTTTTTTCGTGATAATCTCTACATTAGTAGTAACTAACTTATGCGCCGCGGGAGCGGTAAATTTTGAAAACTAAGTTAGTTAAAACTAATTAAATAAATGGAGGTACGACCATGAAGAAAACGATGTTGGCTCTGCTGGCGGCCGCGCTGTGCGCGTTCGCACTGCTGGGCGCGATAGCGGAGGGGGAGACGGTCATTATGAATATCCCCTACACGCAGTTCTACGCGGCGGAGCTGGATCTGCCCGCGGACTATCAGGTGGACGCGGTCACCAGCGCCACGGAGAAGAACTACAAGAATCCCGCCTTGGTGGGCGGCTCCTATTCCATCGAGATCGAGGACGGTACCCACGCTATCGAAGGCGTCAGCTTCCCGGTCTATGTGGCCGATGCCGCGCTGCTGGAGGGCGAGGGCTTTGCCGAGGTCGCGGACGCCGAGACGCTGGCCGTCAGCGGCGATTACAGCTATTACATTCCCGAGAGCGCCCCGGAGTACTACAAGGAACTGACGGTGGACGGCGACGTGATCGCCTTCGGCGCGGTGCAGAACTTGCCCGAAGCCGAGGTCGAGGGCGTGACGCCTGTGCTGGACGAGGTCAAGGGCCGCCGCGGCGACTACAAGATCGACCTCGAGGGCTTTGACTTCGAGACGGACGGCGCGGAGAACATCGTCTACGCCGTGGTGGTGCGCACCGCGGACGCGGCTTATCCCCTGCGCCATCTGGAGAACATTTTCACCGGCAACGAGCTGGCGATCAACGCGGGCTCCAGCAAGCTGATCAAGGGCGTGAACCCGGCGATGCCGAGGAATTACGAGGACATCGTGGGTCAGACGATCACCGAGATCGACTACTACACCAGTCAGGGCTATTATGCTTTCCCGGCGGACATCGAGCTGCCCGGCGATCTGGACAACAAGGGCTATGTGCTGATGAACATTCCCTACGACAAGTTCTATGAGGCCGAGGTCACGGACGCTTCCACCCTCGACGCGGTGTCCTCCGCGACGTTGATGAAGACCCGCACCGGTGCGCTGTCGGGCGGCTCCTATCACGTGGCCCCTGAGGGCAGCGACATCAGCGGCGTGATCTATCCCGTGTATGTGGACGACCTGGCGGCGCTGGCCGATCTGGGCGGCGTGGAGATCACCGACGAGAGCAGCGTGGAGATCACCGTCACCAACAGGAGCGAGGAGACCACCACCGCCTACGAGGGCAGCGCCGCGCTGTTTGAGGCGCCCAGCTATTCCTGGTATGTGATGCAGGAGGGCAGCCTGCCCAAGCAGTACAAGAAGCTGGACATGGACGCGCTCACCTTCTCCACGATCAACAAGAAGGACAAGGCGCTGGAGGCCGCGGCGGCGTGGGTGTACGATAAGCACGCCGACCTGGTGATCGCCGTCTCCGGGGCGGAGGAAAAGCTGGACGAGACGGACGTGAGCGGCATCGTGCTGATTGCGGACGACAGTACTGCGGTGGGTCTTAAGCACATCGAGAACATCTGGCGCAAGTATCAGATGGGCTTCAGTCTGGACAGCGCGGCATACGCGGCGCTCAAGGGCAAGACCATCACCGGTATCCGTTACATCACGCAGGGCGCGAACTACATCATCGACGTCGATCTTCCCGTGGCGGAGGACGAATTGCTCACTAGGCTGAACGGCAGCTATATCGAGCTGTTCCCGGAGTTTGCCAGAGATGAATACAAGGATTACTGGATGGAGTGCATCAAGGCCTATGTGGACGATGACGAAACTGCCGAGGCGTATTACACGGCGCTGACGCAGACCTATATGGGCACGTTGAAGGGGCAGGCGGCCATCGACGCCTACGGCGAGAACCCCGAGGGCATGCTGTTCGACTGCTACTTTGAAAACGGCCTTGCGAAGCTGACGGTGAGCGGCAACGTGATCTCTGGCGAGGACGCCGAGGGGAACGAGCTGTTCCGCCACGCCTACGAGTACGTCGGCGACCGAACGGTCAGCTTCTTCGGTGAGGAGCTGGATTCTCAGCTGCACCTCTACAAGACGGAGGACGCCGACGCGGGCGACTTCACCTACTTCGCCTTCGCGGATGACACCCCCGGCGAGACGCAGCACATCGAGTACCGCTACGGCGCCAGCGAGGAGAACCTGGCGAACTACAGCGAGGGCGAATACGCCTACTGGCTGGCCTCCGGCATACTGGACGGCTACAGGGAGAGCATGATTCAGGATTGCATCAGGCTGTTCGTGGACGAGAACGTCGGCGGGCAGGGGGACTAAAACAGAGCATATAGGTAAGAAGCGTCGGCGCGCCGGATGGCGCGTCGGCGTTCTTCAATTCCGGCGTATTGACAAGCGGACGACTTGGTGTTATTATAGTTAGCAGAAACTAACGAAATAAAAGCATTGTTTGGTTGTAAGGCAGACCGTGGGGCTGCTTCTATGAAGGTGGGTGACGAGGTTTGTTCTGGGATCGCGTGGCCGGGATATACGATTTGTTTGTGCATATCGTCAACGGCAGGACGCACAAGGCGCTGCGCGGAATCGTGTCCGATTGGATCGAATCCGGCGACGCGGTGCTGGAGTGCGCTTGCGGAACGGGCATGCTGAGCGCCGTGATTGCGGAGAGGTGCGGTCACCTGACCGCGACGGATTTTTCCGAGGGGATGATCGGGCGGGCGCGGAAAAACTGTCGTCGGTTTGATAATATCACATTCAAGAACGCGGACATCACCGCCCTGCCGTTCGGGGACAAGCGCTTTGACAAGGTCGTGGCGGGGAATGTCATTCACCTGTTGGACGAGCCGTTGAAGGCGCTTTGCGAGCTGAATCGCGTGTGCAAGCCCGGTGGAACGCTGATCATTCCTACCTACATGAATCGAAATGAGAACGGAAGGACCGGAGGCTTTGTCTCAACGGTGGGGAAGGCTGGCGCGGATTTCAAGCGGCAGTTTACTGTGGAGAGCTATCGCCGCTTCTTTCAGGAGGCGGGCTATGCGGACGTACAGGTTACCGTGGCGGAAGGGCGCATTCCCTGCGCCGTCGCCGTGATGAAGAGCAAACAGGCGCTTTGACTGTGGGGAGGAAATCATTATGCAATTCGAGGAAATGGGAAATCTGAGCGGCAAGACCCTGCTGCTGCTGCCGGGAACGGCTTGCACCTGGCGGATCAACTTCCACAAGGTGATCGACCAGCTGGCGGAAAGATATCACCTGATCTGCGTCAACTACGACGGCTTCGACGGCGACAACACCAAGCCGTTTACCGATATGCTGACGGTGACGGCGAAGATCGAGGACTACATTCTCAAAAACCACAACGGGCGTGTGGACGGGGCCTACGGCTCCTCCCTCGGCGGCAGCTTCGTGGGGCTGCTCATTCAGCGTGGGCGCATCCACATCGACCACGGATTCATCGGCTCCTCCGACCTCGATCAGGGTAATCCCGTCGTGGCGCGGATCATGACCTGGATCGTGGGCCGGTGGATCGCCGGCGCGGGGAAGAGCGAAAAGAAGCGGAAGAAATTACAGGACATGCTGGTGAAGAACTTCGGCATGGACATGGACGCGGAGACCACCGCCTTCATGGGCGAGTTTGCCCATAGCATGGTGTCGCTGCACCCGAAGACAGTGGCGCGGGAGTTCTATTCCGACTACGTTACGCCGCTGGAGGACGACATCCACGTGGAGGGCACCACGGTGCACGTCATCTATGCCCTCAAGATGGGGCCGAAGTACGAGAAGCGCTATCTCAAACACTTCCGCGACCCGGACATCCTCCGCTTCGATATGCAGCACGAGGCGTGGATATTCCAGAGGGCGTGGACACAGCCGATTCTGGAGGCCATCGACAGGTGCATGGAGGCGTGAGCATGGCCAAAAAATCCTTGAAATATCGCTTTTTGCTGGGGGTTGTGCGCCTGCTGCCCGTCAAGCGGATCATGGCCAGCCCCACGGAAAAAACGCAGAGGTTCTTCCGCAAAGCCTATAGGGGCGAGAACATTCCGGCGCTGCGCGACGACGAGCTGGATATAAGCGTGGAGAAGGTCGACGGCTGCAGTGTGTTCTGCGTTCGTCACAGGCCGCGCTCGGCGCGTGTTGGGGTCTATCTGGTGGGCGGCGGGATGCTGAAATATCCTCAGCCCGCGCAGTGCGGGGAAGTCGTCAAGCTGGCGAAGGCGACGGGCATGGACATGGTTTTGCCGTACTATCCCATCCTCTTTACCGGGGCGACGCTGCCGGACGTGTACGCGATGCTCTACGCGCTCTACAGGGAAATCCTGACGCGGTACAGGGCGGAGGACGTCTGCCTGATAGGCGGCTCGTCGGGCGGCAATCTGGCGCTGGGACTGGTCTCGCATATCAATGCGATGGGCGAGGGCCTGCCGCTGCCGGGGAAGATCTACGCCGGGTCGCCGGGGACGCTGCTGCTGACGGACGCGGAGCGGGCGCTGGCGAGAAAGCAGGAGCGGACGGACGTGGTGATGAGCGTCCGCGCCATCGAGACCGTGTGGGACGGCATGACCGGCGGCAGGGACGTGCCCGATTACATGAAATACCTCCAGCTTGGCGACTACACCGGCCTCAGGGATGTGTACATGAGCTTCGGCGGCGACGAGGTATTCCTCGCGGGCGCGGCGTCCATCAAGGAACGGCTGGAGTCCTTTGGCGTCCATGTAACGCTGGAGGTCGGCGAGGGGCTGTACCACAGCTACGCCATGCTGCCGATGGTCAAGGAGGCGCGGGCGGGGTATCAAAACTATCTTGCGTATCTGTCTGAAAAATGAGGAGTGATAAGCCATGAACTGGCCGAGGACGATTCTGGACGGCATCGCCATGTCGCTGTTCTTCAACGCGCTGGTGGGGCTGGGCTTTCTGCTGGTGCCGCAGGCCTACAGCGTGATGTTCCCAAAGGAGATCAAGGAGGCCGCCGCGCCCTATGTGGACAGGAAGGACGTGCGGACGATGCACTGGATTCTCTATCCGATGTATCTGGTGATGTTCGCCTACTGGGGCTTTAGCGCACACTTCGCGGGGGTGAGGGGCTTCTGGCCGCTGTTTTGGACGGGATATGTGGAGATGACCTTCGTGAGCCTGAGCGACTTCCTGATTCTGGATTGCTGGCTGCCTAAGAAGGTGAAGCACATGATCAAGGGCGCGGAGCACTGCAGGGCCTGGGAGCGGAAGGAGTGGCTGATGAAGCTGGCCATCCCGGAGCACGGCCTCGGCTGGACGCTGGTCGCCTGCCCGCTGGTGGGGCTGATCGTGGCGGGGATTGGTGCGCTGCTGGCGTAATACTAATCCCTGACTAAAACAAGGCATCCTGCCGGTGCTTTTTCGCGCTGGCGGCGTTGAAGCCCCTTAACTTGCCGCCAGCAAGCCTGCGGGACTTCGCCTTGCCAGCACATAAAAGCCCTCGGCATTCTTGCCTTCTTTTAATCAGGTCTTAGTATAAGATGAAACGCTCTCGCTGATCGAACGACTGTAAGGAGGAACGGCGCATGGCGGCAATGGACAGGATGATCAAGAAGGGCTTTATCGCCTACGCGAAGAAGCATTACCCCGGCGAGGCGGAGCGGATCGTTCAAAGGGCGGACGAGCTGTTTCCCGTGCTGTACGCCAAAGCACCCGACATTGGCGGCAAGGAAAACCTCATGTCGTACAACCTCGACCTGCTGATCCTCTCGGCCTCCTTCTACGAGGCCTCCGACCACCGCATCGACGGGGAGGCCATCGACGAAATCGCCCGCGAGATATTCGGCAAATATCGCTTTTTGCGCGGGATCGTCAATGTCAACCGAAAGTGGCAGATGAAGCTATTCCGCGGCATGATCTACAAACGATACGTTCCCTACGCGAAGCTGGTGGAGGAGAAGGTCGCGCGGGGCGAGTGGAACAACACATGGCGCATCGCCATCAACCCGAGGAACACGGACGAGGGCGTCTGCTTCGAGCTGACCGGCTGTCCGCTGGCGGACTACGCGCGGGCGAATGGCTATGAGAATCTGCTGCCCCATATGTGCGCCGCCGATCACCTGATGCCGGAGCTGGTGCACGCGAAGCTGATCCGCACCCACACCTGCGCGCTGGGCAGCCCGACCTGCGACTATTGGTATGTGGGCGACGAGAGCGAGACCGCGAAGCGATACGCGAACGTGAAAATGGTATGAGCCATGCGTTGCGCCCGAAAACATGTCAATAATTTAATATATCTAATTAGTCATAACAAATTGACTTTTGGAAGGGGAAGCGGTATAATCGATATAGTTAGAAATAACTAACTATATCGATCGGAGGAATAAGTCATGAAGAAACTGATTCCCATGCTGCTGGCGCTGTGCCTGCTGCTGGGCTGCGCTGCGCTGGCGGAGGCGGCGGACGAGGGCATCCTGCCAGCCATCGCGGGGGAGAACGGTACGACCTATGTCAACCTGTTCGAGGTCATTCTGGATGGACGCTGCGACCAGATTTGGCTGGACTACATCGCGACCATCGTCGGCGCGGAGGACGCGCAGATGTACGCGGACATGCTGAAGGGCTCCATCAGCTCCGAACTGTACGGTGAGGCCGCCATCGAGGCCTTTGGCGACGGCACGAATGGCAGGGCCTTCGACTGCTTCTACATCAACGGCGTGGAGAGCTTCACCGTCGAGGGCGATACCATCACGACGAATCTCACGGACGGCACCAGCGAGACCCATACCTACGAATACCTCGGCCAGTACAACGTGGGCGAGGGCGAGACGATGGTCTACAACGGTCAGGAGATCAGCGTGGCCTTCCCCTGCGACGTGTACAAGAGCACGGACGAGGCGGGCGAGTTCAACTATTTCTTCTTTCGCGACGATACGATGGAGGAGACCTACCACCTCGAGTTCCGCTACGGCAGGGATTTGGAGGAATTGCAGGGCTACTTTGTCGGCCCCTACGCCTACTGGCTGAGCGCGGGCTTCGACGCCGCGGCGGACGCGGAGACCGAGGAGAAGGTCATCGCGCTGTTCTGCCTCGAGAACATGGACTATTCCGCCCACACCGACGCGGCGCTGGCGCAGCTGGACGCGCTGGGTTTGATCGGCACCTGGCAGGCGGACCTGTCCGCCTTTGGCGAGGCCTACGCCGACATCGATCTGTCCTTCACCATCGATGAAAACGGCCACGGCCTTACGACGATGAACGGCGAGACCACCGCCGACTTCGAGGCCTACGCCTACGACAGCGGCGAGGCGGGCGACGGCGCGGGTCTGTACGTGGCCTACAGCAATATCGACTACGAAGCCGAGGCCGCGCCCTACACGCTGACGGAGAACGCGGACGGCCAGACCGTGCTGACGCTCTACGCCGAGGACGGCACGATCAGCTATGTCAAGGCAGATGTTGATGAGTAACGACAACAAAGAGAATTTGTGCGGCGCGGCGTGCTTTTCGCCGCGCTGATTCCTACTTTTCATACTGGGTCAGCATGGAGGAAAACAAGCGATGAAGCCGAATTACAAGAACTGGGTGCCGATGGGCATGGTGATCGGACTGACGGCGGCGGCCGTTCTCGTGGGGGCGCTGCTGATCGTGTTTGGCATTGTTGGGCTGGGCATGAGTGGCACAGCGCACACGGCGCTAACCTGCGTGCTCGCCGTTGCCTTTGCCGCCTGCGCGGCCTTTGCGGGCTGGGCGGTCATGGCCTATTGTGCCTTCTCCTATGAGGGCAAACGCCAGCTTTCCAAACAGATCGTGGAGGGCACGGCCAACTACGTGAAGCTGCCGGAGGGCGGCAAGGGCCTGGACGTGGGCTGCGGCAGCGGCGCGCTGACCATCGCCTGCGCTAAGCGTAATCCCCGGGCCCAGATGGTCGGCATCGACCACTGGGGCGCGGAGTACGCTTCATTCAGCAAGCAGCTGTGCGAACAGAACGCGGCGGCGGAGGACGTGAAGAACGTCTCCTTCATGAAGGGCGACGCGGTCAAGCTGGACTTCCCGGACGGCAGCTTCGACGCGGTGACGAGCAATTACGTCTACCACAACATCACCGGCGTGGACAAGCAGGCGCTCCTGCGGGAGACGCTGAGGGTGCTCAAAAAGGGCGGCAGCTTCGCCATTCACGACCTGATGTCCCCCGCCCGCTACGGCGACATGCGGGCCTTTGTCGACGAACTACGGCGGCAGGGCTATGCCCGCGTTGAACTGATCGACACGACAGATGGAAAGTTCATGACCAGGGGCGAGGCGCGGCGACTGATGCTGGGCGGCTCGACGCTGCTGGTGGGGCAAAAGTGACGCAGGGGTGAGGATTATGCTGCTGATTCAACTCATATTGTTCTGCGCCCTCTTTACAGGCCTGGTGCGCTTCGCTGTGCGCGGCGGGGCAATCGACGGCTTGTATTTCTATCCCAACTCTGAGCCGTTGTTAGTCTGAACGCACTCGACCTTGATGCCGCGGCGAGCATACCATGCGACGGCCTTCTTCAGGAAGTCAGCGGAGGAATAGGAGCTGTGTTCCTGGTAAGCGCCCAAATAGCGCAGGCGAGTGAATTCGTCTATGGCTGTGTACTGAAATAATCGCAGGCTGGGATCAGCGATACAGCGCAGGGGACGATTTTCACGTCGATCTGTACACGCTCACCCGGATGCGTCATCTGCTGATACGGTTTAGTGACGTACTTCCTCTTTTCCTTCGCCGCCGAGAGCATGCCGAGCCGGTGCAACATCCGGTATAATGAGTAAACGTGCCGGGTATAACCTCGCTTGCGCAGCCGATGCCACAGTTCCACTACCCCCAGCTTGGGATTCCTGCGCCGCATATCCCGGATCAGTTTGAGTTCCGCTTCGGTATGCTGGTTGGGGTGATGGTGGGGTCGGCGTGACTTCTCCCGCAGCGATTCGATGCTCCCGTCCCACCGCTTGCGCCAAAAGTAGATGTATGACGGTGCCTTGTCATACCTCCGGCTTGCGCGCGTAACGCCGTACCGCTCCGCATACCTCATTATGTAAATTTTTCTTGGTAATACTATAGAACTTGACAAACACGGAAAGCGCAAGTATAATAGCGAATTAGATTAGCTAAACTATTTTGCGCATGGGAGAACAACCGATGCCAAAGGACAAGACTGCAACGCATGAAAAACTGATTCCTATTGTCAGGCAGGAATTTCTCGAATTTGGATACGAAAAGGCATCGGTCAACCATATCGCTGAACTGGCCGACATGAGTGCTGCAGGCTTGTATCGACACTATAAGGACAAAGAAGATATGTTCTCTTCTTTGGTGGAAAGCACGATATTGGATTACGATGTGCTTTGCCACACATGGCAGAACGGCGTGGAGCAAAAGCAAGAAGCGTATGATCCCTTCGGGCCCGTCTGGATGACTGAGATGCTGGATTTTATCTATGATCATTTTGAAGCCCTGAAGTTGCTGATCTGTCGCTCCGCCGGCTCTAAATACGGCAATTTTGAAGAAGAGTTGATTGCGCGAGAGGAATCCTCATCAAAGGCATTCGCGATTTCCCTGCAGCTGGCCGGAGGAAAAACCAAAGATTTGACGGATGACCAGTGGCATCTGATGGCTACGCTTTATATTCGGGCGCTGACGGAAATCATCCGGCATGACATGACAAGAGCGCAGGCGGAAGCGCATATCGACTTTATCAGAGAGTTTCTCTATCCGGGCATGAAGAAGCTGTTCGGGCTGTAAGCCCGTCAAATGCTCACTTACCCAGCTGACTGACAACGATGAGAGTACGCGAAAGCGTGCTTTCTGTTGCATAGAGGGTTAGCTAAAACTAATCCAAACTATTCGCTAAAGGAGTGTTGGAACATGGAACACAAGTGGAACGGAAAGAATGCCCTGAGGATGCTATTGTATTTGGCGCTTTACATGGTGGGAACGGCAATCACCTGCTTCGCGGGGTCAATTCATCCCATCGTATTTGTGGGCTACCAGATCATAGCAGGCATTCTGCTGGCGGGCGTCGTGATAACGGCATTCCGCCAAATTCAGTCTCCCGGTGTCGCTGCCGTCTTTTCTGTCGGCGTGATCCTGATCTTCGTCCTGATGGGCGACGCCAGTGCCTGGCACTGCCTGCCGCTGGTCGTCATGGCAGTCATTGCGGAAATTATGCGGACAGTCTGCAAATATAACTGGAAGGGCGATGTGATCTCTACAGTCGTGATGACCTTCTCCACGTTCGGCTTCTATGGACAGATCTGGTTCAACCGTGCTTACACCTACGAATGCGCCATTGAAGAAATGGCGGATGGCTACGCGGATACGCTGATGTCGTGCAGCCCGGCATGGTCGTTCCCTGTTGTGATGGTCGTGGCCATTGCGGCTTCTGTTCTGATTGCCAATCTGACCGCGAAACAGTTCAAATTGCAGAGAGAATGATACGCATCAATAAGAGAACCTAAAAGCGAGGCAGATCACCCTGACTGGCAGCAATGAAATCTCCGGCGTGAACTGCACCGGCGGCATCGCGGGCGGCAATACGGGTTCCGTGACGGATTGCGCCGTGACCGGCACCACCATTCATGTATTGGGTGACAACGATTTCTCCTCCGGCCGCATCATTCAGGAGGACGTGGCGGAGTGCGGCGGTCTGGTCATCGGCGGCAGCTTCGGCGGCGTGATCGACGACTGCACGGCGCAGGGAACCGTCATGGCCGAGGGCAACGAGCCCGTCGGTCTGGGCGACATCGCGGGTTGCCTGGAGATGATGGACCATGTCGCGAATTGCACGGCGAATGTTGAAATCTACACCTTTAACGGTGGACACGCCATCGGCGGGTTGTGCGGCTACAGCGGAACGCACTCTGTGGGCGACATCGCTTTGGCCACCGAAGGCGTTATGACCACGGCCTATCCCGGCATCATCGACAACTGTGCGGTGACCGTTAAGATGGATGTGCCCGGCGCGACCCATGTGGGCGGTCTGGTGGGTACCGGCCTTTACTACTACGGCGAGG
Source organism: Clostridia bacterium (assembly GCA_017480045.1). GTDB lineage: Bacteria > Bacillota > Clostridia > Christensenellales > Aristaeellaceae > UBA2862. The sequence continues at coordinate 13,887 of JAFVBK010000098.1, forward strand.
AAACGGCCTTCAAGATCAGCAATTGCGTTGTGAATGGTGAGATCGTCGGCGCGGTGACGCCCGGCGCTGTGGCGGGTCGCGCGGAGAACTCCGTGATTGAAAGCTGCGAAGCGAACGTGATGCTGGACGGGGAAGCGCTGACCGACGAAATCGGCCAGACTGAAACCATGTATGAAAGCGGCGACCAGGGGGAAGATGAAGCAAGTGACGACGACGCGCAGGCCGCCGCGCAGCTGTTGGAGGATGTGAAGGGCACGTATACGGCGCTTTTCCCGATCATCACCAATCCTGCCTATGATCAGCTCTGGCTCGATCCCTGCGTTGCCGTCGTTGGCGAGGACATGGCGGCGGATGTGGCGCAGATGCTCAAGGATGCCTGCAACGGCACGATCTATGGGCAGGAAGCGATGGATGCCTTTGGCGATGGCACGGGTAGCGCGCAGTTCGATTGTCTTTTCATTAATGACGTGGATCAGATCACCTTTGATGGCGCTGTCATCAGCGGAACCCATGAGGGTGAAACGGTGTTCAGCCACGAATACGCCTATGTCAGTCCCTTGTCTCTGGGAGGTATGATGGACGGCTACCTGTATGAAACCACAGACGAAGATGCAGGAGAGTTCCGCTACTTCTTCATGATGCCCGATACGCCGGTAACGACCTATCACTTGGAATTCCGCTACGGCAGTGACATCGACGCGCTGACGCAATACGCCGAAGGCCCCTATGCCTATTGGCTGGCGGCGGGTTTCCCCGTCGATGCGGACGAGAGCATGATCGAGAACGTGATTACGCTGTTCTGTGAGGAAAACCTGGCGGAGCTGGCGGCGATGAATGACGCCGCGTAAGGATCGGCGGACGGGATTGTTGAAATCGCTCTTCGGACAGCGAGCATCAATCATCTGGAGGCACCGTGATGACATTGTCGTTGACGGTGCCTTTCCTTTGTGGATTTATATAGAAAAATACCAGCGACCAGCGCTTTGTTTTGGTACAATAGATAGGTAACAGAGAGAGGAGTAAAACAGAGAGCCAAGTGATAGAATAAAGTTACCACACCCAACTATCA
>JAFVBK010000099.1 GCA_017480045.1 Clostridia bacterium
CCTTATACCCTGTGGAAGGGTCGAAGCGGAGTAGCTTTAACTTGACTTTTTTTTTGCTTCTGTGCTATAATCAAGATACAGTAGCGATGCTGAACCTTGAATGGGAGTGATGTTTAATTGAAGATGATGAAAAGAATGATCAGTCTGATGAGCGCGGCGATCCTCGTTTTGGGCGGCGCGGCTGCACCGGTGGGCTCCGGTATTACGCCTGCTGTCAGCGCTGACGGTCCCTACGCTATAACAGATCTCTACGCTGTGCTCACCGCCGATCAAACAGACGGGAACAGAGCGACCATCGGAAGCTTTAGTCTTGATGAGGGCTATACCGAAACTGACGCGACCTTCACGCTGACAGGGCTGGACGTTGACTTTTCAGAATATGACAAGCTCTATTATATGTTTGCCCTTCCGTATTTGCTGAAGGAGGGCGAGTCCATGAGCTTCAGTGCCGGCGCCACAGCCACCATTACACCGAAAACCGCACCCTTCGTCGATGAAGAGCCTGCTTCTGCTTACACTGTTACATCCGAACCTGCTGTGGTAAAGTTCGACAGCTCTTGTATGGTGCTCAACGTTGCGTTTTACGATTTGCAGGGTATTGATCTTGATTGCAAGATCGATGTCAAGCTTAAGATGACTGACTTCAAAATGACAATGCCTGCCCCGGAGCCCGAAGCTCCTGCCAAGACCTCGATCTCCAAGGCTGCCGTCAAGGCAGCCAACAAGACCTACACCGGCAAGGCTCTCAAGCCCGCGCCGACTGTTAAGCTCGGCGGCAAGACTCTCAAGAAGGGTACCGACTACACGGTATCATACAAGAACAACAAGAACTGCGGCAAGGCGACTGTGACCGTGGCGGACGGCAATGTGACGGTGGATTATAAGTACTTCGGTAACCCGGCTTATGTCAACAATATCCCCTCTACGGAATGTGTCGCCTGGTTCACCGATGTTGCCGATATCACTACGGAATTCCTCGACGCGCCGGAGAGCGATCTTGCGTTTGGACAAGCCGTATCCATCGCCGAAGAGCTGAACGGTCAGGATACCGCCCTCCTGTTTATCTGCAACCGTACCACCTATTCGGATAACGACTATTTCAACAACGGGACTGGCCTGGCGCGCTATTGGCGGAACGAGGAGCCTTGGCCTGCTTATCGCGTCTCGCTCAAGGCAATGCTGGACGCCATGAAATAATAAATAATGATCACCCAAATTCAATAATAATAATGATGGAATGATGGGGCGGGAAGAACGAATCGTATCGTCGGCTCTTCCCGCCCTTTCTGTGAAGGAAGGGAGAGCGAAATATGCGGGAAGATCGTTCGCTGGGCAAGCTGATTATATTTTCCATTTTAACGCTGGGGATTTATTCGCTTTGGTTTTAGAGTCAATATGCGAAAGATATGAATGTTGTTTGCGAGGGAGATGGTAAAACGACACGTGGTATCCTGGCGCGGATTATCTTTTCCCTGCTGACATTGGGGATTTACGACCTGGTTTGGTTATATGGCGCTGGAGATCGGATTTCCAACAATTGTCAGCAGCGAAACATCTCATGCAACACAACAGGCGGGAATGTGCTGCTTTGGAATATTTTGGGTTCCGCGATCCTGATCGGTCCTTTTTGTAGCGCAGCATAAGCTGATCGATGGGTTGAATCGCCTGTCGCAAGCGTATAACCGCGGTTTTTCCGATGTGGCGGGAAGAATACCCGCATATAAAGATTGATTTATATTGATAACAGCGCTATAATAAAATAGTTCATATTGTACATTGATTTTAGAAAGGGGAAGGGAAATGCGGCGTTGGCGTAAGCTGTGCCGTGTATTATGCGGCGTGCTTTTGTTGTGTCTGTGCGGTTTTGCTGCGCAGGCGGACGGCGGGTTTTCCTATCGTGTGCTGGAGGATGGGACCGCCTGTGTGACAGCCTACAACGGTAATCAGACCGAGGTACAGATGCCTTGGAACGTGGATGGGTACGTGGTTACGGAGGTCGGTCCCGGCGCGTTTGCGGGCAATCAGACCGTGCGTTCGGTCAAGCTGCCGGTGGGCGTTCGGGTGATTCGGGCGGGCGCGTTCCGCGATTGCGTTGCCCTGGCGGAGGTCACGTTGCCCTCCCGTCTGGAGACGATCGAGGATGAAGCCTTTGCCGGATGCCAGGCGCTGACCACAGTATTCCTGCCTGACTCTGTGACGGAGCTTGGTGAGAACTGCTTCCCGGCTGCGACGGTGATCACCGGTCACGCGGGTAGTATTGCCGAAGCGTATGCCGGCGCGGTGGGGGCGGCGTATCATCAGGCGGCTGTCGCGACGCCGACGCCCCGGCCCGTTTCCGCCGATTATCAGTATGAGCTCCGAAACGGCGGCATTTATATCACCAGCTACATCGGAACGGATTATGAGGTGCGCGTGCCCGCGGAGATCGACGGCTATCCGGTGCGCACGATTGGGCTGAATGCCTTTTCCTCCCGTTACGAGGTGGAAACGGTGATCCTGCCCGAAGGCCTGACCGCGCTGGATAAAAATGCTTTCCGTTATTGCCCGGGGCTGACTCGCGTCGAGCTTCCCTCTACCCTGCAAACCATTGGTGATCACGCCTTCTACCTGTGCGAAGGCTTGACGGAAATTGTGATTCCCGAGGGTGTGACGGAAATCGGTCTGCGTGCCTTTCAGGGCTGCAAGCAGCTGCGCAAGGTGACGCTGCCCAAGAGCCTCAAAACCATTTCCAATTATACATTCTTTGAATGTCACAAGTCTCTGACGATCTACGCCCCGAAGGGTTCTGCCGCGCAAAAGTTCGCCGGGATGAAGGGGTATGGGTTTGTGGCAACAGAATAGACATTTTGAAATGAGTGATAGAACGATCATAAGAAATAAGATATAAGAGTGTAATTTATAAAAAATGAAAGAAGGAGCTTTGACTATGAGAAAAACCATTTCAATCCTGCTGGCACTTATGATCCTGGCTGTTGCCCTCCCATCTCTTGCCTCTACCCCTGCCACGCTGAACCAAAAGATGGCGACGCGGTCCGGCCCTGGCACGAAGTATTCTGAGGAATTGGGCACGCTGCCGCAGAGCACGTCCATCGTGGTGATCAATATGGTCACGACCAACGGGACGCCGTGGTGCCTAGTGGAGTTCCGAAACAATGGCAAGCTGTATCGCTGCTACACGGGGCTCAAGCGGATCAACCTCGGCGGCTCGGTGCCGGAGGGAAGCCTGGATTATGTGAAGGACACTGTCGTCACGGCCACCAAGGCGTATTACGGTCCGGGCACGAATTATGCCGAGCGCAAGGGTTCCATCAGCAAGGGCGAGGAAATGCGCGTGTTCGAGGTCGAGGGAGACTGGGCGCTGGTTGAGTACAAGCATGGCGGCACCTGGCAGCGCGGCTACATTCCCGTGGATGCGCTGAAAAAGACTGAGTCCAAGCCCACGCCTGTGCCGACGGCCACGCCGGCGCCGACCCCGGTGCCCACGCCGCGCGTCGCCAATAATATCCTGGATCGGGACAATCATATCTGTATCGATTACTACGGAAATGAATACAACTACGGCAGCCGCAGCGATGATTTTGTGGTGATGGTTGGAGCGTTGCCGGTGATGAGCTATTTTGACGGCGTGCCCTGCGTGAAACATTCCGACGTTTATTCCGGCCCCGGCAACCGCTACTGGCGGCGGTGGAACAGCAACGGCTCCGGCTACGCCTACACCGGTATCCTGGATACCAATTTGCGTATTTACGGCCAGGAGAACGGTTGGATCATGATCCGCTATCCGAGCGACGCCAACGGCGGTTATCGGTACGGCTGGACGCAGCCGACGGCGATCTCCGCAGCCAACCAGGCGCGGACCCCAGCGGTTGAATTTGCTTACCTGCCCGCCGTGACCACTCGCTATGTGGACGCGACGGACGACCCCGACCGCAGTATCCAGTACGGCGGCACCAGCGTGTCTGAGCATATTACGGTCACCGCGCTGGCCTTCCTGAACGCGGACCGCAATTGGGTGTACTGCGAATATAACCTCCGCGAGGGCGGCAGCACCTATATCGCCCGCGGTTTCCTGCCCGCGGACGGGCTGCGGCTGCAATAATATGAACTGGAATTTGAAAACACAATGACATCATCCGGGCCGCCGCGCTGATCTGCGCGGCGGCCCGGGATTTTGAAAAAACCGTAAATTCTCCGCAAATTCATCCGGAGAATCCGCTTGGCGGGCCGTCGCTTTGCTTGACAAAGCTTGCTGCTTATCAGTATAATATTGATTTGGAGAATGCGCCATATTCCGCATGGCTTTGTTTTCATGTCCGTGCGTTCAGCGGAATATCGTGTATCGTTACCTAAGGCAAGTTACATTCAAAGGAGGTACCCCATGGCAAGCAAGATCACCATTGACGGTAATGGCGCCGTCAGCCACATCGCTTATAAATTCAGCGATGTAGCAGCGATCTATCCCATCACCCCCTCCTCGACGATGGCGGAGTACATCGACGAGTGGGCTGCCCAGGGCAGGAAGAACCTGTTTGGGCAGAAGGTCCATGTGGCCGAGATGCAGTCCGAGGGCGGCGCCGCCGGCGCTGTGCACGGCTCTCTGGCCGCCGGCGCGCTGACCACGACCTTCACCGCGTCCCAGGGCCTGCTGCTGATGATCCCCAACATGTATAAGATTTCCGGCGAGCTGCTGCCCTGCGTGTTCCATGTGTCTGCCCGCGCGCTGGCCGCGCACGCGCTGAACATCTTCGGCGATCATTCCGACGTGATGAGCTGCCGCCAGACCGGTTTTGCGATGCTGGCCTCCTCCGGCGTCCAGGAAGCCGAGGATATGGCGCTGGTCGCCCATCTGTCCGCCATCAAGGGCTCCGTTCCCTTCCTGCACTTCTTCGACGGCTTCCGCACCAGCCACGAGATCCAGAAGATCGACGCGTATGACGACGACGAGGTCCGTCCGCTGGTGGATTGGGAGAAGGTCAAGGAATTCCGCGCCATGGCCCTGAATCCCGAGCATCCGCATCAGGCCGGCACCGCGCAGAACCCCGACATCTATTTCCAGAACCGTGAGGCGGCCAACAAGTATTACGAGGCCGTTCCCGCCATCGTGGAAGATTACATGGCCAAGGTCAAGGACCTGTCCGGCCGTGAATACCACCTGTATAATTACTATGGCGCCAAGGATGCCGAGTATGTGATCGTGTCCATGGGCTCCTCCTGCGAGACCATCCACGAGACCATCGACGCCCTGCTCAAGGCCGGCGAGAAGGTGGGCGTCGTCAAGGTCCACCTGTACCGCCCCTTCGCTTCCAAGTATTTTGTGGACGCCATCCCCGCCACCGCCAAGAAGATCGCCGTGCTGGACCGCACCAAGGAGCCCGGCTCCCTGGGCGAGCCCCTGTACGAGGACGTGCTGGCGGCGCTGCGTGAGGAAGGCCGCGAGGGCATCGTGGTCGTCGGCGGCCGCTATGGCTTGGGCAGCAAGGAATTCAACCCCACCATGGTCAAGGCCGTGTACGAGACCCTCAAGCAGGCCGAGCCCAAGAACCACTTTAC
>JAFVBK010000100.1 GCA_017480045.1 Clostridia bacterium
AGGCTTTCCATGACTTCGCTGTGGGTATAGCGGGTCGCGGTCGACCTCGCCTCCCACTCCGCTTCCCGGAGCTGCGCCACGACACTCAGCTCGTGCTGGATGCGCTGATACTCCTCATAGCTCACCACAACCATGTCGCCATAGCCGTTCTTCGTGAGAATGACAGGCTCCTTGGCCTCGTGTACGGTTCGGGAAATATCTGCGAAGTTGTTGCGCAGATCGGATACAGGACGGATTTGAGACATCCTCAACGCCTCCTTGCTTTAGCACAATCTTATCATGATTTCGCTAAATTGTCAAGCAGTTTTGACCTCTCGAACACATGAGCATTGGCCAAATCCCGTAGGTAATGATGGCTCTGCACCCCCCCTTTTGATTCAATCGAAGGTGAAAGCCACATCGTGTCCGTTTTGCCTTTGTTGCCGATTGGGAAACAAACTCCCTTGGCATCTGAATTGATTCCTTCCTCATGGCGCTGGATAATGAGTTTGATCTCATTGTGAAAAAGGACAAGGTGGAATGGCTCCATCCTACTCTCATGACCTTTTCTTGCCGAGAAACACGTCCGCAATATGCTTTCCTTATATCCAAAGATCGTTTTTTGGTATTGGACAAGCCACGATGGAATGTCTATAGTAACTATGTGAAGTAAGCTTCGGGCCGTGGATCGGGTTCGCGGCTTATTGGCGGTTCAGCATCCTATTTTACGCCCTTTGGGGCGCGATGGAAAAGGAGAGAATTGGCATGGCGGCACCCCTTAAAACCAACAAAAAGGCCATTCGATTGAGCATCGCCATACTGGTCGGGCTGGTGCTCGGCGCGCTGTTCGGACTCGTCATGCCCCCGTGGGCGGAGCCCGTCGCCAGCCTGATCTCCACCGTCTACCTCCACAGCCTGACGATGATGATCTACCCGCTGGTGTTCTGCTCGCTGATCGTGGGCATCAAGGGCATCGGCAGCGTGTCTGCCACCGGCAAGGTAGGCGGCCAGGCCCTGCTGTACTTCATCGGCACGACGTTGTTCGCCAGCCTCCTCGGTCTGTTCCTGCCGAAGGCGCTGGGCATCGGCACCGGCGTGGCGGTGGAGATGGCGGAGGCCGAGGTGCAGGCCGCGGAGTTCACCAGCATCGTAGACACGCTCAAAAACCTGATCCCCGCCAACCCCTTCGCCTCTTTCGTGAACGGCAACATGCTGCAGGTGCTGGCCTTCGCCATCATCGTGGGCATCGCCTGCCTGGCCCTTGGCGAGAAGGCCGATCCCTTTGTGAAGGTTTGCGAGGCCGTGGACGAGATCTCCGTGAAGATCGTCTCCGCGGTGATGTACACCACGCCCGTGGGCGTGTTCTGCTCCCTGGCGGGCACGGTACACGCCAATGGCATCAAGACCATCCTCTCCCTGGCGGCGGTGCTGGGGACGCTGTACCTGGTGATGTTCCTGTACATCGTCATCGTCTACGGACTGGTGATCGTGAAGGGCATCGGCAAATTCAGCATGCGGCGGTTCTTCGTGACGGTGCTGCCCGCGGCGCTGAACGCCTTCGGCACGGCCTCCTCCTCTGCCACACTGCCCATCAGCAAGCGCTGCGCCGACGAGATGGGCGTCCCAAACGAGATCTCCGCGCTGGCGCTGCCGCTGGGCGCGACCATCAACATGGACGCGGTATCCATCGTGATGTCCTTCATGATCGTGTTCTTCGCCAACGCCACCGGCACCCAGCTGTCCTACGGGCTGCTGGCCGTGGTGCTGCTGAGCAACACGCTTTTGAGCATTGGCGCGCCAGGAGTGCCCAACAGCGCCATCGCCTCCTTCGCGGCGCTTTCCGCCATCGCGGGGCTGCCCGCCGGCATCATGGGAATGTACGTCAGCGTGAACATCCTGGTGGACGCCGGCGCGACCTGCTGCAACGTGCTGGGCGACATCGCCTGCGCCGTGGCCATGAAGCGCACTTGCAAGCTGCCAGGAGTGGGAACAAAACAGGAGGGATAGCCATGGATGGGATTCGTTCGGTGCTGATCAAAGATACCACGCGGGAGGAGCGCATCCGCATCGTCAACCGCTCCCTGGCCGTCTGCGGCACGGAATGCGAGTTTTGCAGCGGCTGTGACAACCGCGGCGGCGGCCGGATCGAAACCCACCAGCCCTACATCGATGGGGAAAAGGAGCTCCGCCAGATCAACGAGGAATTCCGTGCGGGACTGGTGCGGGGATAGGCATACAAATTGATGAGCGGCTCCATATGAACGGGAGCCGCTCTTTGCATTATTGATCGTCGGTATAGACAGCCCTTTCGCCGCCGATCAGCCTAAGCAGCGTCGTCTTGCCACAGCCGGACGCACCGATGATGGAGAGGAATTCGCCGCGATAGACGTCCAGATCCACGCCCCGCAGCGCCTCCACGCCCACCGCCTGTGGATTGCCGCTGTCGGTGTAGACGCGGTCGACGCCGCGGATGCTCAGCACCACATCGCTCATCTGAATTGCCCCCTCTGCCAGCGCAGCACGTAAGAACGCACCACATTCAACACGTCCAGGATCAGGCTGAACAGGATGGCCATCACCAGGATCGTGGCAAATACCTTGTAATAGGCCGCCCAGACCTTGACCACGTTGATGTAATAGCCCAAGCCACCTGGCTGGCCCATCATCTCCGCCATGACCAGGCAGGTGAACGACCCCGCGCAGGCGGTGGTGATGCCGTTGAAGATGTGGGGCATGGCGTTGGGCACTGCCACGCGGAACAGCAGAAACGGCGTTCTCGCGCCCAGTGTGCGCGATGCCTCGAACAGCGTCTTCGGCGTCGTCTGTATGCCGAAAGCCGCCTGGGAGGCCACCGGGAACCAGGAGCAGATGGCAATCAGGAATACGGCGGCCCAGAAGGGCGTGGGCAGCAGCGTCAGCGCGAAGGGCATCCACGCCACAGCGGGGATCACGCCGCTGACCTTCAAGACGGGCTGTACCCAGTAATAGACCTTCGGAAACCATCCGATCAGTATGCCGGTGCCGATGCCCAGCACGACGCCCGCCAGGAATCCGGTGGAGAACAAGCGCAAGGAGTAGCCGAGGTTTTGAAGCACAATCGGCCCATCGATCAGGAAGGTCTCCAGGATCTGCGCGGGGCCGGGAAAAAAAGGCTGTGTTGTGATCCTCAGCTTGGTGCCCGCGATGTCGTAGGCCAGCAGCGCGATACCGACAGCGAAGCGGAACTTCGCCTGATTCTGATATTTCTCCCGACGGACGGGATCGAACACCGCCCGAACCGCACCCAGCAGATAGATCAGCATGACCGTGCCCAGTACGATGCGATAGAAGCCGTTTCGATCCACCACAAGCCTGCCCAGGGCATAGGTATCGTCCTTGAGGCCTTCGGCAACCTGGGGCACCAGGATATTTCCGATGATGGCGATCAGGAAACCGGAGAGCGTCAAGATCGTCGCCCGTACCAGCGGCCAGCCCGCCCTATCCTCCGGCTGGGCTGCCGCATTGACCTTTGGAAGCTCTATCGCGTTTGGAAGCGGGTGCGCCGCCTTGAATTGTGCCATGTTCAAAACCTCATTCTTTTCATCGGATTCGCCGCATAGATCGTTGATAGGAAGCCTCCGGCGATACTCTGACCCTGGATTGTATCGCCGGAAGCCATATTGGGGAGACGGGAAGAAGATCATTTACTCCAGTCCCAGGGTCAGATCGATTTCAGCGTAGGCCTTCTCGGCAAATTCGGCGGGGTCATCGGTCAGGAAACCCACGTCGTACAGGGCCTGGGCGAAGAACTCCACGTCCGCCTTGATGTCCACCACGTTTTCGTTGTGGCCGTGGTTCGGGTAGGAGTAGGAAGCCACCAGCGCCTCGGCCAGCGCCAGATCCTCGATGGCCACGTAGCCGGTGGAGGTGATCAGCTCCACCGCATCCTGGGGATTCTCGGCGATCCACTGCTGGGCCTTGTGGTAGGCGCGCAGCTCGGCGGCGATCAGCTCCGGCTGTTCCTCGATGATCTTGCTGGAGGCGTACAGGAAGCAGCAGTAGTGGCCCGCGAAGGGAGCGTCCGCGCCGATGTCCAGCAGCACGCGGCCCTCGCCCTCGTTTTCAACCACGCTGGCATAGGGATCCCACAGCGCCGCGGCGTCGATGGCGCCCTGCTTCAGGGCCTCGACCTCCAGCGTGCCGTCATTGAAGGGCAAGAACTCCACCTCGGTGGAGGCGATGCCCGCCTGGGCCAGCCACAGCAGGGCGACCTGATGGGGCGTGCCGCCGATCTCGTCCACGCCGATCTTCTTGCCGCGCAGGTCTTCGACGCCGCTGATCTCGGAATCCGGCAGCACTTCGACCTTGATGCAGCCCTGGTGCAGGCCGTCCACGATCTTCATGCCGATGCCCTCCTGAATGGCGGGGAAAAACTGGAAATCGCCGTTGACGGTGGAGATGGTGCCGTTGTTCAGGCCGATCTTGGAGGGTTCAAAGTCGGAGGTGATCAGCTCCACGTCGATGCCCTCCTCGGCGAAGAAGCCCTTTTCATAGGCCACGTAGGTCGGCGAATTGCACAGAGACCCACCCTTGCCGGGAATGGTGATGTGATACTTGTATTCGCCCTCCGCAAAGGCGGGCAGCGCCGCGGACGCGGCCAGGATCAGCGCGAGAACCAGCGCGATGACGATGCGATTCTTCTTCATGATGGATCTCTCCTTCTGCATTATTCATGAACCTATATTCGCCGCCTGTGGGTGCTGCAGATCACGGCGGAAAATATCTTTGGAGGCGACGGACAAAAGAAACGGCGCAACCGCCTCGCAGGGAGGAAACGGTATGCGCCTCAAATCTGTTTTGTCAGCCAACCACGCTCCGGAACTTGCCGGAACTTGTCTCGAATTGTAACACGGGTGAGAAACAAAGTCAATGCTTCCCGTCATTCAAAAAAATGTTTGCTGTCCATAGGGATTCTCTATCGCCCCAGACACATCCCCAGCCTTATTACCTGAGGTTATTATTTACGATTGAATTTCGATATTGGACAAATCTCCTTTTTCAAATTAAAATGACCGCAATCTTACCCATTCAAGTTTAAAGCGGGGAGGTGAGCAACCATGACGATTCAACAGATCAATTTCGTCGTCGCCATTTCAGAAGCCGGTTCCATGAGCAAGGCCGCCGAGCAGCTCTATTTGGCCCAGCCGACGCTGACCAGCTCTGTGCGCGATCTTGAAGAGGAATTGGGCTTTCAGATTTTCAACCGATCCCGAAAGGGCGTGACGTTGACCGCCGAAGGCACGGAGTTCCTGCCTTATGCGCGACAGCTGCTCGGACAGTATTCGGCGTTGACGGAGAGGTATGGTCTTTCTTCCAAAAGAAAATGGGAGTTTGCCGTTTCGACCCAGCACTATTCCTTCGCGGTCAAGGCCTTTGTCGAGCTGACCAGGCAGTTTAACATCGCTGAATATCAAATGGCACTGCGTGAAACAAGGACGTTGGATGTCATAAAAGACGTCTCCAGCCTGCGCAGTGAAATCGGCATTCTCTATCTGGATGATTACAACCGAAAGGCCATCGAAAAGCTCCTGAAGGATCATGAATTGGATTTTCATTCCCTGATCCTGTGCGACGCCTATGTCTATATCTGGAAAAACCATCCGCTTGCGGACAGGAGCAGCATTTCATTTGAGGAACTTGCGCCCTATCCTTGCATCTCCTTTGAGCAGGGCGCTCAGAGCAGCTTCTACATGGCTGAGGAAATTCTCTCAACCAACGAGTACAGCCGAATCATAAAGGTCTGCGACCGCGCGACCGTCTTGAACCTGATGGTCGGATTGAATGGATACACCCTGTGTTCCGGCATCATCTGTGAGGAATTGAACGGCGGAGATTATATCGCGATTCCCTATCAGTCTGACCAGGCCAATCCCTACGGACGCATGGAAGTCGGCTATCTCACGCGGAAAAACACATCGCTTTCCAATCTTGGTGCGCAGTATATTCGTGAGATCAAGCGCTATTTGGGGGTCGAGACCGCTTCGGATGAACCGCCGACCGCCGCCCCCGCTTCAGACGCTCCAAAAAAGAAAACAGCATGATCGCGCAAGGAGGCGCCCATGTCCAAATTAATCGTCGTAGAAGGCAAGCGGTGGATTCCGTCCCTTCAGCGGTGGTCGTGGATCATCACCATTGTCTGGATGACCATCGCCAATATCTGGAAGCCGTTCGGACTGTTCGGCTTCATCTGCATGTTTACGCCCATCCTCATTGCCCTGTCCGGCAGCGGCAAGATGCACTGTGCCCGCGTCTGTCCCAGGGGCTCCTTTATCGGAAAGGTCGGCAGTGTAATCAACTTCGGCCTGCCGATTCCAAGACTCTTTCATAAGCGTGGCTTTCGTTTCGCCGTTTGGGCCTGCATGATGGGAAGCTTCGCCGTGATGCTGGTGCTGGTGATTCCCAAGGGCATATATGCGCTGGGAAACGCGGTCTTGATTTTCATGGAGACAGCGACCGCCCTGGCGCTGCTTTCGGGCATACTGTTCCGCCCGCGCACCTGGTGCACCATCTGCCCCATGGGCTTCTCCACCGAAAACATACGCCGACTGACCCGCCGCGCCAGGGCACAAAAGGCTGCGTAGAACGATCATATCCCATAATCACTCATGAACAGCAGGAGAAAACATCATGGCAAAGAAGGAAAATCGCTTCACGAATTACGGCATCGATACGCAGGCCGTGCACGCCGGCACGGATTACGACGAGGGCACCGGCGCGGTGCGCCGCCCGCTGCACATGGCCAACAGCTACAAGCTGCCGGACGACCTGTCCAAGGTCAACTATTCCTCCACCGACCTTTTGATGTACGCCCGCAACGGCAACGCCAACCAGCACTGGCTGGAAGAAAAGATCGCGGCGCTGCACGGCGCGGACGACGCCATCGTGCTGGCCAGCGGCGTGGGCGCTCTGCATGCGCTGTTCTGGACGCTCTTGAAGTCCGGCGACCGGGTGGTCTATCCCAAGGTCAGCTACATGGCGGTCTACCGGATGTTCCATGAGCTGTTCAACGTGAAGTTCGGTGTCGATACCGTGATGGTGGACATGACCGACCTGGAGGCCGTCAAAAGGGCCGTCACCCCCGGCACGCAGCTGGTACACATCGAGACTCCGGACAACCCCACCGTAGGCGTGACGGACATCGCCGCCATCGCGAAGATCGCCCATGAAAACGGCGCGATCCTCTCCGTGGACAACACCTTCGCCTCGCCGCTGAACCAGCGGCCGCTGGACCTGGGCGCGGATTTCGTGGTGGAAGCGCTGACCAAATTCATCAACGGCCATGGCGACGCCCAGGGCGGCGCGATCATCTCCAACAATTTGGAAACCATGGAGCGCATCCGCTATGAGGCCCAGGTGAACGTGGGTTCCGTCATCAGCCCCTTCAACGCTTGGCAGATCTTCCGGGGTTCCGTCACCTTCCCGCTGCGCATGCGGCAGATCAACGAATCCACCCAAAGGGTCGCCGAGTGGCTGGAGCAACGCAAGAACGTCACCTTCGTATCCTACCCCGGTCTGCCGAGCAACCCGGGCCACGCGCTGGCGAAAAAACAGATGAAGAACGGCTATGGCGGCGTGATCTCCTTCGGCCTCGATACCGACGACAAGACCGTGGAGCGCTTTTGCGCGGCCTTGAAGGTCGTCACCTTTGCCGTCTCCCTGGGCCACGACGAGAGCCTGATCTTCCCCCAGCCCAGCTATGACGAGCGCATCGCGCTCTATCCAGAGAAATTCCGCAAGGGGTTCATCCGGTTTAGCGTCGGCTTGGAGGACGTGGAAGACATCATCGCGGACCTCGACCAAGGATTGAGGGCTGTCGGCCTGTAAATACCCTGTCCGGGTATTTGTTTACAGTGTGTTCATAGCAATATAATATTCCTACTAAAATACTATGATATTGTTTCCTCACCAAACATGAGGAGCTGTGTTATGGAACAATACAACGTTACCGGCATGAGCTGCGCCGCGTGCAGCGCGCGGGTGGAAAAGGCCGTGAGCAAGGTGCCCGGCGTCACCGCCTGCTCGGTGAGCCTGCTCACCAATTCCATGGGCGTGGAGGGCACCGCCGCGCCCGGGGCCGTCATCCAGGCTGTGGTAGAGGCGGGCTACGGCGCGTCGCTGAAGCGGGCCGAAACCGCTTCCGCCGCCTCGGCGGACGAGGAAGTCTTAAAGGACAGGGAGACGCCGGTGCTCAAAAAGCGCCTGATCGCCTCGGTGATCCTGCTGATCCCCCTCTTGTACCTGTCCATGGGCCACATGATGTGGGGCTGGCCGCTGCCCGCCTGGTTCGACGGCAACCACGTGGCCATGGGCCTGGTGCAGCTGGTGCTGACGGGAGCGATCATGGTCATCAACCAGAAGTTCTTCGTCAGCGGCTTCAAGGCCCTCATCCATCGCGCGCCCAACATGGATACCCTCGTGGCGCTGGGCGCGTCGGCGGCGTTTTTGTGGAGCCTTTACGTGCTGTTCGCCATGACCAAGGCCGTGGTGAACGCCGACTCCGAGGCCGTGATGGCCTACATGATGGACTTCTACTTTGAGTCCGCCGCCACGATATTGACCCTGATCACCGTGGGCAAGACGCTGGAGGCGCGGGCCAAGGGCCGCACCACCGACGCCTTGAAGGGACTCATGAAGCTTGCACCCAAGACCGCCGTACTGATCCGGGACGGTCAGGAAGTTGAGGTTGCCATCGCGCAGGTGAAGCGCGGCGACGTGTTCGCCGTGAAGCCCGGCGAATCGATCCCCGTGGACGGCGTGGTGATCGAGGGCGTAAGCGCCGTGAATGAGGCTGCGCTCACCGGCGAATCTATCCCAGTGGACAAGGCCGTGGGCGACGGCGTGTCGGCGGCGACCATCAACCAGTCCGGCTATTTGAAGTGCGAGGCCACTCGCGTGGGCGAGGACACCACCCTTTCCCAGATCATTAAAATGGTCTCCGACGCCGCGGCCACCAAGGCCCCCATCGCCAAGATCGCCTACAAGGTGTCCGGCGTGTTCGTGCCGGTGGTCATCGGCATCGCCATCGTCACCACGATCGTCTGGCTGCTGGTAGGCCGGGAGATCGGCTACGCGCTGGCGCGGGGCATCTCCGTGCTGGTGATCTCCTGCCCCTGCGCGCTGGGCCTGGCGACCCCCGTGGCCATCATGGTGGGCAACGGCATGGGCGCGAAGAACGGCATACTGTTCAAGACCAGCGCGTCGCTGGAGGAGACGGGGCGAACGCAGATCGTTGCGCTGGACAAGACCGGCACCATCACCCTGGGCGAGCCGAAAGTGACGGATGTCCTGCCCGCGGAGGGATATGACGAGGCGTCGCTTTTGAAGCTGGCGGCTTCCATTGAGAAGCGCAGCGAACACCCGCTGGCAAAAGCAATCCTGGCGCAGGCGGAGGACAGGCACATCGCCGCCGATGAAGTCACCGACTTCACCGCCCTGCCCGGCAACGGCATTACCGCGAAGCTAGGCGGGAAGGTGGTGCTGGGCGGCAGCGCGAAATACATCGCGGGCCAGGTCAGCATCCCCGAAAAGCTATCGAAACAAATCGAGGCCCTCTCCGGGCAGGGCAAGACCCCGCTGCTGTTCACCGAGAATGGAAAACTGGCGGGCATCGTGGCCGTGGCGGACGTCATCAAGGAGGACTCCCCCCAGGCCGTCACGGAATTACAGAACATGGGCATCCGTGTGGTGATGCTCACCGGCGACAACCCCCGGACGGCGAAGGCCATCGGCGCGCAGGCGGGTGTGGATGACGTGATCGCGGGCGTGCTGCCCGACGGCAAGGAGGCCGTGATCCGCGCCCTGTCCGAGAAGGG
>JAFVBK010000101.1 GCA_017480045.1 Clostridia bacterium
GCGCCCACGGCCGCGCCCACCGCGACGGCCACCGCGACAGCCACCGCCGCGCCGGAGCCGGAGGAGCCGGTCGACCCGGAGGAGGGCGGAGACATCGCCGTCGACGCCAGCTCCGATCCCGAATCCATCCGCTATGTCCAGCAGATGCTCGCGTCCGTGGGCGCGCTGAGCGAAAGCGGTGTGGACGGCGTATACGGCGGCGGCACCACCCGCGCCGTGCAGGCCTTCCAGGAATGGGTGAACAGCGTCCAGGGCGAGGGCACGCTCTCCGTCACCGGTCGGGTGGACAACGCCACGCGGCTGGCGCTGGAATACGCCTATGATCACGACATGACCATGCAGCAGCCCACTGAGGCGCCCACCGTTGAGCCGACCGCCGTGCCCACTGAGGCCCCCACGCCCGTGCCGACGGAAGCGCCCACCGCTGAGCCGACCGCCGCGCCCACTGAAGCCCCCACGCCGGAGCCCGAAGCGCCCGCCGAAGGCGGCGAAGGCGGCCAGATCAGCGTCGGCGCGGATTCCGACCCCGAATCCATACGCTACGTCCAGCAGATGCTCGCGTCCGTAGGCGTGCTGAGCGGCGGCGAAACCGGCGTGTACGACGACGGCACCGTCGAAGCCGTGAAGCGCTTCCAGGAATGGGTGAACAGCGTCCAGGGCGAGGACACGCTCCCCGTCACCGGTCAGGTGGACGACCGCACGCGGCAGGCGCTGGAATACGCCTATGATCACGACTATACCGTCGATCAGGGCGAGCAGACGCCCGCCGAGCCCCAGGGCGTCGGCGCGGTAGGCGATATCGAAATTCAGTTCGGCGATACGCTCGCGGGCAATGATATCATCGCCGTCGCCGACGGCGCGTTCAGCGTACAGTGGCGGGCGGACGGCGACATAGACAGCTATTACGTCTACGTGACGGACAGCGCCGGCAACCCCATCGTCTCTCAGGAGGCCACCGAGGTCACCAGCTTCAACGTCAATACCGCCCAAATGACCCCCGGCGAGGTTTACACCATGCGCCTGGGCGTGCTGCCGGCACGGGGCGCTGAGGCGGACATCGTTTGGAAGGACGTCCAATTCACGCTGCCCCAGCGGGAAACCCCCACGCCGGAACCCACTGAGGCCCCCACGCCGGAGCCCACGCCCGAACCCACCGAGGCCCCCACGCCGGAGCCGGTGGTGGGCACCGTCTCCGCGCCAAGCATCAGCATCGCGGGCATGCCCGCTGGCGGCAGCCCAATCACCATAGAGGACGATACCTTCCAGATCGGCTGGAGCGCCGACGGCGATGTTGACCGCTATCTGGTGCGCATATCCGACGAGAACGGCGGCGAAATCGCCAGCCAGGAGACCACCGAGACCAGCGTCGGCCTGCGCGCTGACAACATGCGGGAGGGCGTACTCTACACGCTTTCCGTCGGCGCGGTGCCCGTCAACGGCACTGAGGCGGACATGGTGATCACAAGCGCCCAGTTCACGCGCCCGGTCCAGGCCACGCCGGAGCCTACCGAGGCCCCCACGCCGGAGCCCGCGCCCACAGCGGCGCCCATCGGCAATCCCGTCATCAACCTGGGCGGCACCGCCGTGCAGCGCGACGGCGTGCCCTATATGACGGACAGCTCCATCATCCTCAGCTGGAACGCCGACGGCAACGTGGAGAGCTACACCATCTACGTGGAGAACCAGGCCGGCGAGCGCCAGGAGCTGGGCACCACCACCGACACCAGCCGCACCGTGAGCACCGCGAGCCTGCCCGCGGGCATATATACCATCTACGTGGGCGCGATGCCCGCAAACGGCGCTCAGGATGACATTCGCTGGAGCAGCACCCGCTTCGGCATCCCCTCCCCCACGGCGGAGCCCACCGAGGCTCCCACGCCCGAACCGGAGGAGACGCCGCAGCCCACGCAGGCGATCACCGGCCCCATCAGCGCCAGCTCTGACACGGAGACCATTCAGCAGCTGCAGCTGCGGCTGTACAGCCTGGGCCTGCTGTCGGGCGACGCGGAGCCCGGCGTGCTGGACCAGACGACCCTTGGGGCCATATACGAGTTTCAGACCCGCGTCAACGAGCAGTACGAACTGGGACTGACGGTCATCGACCCCACCGATCCTGCCGCCGTCATAGACGGGCAGACCGTACAGGCGATTTTCACGGACTATACGCAGCAGCCGTAAGGGAGGTCGCGCAACATTTGAGCCGGTCCGAAGGGTTTCGGACCGGCTCTTTCCTTGAAATCAACGATATTCAGCTATGTACCCGCGGCCAAATAAAAGGGTTCTTCTACAGCGCGTTTTTAAGAGAAATAAAAAACGCAAAGCGCTGTGCAGATTCTATCGGATTCTCAATTCCCAAAAGGCCACGGCCCCGGCGGCAGCGACGTTCAGCGAATCCACGCCGTGGGTCATGGGAATGCGCGCGGCGAAATCGCAGCGGGCAACGGTTGCCGGAGCGAGACCATCGCCCTCGGTGCCCAGTACCAGCGCAAGCTTTTCCCGCCGGGCGAGGGCGGAATCGTCAATGCGCAGGGCATCTTCCGTCAGCGCCAGCGCGGCGATCGTGAAGCCCAGCGCGCGCAGCCGCGCGAGGCCCGCCTCCGGCCAGTCGGCAGGCGAATCGCCCATCCAGGCCCAGGGCACCTGAAACACCGTGCCCATGCTCACCCGCACCGCCCGCCGGTTCAAAGGGTCGCAGCAGGTGGGCGACAGCAGCACCGCGTCCATGCCCAGCGCCGCCGCCGAGCGGAAGATCGCCCCGATATTCGTGGTGTCCACGATGCCCTCCAGCACCGCCACCCGGCGGGCGTCCCGGCAGACGGCCTCCACCGTGGGCAGGGCGGGCCGCTTCATGGCGCACAGCACGCCCCGGGTCAGCGGGTAGCCGGTCAGGCGCTCCAGCAGGGCGCTGTCCGCCGTGTAGACGGGCGCGTCGCCCACCCGCTCGATCAGCGCCGCCGCCTTGCCCGCGATGTGCCTGCGCTCCATCAGCAGGGAGACGGGCGCATAGCCGGCGTCCAGGGCGTAGCCGATCACCTTCGGGCTCTCCGCGATGAACAGGCCGGCCTCCGGGTGGAGGCGGTTTCTCAGCTGGGCCTCCGTCAGCCGGACGTAGGCCGCCAGCTCCGGGGCGTCGAGGTGGGTGATTTCAATGATGTTGGACATGGCGTTCTTCCTTGCGTCGCTTTGGTGGAAGACGACCTCACCCGCCGGCGCTGTACCGGCGGATGAGGTCGCTCAGTGAAGTCATTCGATGGATCAGAGCTTTTCCAGGCTCGCCTTGAGGCGCCGCAGCGTCTCGTCCCTGCCCAGCAGGTAGGCGATCTCGAACGCGCCGCCGGGGGTGGACATCTGGCCGGAGATGGCGATGCGCAGCGGCCACAGGAACTGGCCGTTCTTCATGCCCAGGCCGGGAATGGCCTCCATCACCCGGTCGTGGAGCTCGGCCTCGGTCCAATCGCCGATGCCCTCCAGCAGCGGCACCGCCGCGGTCAGGGCGGCCTTGGCGCTCTCCAGCGTGGACTTCTGCTTCTTGTTCACGTACAGCTCCGGGCCGAACTCGGGCTGCTCCGCCAGGAAGGCGACCATGCCGGGCAGCTGGTTGAACACCTCGGTGCGGTTCTGCAGCAGCTCCGCCAGGCGCTTGAAGTCGAACTTCTCCGGGTCCAGTGCCTTGGCCAGCCAGGGGGTGGCCAGCTCCAGGTAGCGCTCGGGGGTCAGCTTGCGGATGTACTCCGTGTTGAACCTGTTCAGCTTCTGGATGTCGTACACCGAGGGGGACTTGCTCAGGCCCTCCAGGTCGAAGACCTCCTCCATCTCCTTCAGCGTGTAGAACTCCCGCTCGCCCCTCGGGCTCCAGCCCAGCAGCACCAGGTAGTTGATCACGGCCTCCACCAGGTAGCCCTCGCCCAGCAGGTCCTCGAAGGAGGGATCGCCCTGGCTCTTGGACATCTTGCGCTTGACGATGGCCTTCACCGGCTGGCCGTTCTCGTCCAGCACGGGGTTGCCGTCCGCGTCCACTGCCATCTGGTACTCGCCGGTCTTCTTGTTGCGATAGGTACCCTCCACCATGACGGGGGTCAGGTA
>JAFVBK010000102.1 GCA_017480045.1 Clostridia bacterium
GCAGATCGAAAACCTGATGGAGCGCAAGCCGGGCGAGATGTCCGGCGGCCAGCAGCTGCGCGTGGCCATCGCCCGCGCCGAGGTGAAGATGCACCGGGTGCTGCTGCTGGACGAGCCCCTCAGCAATCTGGACGCGCGGCTGCGCCTTCAGACGCGCGAGGAGATTCGCCGCATCCAGCGGGATACCGGCATCACCACCGTGTTCGTCACCCACGACCAGGAGGAGGCCATGTCCATCTCCGACATGATCGTGGTGATGAAGGACGGCGTGGTGCAGCAGATCGGCAAGCCTCAGGACGTGTACGACAGCCCGATCAACCTGTTCGTGTCCAAGTTCCTCGGCACGCCGCCCATCAACGTATTTGAGGGCAATGTCAGGGGCGGCAGGCTGTTCATCGGCGACGAGGCCGTGCTGGACGCCCCCGGCGCGCGGGACGGCGCGGTCTGGGCGGGCGTGCGGCCGGAGGGCTTCATACTGGATGAAAGCGGCCCCTTCACCTGCCAGCTCACCGGCGTGGAGGTCATGGGCCGGGACATCAGCGTGGTCTGCGACCACGCCGCCAACGCCGGCACCGGCGCCATCCGCGCCATCATCAGCGCGGAGAACACCGTGGACACGAAGTCGCGGACCGTGCGCTTCGCGTTAAAGCCCTACAAGGTGTTCCTGTTCGATCACGAGACAGAGGAACGGATCGAGGTAAATGCCCATGGATAAGCGCGAAAACAACCTGAAGGGCTGGCTCTACCTGCTGCCGGCCATACTGTTCCTGGGCTTCTTTATGGTCTACCCGCTGGTGGACGTGTTCGTCTACTCCTTCGAGGAGGGCTACAACTCCGCCAGCCAGACCTTCTTCGGCGTGGGCCTGTACAACTATTCCTATGTGCTGCACGACCCCTATTTCCTGCAAGCGCTGAAAAACACCTTCATACTGGTGATCATCACGGTGCCGCTGAGCACGATCATCGCGCTGCTCATCTCCGTGGGGCTCAACAGCATCACGCCGCTCAGGAAGCTCTATCAGACGGTCTACTTCCTGCCCTACGTGACCAACACGCTGGCGGTGGGCCTGGTATTCATGATCCTCTTCAAAAAGACGGCCTACACCGACGGCTTGGCAAACCTGATCCTGGCCTGGTTCGGCAAGGGGCCCATCGACTTCATCGACGGCCCCTACTGGGCCAAGATGTTCGTGCTGTGCTTCTACACCATCTGGGTGGTCATGCCCTTCAAGGTGCTGATCCTCACCAGCGCGCTGGCCAGCGTGAATCAGGACTACTACAACGCCGCCAAGGTGGACGGCACCTCCTCCTTCCGCATCTTCCGCAAGATCACGCTGCCGATGATCAGCCCGATGATCTTCTATCTGGTCATCACCGGCTTCATCGGCGCGTTCAAGGCCTACAGCGACGCGGTGGCCCTGTTCGGCACGAACCTGAACGCCGCGGAGATGAATACCATCGTGGGCTATGTCTACGACATGCTCTATGGCGACAGCGGCGGCTATCCCTCCTACGCCTCGGCGGCGGCCATCATACTGTTTGCCGTAGTGTTCACGATCACGCTGATCAACCTGTCGATTTCCAAGAAAAACGTTCACTATTAAAGGAGGCGCGGATTCATGGCAAATCAAAACAACTTTGACCACATCGAGCGCGCCTCCCGCACCCGCAAGGCGGTTGTGCGCGCAATCACCTACGTGCTGCTCACCTTCTGGGCCGTGATGGTGCTGTTCCCCTACTACTGGATGCTGCTGACCTCCATCAAGAGCTACAGCGCCTACAACGCGGAATACGTGCCCACGTTCTTCACCCTCACGCCCACCTTCGCCAACTACGTCAGCGCCTTCTCCGAGGTGCCCCTGGCGCGGTACTTCCTGAATTCCATCATCTTCACCGTGGTCACCACCGGACTGATGATGGTCGTGATCGTGCCCGCGGCCTTCGCCTTCGCAAGGCTTGAGTTCAGGGGCAAGAACCTGGTGTTCTCGCTGTTCCTGGCGCTGATGATGATTCCCAACGAGCTGGTGATCATCACCAACTACCAGACCATCACCAACTGGGGGCTGCGCAACAGCTTCGCGGGCCTGATCCTGCCGTCGGTCACGTCGGTATTCTACATCTATCTGCTGCGCGAAAACTTCGCCCAGATCCCCGACGAGCTGTACAGCGCCGCCAAGGTGGACGGCACCACCGACTTCAAGTATCTCACGCGGGTGATGATGCCCATCTGTAAGCCGACGATCATCACCATCGTCATCCTCAAGGTCATCGAGTGCTGGAACAGCTACGTCTGGCCCCGCCTGGTGACCGACGACCCCGCCTACTTCCTGGTCTCCAACGGCATTCAGGAGATTCGCGAAAACGGCTTTGGGCGAGAGAACATCCCCGCCATGATGGCGGCGGTGGTGGTCATCTCCCTGCCGCTGATCGTGCTGTTCCTGATCTTCCGCAACAAGGTCATGGCCGGCGTTTCGAGGGGAGGAATCAAGGGATGATTTGGAAAAATGACAGATTGGAAATGAGATACAAGGGATTAAAAAATCGCTTCTTCTTTCCAAAGGCTTTCCCCTTGATGGGAGGGCATAAAAAACCCCTCGTTCTGCTCCTCGCGCTGCTCCTTTTGACCCTCGCCCTCACCGGCTGCCACGGCAGCAAGGGCCGCGCGGGCTTCGAGGTACCCGCGGAATTCGATACCGCCAAAAACTACGAGATCACCTTCTGGGCCAAGAACGACACCAACAAGACCCAGACGGAGATCTACAAGAAGGCCATCGCCGACTTTGAGGCGCTGTACCCAAACATCACGGTGAACATGAAGCTGTACACCGACTATGGCCGCATCTACAACGACGTGATCACCAACATCTCCACCAACACCACGCCCAACGTGTGCATCACCTACCCCGACCACATCGCCACCTACCTGACCGGCGACAACGTGGTGGTGCCGCTGGACGGGCTGTTCGCGGACGAAAAGTACGGCCTGGGCGGCAGCGAGGTGCGCTTCGACGGCCCCGCCCAGGACGAGCTGATCCCCCAGTTCCTCGCGGAGTGCGCCTTCGGCGGGGCCACCTACGCCGTGCCCTACATGCGCTCCACTGAGGCCATGTACATCAACAAGACCTATGTGGAGGCCCTGGGCTACGAGCTGCCGGAGGTGCTGACCTGGGATTTCGTTTGGGATGTGGCCGAGGCCGCCACGGCTCAGGACGCCGACGGCGTGTTCGCCGTGAACGGCCAGAAGGTGATGATCCCCTTCATCTACAAGAGCACCGACAACATGATGATCCAGATGCTCCGCCAGCTGGACGCGGACTACTCCACCGACGCGGGCGAGATCCTGATCCTGAACGACGCCACCAAGGAATTGCTGCTTGAAATCGCAAAGCACGCCAGGACCGGCGCGTTCTCCACCTTCAAGATCAGCAGCTATCCCGCCAATTTCCTGAACGCGGGCCAGTGCATCTTCGCGGTGGATTCCACCGCGGGCGCCACTTGGATGGGCACGGAGGCGCCGCTTCTGGACATCAGCCCGGAGAACCTGGTGGAGTTCGAGACCGCCGTGCGCATGGTGCCCCAGTTCGACCCGGAGCATCCGAAGATGATCTCCCAGGGCCCCAGCGTGTGCGTGTTCAACAAGGCCGACCCCCAGGAGGTGCTGGCCAGCTGGCTGTTCACGCAATACCTGCTGACCAACGACGTGCAGATCGCCTACGCTGAGACGGAGGGCTACGTGCCCGTGACGTCCAAGGCTCAAAGCGACGCCGCCTACCAGGAATATCTTCACAGCGACGCCGGCGACGCGCTGCACTACCCGGTGAAGCTGCAGGCCGCCCAGCTGCTGCTGGAGAACACCGACAACACCTTCACCACGCCGGTATTCAACGGCTCGGCCTCCCTGCGCGACGCGGCGGGCGCGCTCATCGAGAGCGTCACCAAGTCCGTGCGCCGCAAGCAGACCGTGGACGACGCCTACATCGAAAAGCTCTACGACGACACCGCCTCGCTCTATCGCCTCAACCAGTCCTCCGGCCGCAGCGGCATGACCGCCGGCGGCGACCTCGGCCCCCTGCCCGCCGGCTCCAAGGCGCTGATCATCACGCTGGTATGCGTGTGGGTGCTGCTCGGCGCGTTCGCAATCGCGGGAAGGATGAGGAAGCGGTAAATTCGATTTGTGGGGCTGCTTCGCGCCAGGGATGAATGTGCCGCGTTTTTGTAGGGGCGGCGTTTCGCCGCCCGCCGGATGGTACGATGCGCAATGTACCGGGCGGGCGCCGCAACGGCGCCCCTACACCGGGGGATGATCCGCGTATAATCTTTCGCGTACGGCTTGCTTCAACTCCACTCTCCGCACTATTCTGATTTGTCGCGAAGTGACAAATCAGAATTTCCTGTTAAATCCGTCCTGTTTCATTGAATAATAATCGAATCGTAGTATAATATTGTTGTTCCTTTGGACGGGGACGTCCCGTCACGAATGAAGAGGAGGAAAATAACATGAAGAAAATTCTGGCTGCTGTCCTGGCGCTGACCTTGGCGCTGTCCCTGTGCGCGTTCGCGCTGGCCGAGGAGGCCGTCAGCTACGCTGACTACGCCGCCGCCGACCTGGACACCGAAGTGACCATCACCGCCTATGTGCAGGCCCATCAGTCCTGGTGGGAGGACAAGGTGACCATCTACGCCGCGGATGCGGATGGCGCTTACTTCCTGTATGAGACCCCCTGCTCTGAAGAGGACGCCGAGAAGCTGGTGCCCGGCACCAAGTTTGTGGCGACCGGCTACAAGAGCGAGTGGTCCGGCGAGGTCGAGCTGGCTGACATCTCCAGCTTTGAGATCATCGACGACGGCGACACCTACATCGCCGAGCCCGTGGACGTGACCGACCTGCTGGGCACCGACGAGCTGGCCGAGAAGATGAACCAGCTGGTGTCCTTCAAGGGCATGACCGTGGAGTCCTCCACCATCGAGGGCGACGAGACCGAATATGCCTTCCTGTACAACTGGGACGGCTCCGGCGAAGAGGGCAACGACCTGTACTTCAACGTGTCCCTGGACGGCAACGTATACAACTTCACCGTGGAGAGCTACCTCTGCGGCCCCGGCACCGACGTTTATGAGGCCGTCAAGGCGCTGAACGTGGGCGACGTGATCGACCTGGAGGGCTTCCTCTACTGGTACAACGGCGCGAATCCGCACATCACCGCTGTGACCGCCGCTGAATAAGCCGCAGGCAACGCGAAAACACCGTCCGAAACCGGGCGGTGTTTTTTGTATTTGAACGGTTTGGCTTCCCCTTGAGGAGAAGCCTTTGGAAGCTATCTCGCCATCAGCACGAACAATATCACGCAGGTCACGACCACGAAGGCCGACACCAGCGTCGCCGTCAGGTTAAAGCGCCGGGGTTGGCTCTCCGCGCCGGCGGAGGCGGGCATCAGCCTTTTCAGCGCGCCGGAGAGGGGCTTGTACAGCAGCATCGTGATGCCGGCGTTCAGGCCGCCCTTGATCAGGTTGAAGGGCAGGAACGTGGGGATCAGCATCCCGGCCACCACCGAGCGGGGCACGTTCATGTACAGCGGCGTGATGATGTAGTTCCAGGCCAGCATCACCGCCGTCATCAACAGCACGCCCAGGCCCAGGCCCAGCGCCGCGCTCTTCAGCGTGCGATTGCGGCGATAGAGCACCGCCGAGGGCAGCACGAAGGCCGCCGTGGCCAGCACATTCATCAAGAGGCCGATGGGGCCGGTGCTGCTGACCGTCGCCATCTCGATCAGGGAGACCACCAGCGTGATGAGCAGCGCCGCCGCCGGACCCAGTATAAAGCCCGCGATGGCGATGATGACATCCTTCAAATCGTAGCTCAGGAAACCCGCGACGGCGGGCAGCGGCCGAGTGATCAGCATGGCGACGTAGGCCATCGCGGCCAGCATGGCCATCAGGGTGATTCTGCGGTTTTTTACAGCGGTTTGAGTCATTGATGAAACCTCCTCGTTGGGTCGCGGCGTTTTGCCGCAAAAGAAACACGCCCGCGGGATCGTCCCGGGGCGTGGACCATTTCACAGGCGCTGCATGCGCGTCGTCGTCTTCTACCATCCAGACTCATGTCAAGCCGTTTCTGGAGCACTGAACCTGGCGGCGCGGTTTTTGCCGATTCAAGGCGGACTTCCGATACCCTACTGGAGGCAAGGCGAGGAAATCCAAAACAGAAGCGGTTGAAATGCGCCCGCACAGGCAGTGCTTCAGGAACGGGTTGGCATTCACCGTCGGTACCGGAATCGCACCGGTTCAACCCCAGATTGCTCTGAGGCTCGCGGACTTTACCGCCGGTCGGGAATTTCACCCTGCCCCGAAGACCTGATCTTGCGATCTGCTATTGTTATACGCCTTTAACGGCGCTATGTCAATTAAGATATTGTTAATTGTCAAATTGTTCCCCGTCCGCGCGCGCAGGCAGATACACCCTTATCCGCGTGCCCAGCTCCGGACGACTGACCACCTCGAAGTGGCCCTCGTGGCGCTCCACGATCCAGCGAGCGATGGACAAGCCCAGGCCAGTGCCGCCGCTCTGGCGCGCACGGGCGGGATCGGCGCGGAAAAAGCGATCGAATATCCGCGGCACATCCGCCCCGTCGATGCCGATGCCGCCGTCCTGCACCTCAAGCCATGCCCGGCTCCCCTCGACACCCGCGGACAGCCGGATGGAGCCGCCCGCGGGCGTGTAGCGCACCGCGTTGTCGATCAGCACCCGCGCCGCCTGCTTGATCAGCGCCGGGTCGGCCCGCACCGCCGCGGGCGCGAGCGCGCCCTGCCGCCATTCGTGGGCCTCGTCGATCATCCGGTATTCCCCCAGCAGCTCCTGAATCAGCGCCGCCAGGTCCATCGGCTTCGGGTTCAGCTGCTGCCTGCCGCTGTCGCCGCGGGCCAAAAACAACAGCTGCTCCACCAGCGTCTTCATGTGCTCGGTCTCGGTCTTGATGGCGGCGATGGATTCCTCCAACACCTTCTCGTCGTCCTTGCCCCAGCGGTCCAGCATCTTCACGTAGCCCTGAATCACCGCGATGGGCGTGCGCAGCTCGTGGGAGGCGTCTGAGACGAACTGGGCCTGCTGGCGATAGGCGGCGTGCATGCGGGAAAGCAGGTCGTTGATAGCGTCCTCCAGCCCCTGCAAATCCTTGTCGCCGGTGGACAGCCGGTCGCCGATGTCGATCTGCTCAATGGCGTGCTCCAGGCTGTGGAACTTCGCCTCGTCCACGCCCCGCCAGGTCTGTTCCCGCTCGGCGGCGCGACGCGCGCTGGCCTCGTCGGTCAGGCGCTGGGCGGTCTGCGCCATGCGATCCAGGGGCTGCAATAGCCGCCGCGCCCCCTTCGCGCTGCCGAAGAAGCCCAGCAGCCATGAAACGAGCTCCACGCCCAGCAGCGGCCCGCCGAATTTGATCGCCAGATCGATGAAGCCCGCCAGCGGCACCAGATGGCGCTCCGCCTGCCATGTGAACTGATAGGTCAGGCTCCGCAGCAGCGCCGCTCCGCCAGTCAGGGTTTCATCCATCAGCAGCGCCCTGGGCAGCCGCCACCCCGCGAACGCGCCCGTCACCGCCGTCTCCTGCACGTAGAGATAGGCCGCCAGACACGTCAGCAGCGCCAGCAGATTCAACCACAGAATCTGCCACAGCCGTTTCCACTGCCACGAGCGATGAATGCGCCGGGCGATGGAATTGAATCTGCGGTTGGCGTTCATGGCGAGCCCCCTCTTTTGCTTCTGATTTATCTCTCCGCGATAAATCAAAATAGTGCGGAGAGTGGTGTCAAAGTAGGCTGTGCGCGAAAGTTATACGCGAATCATCCATATCTTCTGCGAGCAACCCATCTCCAGGCGTAGGGGCGCCGTTTCGGCGCCCGCCCCACGACGGCGCCGGGCTCCCAATTGCCGCCGCGTAGTATTGCGCTTGGATTTTGGCGGGCGGCGCAACGCCGCCCCTACAAAAGCGCGGCAGCCGGTATAGCTTCTAATCCCTCAGACGAAGACCGAGATAAATCAGAACTATCCTTCCCTGATCACATAGCCCACGCCGCGCACGGTCTGCACCAACTTCACGCCGTACGCGTCGTCGATCTTGCCGCGCAGGTAGCGAACATACACATCCACGATGTTGGTCTCGCCCATGTAATCGTAGCCCCACACCCGCTCCATCAGGGTATTGCGGCTGAGGACGATGCCCTTGTTTTCCAGCAGCACCCGCAGCAGGTCAAACTCCCGCTGGGTCAATTCGATGGGATGACCGCCAAAGGCGACGGTGTGCCGGTCCACGTCCATGACCAGCGCTCCGGTGGAGAGTACCTTCGTGTCGGCGGCGCGACGCTCCGTCTTGCGCAGCGCGGCGCGGATGCGGGCCAGCAGCTCTTCGATCTCGAAGGGCTTGGTCATGTAGTCCTCCGCGCCCATGTCCAGGCCC
>JAFVBK010000103.1 GCA_017480045.1 Clostridia bacterium
GGTGAAGGGATGGTGGGCGGCGACCCAGCGCTGCTCCTCCTCGCTGTACTCAAACAGCGGGAATTCCGTGACCCAGAAAAGGTTGTACTTGTCGTGGTCGATCATGTCGTTGCGGCGGGCGATCTCGCATCGCAGCGCGCCCAGCGCCTGCCAGACCACGCTCTTCTTGTCCGCGCCGAAGAACACGATGTCGCCCGGCTCGGCATTCACGGCCGCGCGCACGGTCTCCACCAGCTCCGGCGTCATGAACTTGTTGAAGCTGCTCTTGACGCCGCCGTCGGCGGTGAAGGTCATATAGGGCAGACCCTTGGCGCGATAGGTCTTGACGAACTCGGCGTAGCCGTCGATCTGCTTTCGGGTCATGGTGGCCAGCCCCTTGGCGTTGATGGCCTCCACGCGGCCGCCGCTTTCGATGGCGCTGTCGAACACCACAAAGCCGGTGCTGCCCAGCTTGTCGGTCAGGTCGATCAGCTCCATGCCGAAGCGGGTGTCGGGCTTGTCGGAGCCGTAGCGCTCCATGGCCTCGATCCAGGGCATGCGGGGCAGGGGGAGGGGCAGGTCGATGCCCTTGATCTCCTTGAAAATGCGGGCGAATACGCGTTCCACGGCGCCGTAGATGTCCTCCTCGTCGATGAAGGACATTTCGATGTCGCATTGCGTAAACTCCGGCTGGCGGTCCGCGCGGTTGTCCTCATCGCGGAAGCAGCGGGCGATCTGGTAGTACTTGTCAAAGCCGGCCAGCATCAACAGCTGCTTGTAGATCTGCGGGCTCTGGGGCAGCGCGTAAAAGGTGCCGGGATGCAGGCGGCTGGGCACCAGGAAGTCTCGCGCGCCCTCCGGCGTGGATTTTGAGAGGATGGGCGTCTCCACCTCGGTGAAGCCCGCCTCGTCCAGCGCGTAGCGGATGCAGTTGACTACCTTGCTCCTGAGGCGCAGCTTCTCCTGCATCGACGGGCGGCGCAGGTCGAGGTAGCGATACTTCAAGCGCACCAGCTCGTTCTCATCCACCTTGTCGTCGATGTAGATCGGCGGGGTCTCGCTCTTGTTCAGCAGCGCGGCCTCCTTTACGAACACCTCGATGGTGCCGGTGGCCAGCTCCCGGTTGATCGCGCCCTCGTCGCGGGCCTTCACCTCGCCGACGACGGTCACGACATATTCGCCGCGCAGCGAGCGGCCCAGCTCAAAGGTCTCCGCGTCGCACACGGCGTTGTCAAACACCAGCTGCACCAGACCCTCCCGGTCCCGCAGCCATACGAATACCACGCCGCCCAGGTCGCGGGTGCGCTGTACCCAGCCGGACAGGTGGACGGTTTCGCCGACGTTTTTCTCGGTCAAAAGACCGCAATAATGATCGCGCTTGTGGGAAAGCATTGTCGTTTCCTCCTTGTAAGATATATAGTCGCTATGAATTTAAGTTAGGTGAAAAGGCGTCTCGGGACTATTCTCAAGGGCGTCTCTTAAAAGGGGCAGCCTTTGTCGCTTTCAGGATAGCCTCAACATCAGAGTCCCTTTGCCAGCAGCTCCACGATTTCGCTCTTCGAGACTTCTTCTTCGCTGCTCTTTTCCATATCCCTCAGCTTGACGACGCCCTTTTCCAGCTCGTCGCCGGCGATGACGACTACCTTCCTGGCGCCGAGCTTATTGGCGTACTTGAACTGGGCCTTCATGCTGCGGGCGGCGTGATCCAGGTCTGCCTTCACGCCCCTGTCGCGCAGCGCGTCCACCAGCTTCACGCCCTCAAGGCGGGCCTCGTCGCCCATCGTGACCACCAGCGCGTCCAGCGGCGCGGGGGCCTCGGCAGCGGTGCCGCGCATATCCTGCACCATGAGCATTCGCTCGACGCCCATGCCCCAGCCGATGCCGGGGGTGGCGGGGCCGCCCAGCTCCTCCACCATGCCGTCGTAGCGTCCGCCGCCGCAGACGGTCAGCGGCGTGCCGTCGGGCGTGTCGGTGATGATTTCAAACACGGTCTTGGTGTAGTAGTCCAGGCCGCGCACGATCCGCGGATCGATCTCATAGTGGATATCCATCGCCCTCAGATAGCCCTGGAGCTTTTCGAAGTGGCCCGCGCAGTCCTCGCACAGGTTGTCCAGCATCGCCGGGGCGTCGGCGAGCTTCCCGGCGTCCTCTTTGCAATCCAGTATGCGCATGGGATTGCGCTCGAAGCGCTCCTGGCAGGTCTTGCACAGGTCGGGCAGCTTCGGCCGCAAATAATCCCTCAGCTTTTCCAGATAGGCCTTGCGGCAGGTGGGACAGCCGATGGAATTGACGGTCAGCCTCAGGCCGTCGATGCCGTTGGCGCTCAATACCTTCAGCGCCCGACTGATGATCTCCGCGTCCACGCTGGCGTCCTTCGCGCCGAACACCTCGATGCCGTTCTGATGAAACTGCCTGAGGCGACCCGCCTGGGGCTTTTCATAGCGGAAGCAGGGGCTCGAGACATAGTACAGCTTGCAGGGCAGCGTATCGGCGAACATATGCGCCTCGATGAACGCGCGCACCGCGCCCGCCGTGCCCTCCGGCTTCAGCGTGATCGAACGATTGCCCTTGTCGTTGAAGGTGTACATCTCCTTTTGCACCACGTCGGTGGCGTCGCCCACGCCGCGCTGAAACAGCTCGGTGTGCTCGAAGATGGGGGTGCGGATCTCCCGATACCCCGCCAGGGCGCAGACATCGCGCATGCTCTGCTCGATGCGCTGCCAGCGGTAGGATGCCTGGGGCAGCAGGTCCTGCGTGCCCTTGGGTGCCTGAGTCAACATGGTAATTTCTCCCTTCGGTCGGAATTGAAAGTGTAATTTGGAGTGTGGAGGGTGGCATTCTCAATGGCCGCATACTGAGGAAAGTGGGAAGCGGTGCCACATTCATCGCAAAGTAGAGTATCTCGCTTTGCGCTTTATCGCCGCTTTCCGCTCTGATAAAAAACGCCTCCGTCCCATCCGTAGGGGCGAAGGTTTCGCGGTGCCACCCTGCTTGAGGCGCGAGCGCCTCATCTCATGATCCGTTATCGCCGGAATACGCCATCGTCCGATGGCCGCTCCGGGGTGTCGTTCGCCGCTTCCCGCACAGGACGCTCCCAGCCGCGGCGTCCCTCTCTTGGCTGCGCGAATTCGGTTACTCTTCCCATCAACGCGGAATGAAATATCCTGCACAAATTATAGCTTTTCCCGATGGGAAAGTCAATATAAGTGCGGAAACTTAAAGTGATAAATTCCAGTTTGCCGCGCCCCGACAGATCAGAATTTACTCCTCTCCGCTTGCGCATGAGGCATTTATACAATATGATATAGATGGAGCGTGATGAACATGACGGAGCGATTGTATTACGACGACGCGTACCTGACGGAATTTGACGCCGAGGTGCTGGAATGCGTGGAGAAGGAAGGCGCGTTTCACGCGCGGTTGAACCGAAGCGCCTTCTACCCCACCTCCGGCGGTCAGCCCTATGATACGGGTATGTTGAACGACGCGAATATAATGGATGTGTACGTAGACGAGGCGGGGGAGGTCTGGCACGCGCTGGACAGGCCGCTGCGCGCGGGGGAAGCGGTACGCGGCGCGATTGATTGGCCGCGCCGTTTTGACCACATGCAGCAGCATGCCGGAGACCACATGATCGCCAGCGCCCTGTGGCGGCTGCTGGGCGGCGTGACCATCGGGCTGCACATCAGCCGCGACGTCTCCACCATT
Organism: Clostridia bacterium; assembly: GCA_017480045.1. Lineage (GTDB taxonomy): Bacteria > Bacillota > Clostridia > Christensenellales > Aristaeellaceae > UBA2862. The sequence continues at coordinate 3,688 of JAFVBK010000103.1, forward strand.
GACGTGGCCATGCCCCAGGGCGTCACCCGCATTGCCGCCGAGGACATTCGCCGGGTGGAGGACGACGTGAACGCGCGCATCCAGCGGGACGTGCCGGTGCGCTGTTGGTTCCCGGACGCGCGGGAGCTGAAGAGCTTGCCGCTGCGCAAGCCGCCGACGGTCTCGGAGCACGTGCGTATCGTCGCCATCGGCGACGAGGAGATGGTGGCCTGCGGCGGCACGCACCCGTCCACGGCGGGGCAGATCGGGCTGGTGAAGATTCTGGGCGTCGCCCCGGCGCGGGGCAAGATGCGGGTCAGCTTTGTGGCAGGCATGCGTGCGCTGAACGACTACCGCGCCTGTTTCGATCATGCTCACGGGGCTGCGAACCTGCTGTCTACAAGCACGGAAAACCTGGCGGCCCACGTCGCCGCGCTGCAAGAGGCCCTGAAAGGCGCGGAGTACGAGTTGAACCGGCTGCGTCTCGACGCCGCCGTCACGGCGCTGGAGAACGGCGTCGATGCCGCGCCGCGACTGGAGAATGGCGCCGCGGTGGTCGCGCGGATGCTGAAAGGGGATGGGAACCTGATCAAGGACGCGGCCTCAAAGCTCATCAAGCGACCCGGAGTCGTCGCGCTGCTGGGCGCGGATCTGGGCGATGGCAGGGCGACGTTCGTGTTCGCCCGGTCACAGGATGTGGACATCCACATGGGCCAGCTGCTCTCTCAGGCGGCCAAGCCTCTGGGAGGCAAGGGCGGCGGCCGGCCGGATTTCGCTCAGGGCGGTGGCCCGGCGGGCCTTTTGAAGGCTGCGACCGATATTTTGGGGATACAAACAGACTAAAGTACAAAAATAATAGACCAAAGTCTGATTATTGCAGACCAAAGTCTACGATATAAATTGACATGTAGGGGCGCCGTTTCGGCGCCCGCCTTCTATTAATTACTGCGCTGCATCCGGCGGGCGTCGCAAGACGATAAGAGACTCGGTTGCAGCCTGCTTATCCCGCCGGTTTCTATATTACCTGTCCTTCTCTGAACCGATGAAGATCGTCTCCCCGTGTCCGGTCAGCCCGGACAGGTTGTCGCGTATGGCGCGGGGGAACAGGTTTTTACGCTGCGCGTCCCGCAGGCTGATCCACTCGCAACCGATTTGGAAGCGATCCGTCTCCGTGGGCGCGCGTTTCTCTTCGCTTGCCAGCTTGCATAGGAAGATGAAGTATATCTTGTGATTGTTGCCGTCCTTGCGGCCCTCGCTGATGCGCTCATAGATGCCTGAAAGGCGCATGGGCACCACGGAATAACCCGTCTCCTCCAGCAGCTCCCGCTTCACGGTTTCACCGAGCATTTCACCGGTGCGCTGCCCGCCGCCGGGCAGGGCATAGTATTCGCCGAATCTTGAGATACAGCGGTTGACCAGTATTTTGCCTTCGTGCAGCACGATGGCTTTGGCAGAATTGCGCGCGGACAATGGCTTCATTCCTTCCCACGGCCTGAATACGCGGCCGATAAGAAATTGCAACTATATATCATATTATACGTGCTTTGAGGCCAAAGTGCAATAGTCTGTAAATGGCGAATTGACGATATTTGCGACAAGGTTCGTCGTTAAATATATTTTTTCATCGTCTGCAGCGCGTTTTTTTCCAGCCTGGACACCTGTGCTTGAGAGATGCCGATTTCCTGGGCGACCTCCATCTGGGTGCGCCCCTGGAAATAGCGCTGGCGAATGATGTTCCGCTCACGCGCCTGCAGGCGGTTCAGCGCCTGGTCGATGGACAGATCCCGAACCCAGTCGTCCTCGCAGACGCGCTTGTCCTGCACCTGATCCATCACATAAATGGTGTCGCCGCCGCTCTGATACACCGGGTCAAAGAGGGAAACTGGGTCCTGTATCGCCTCCAGCGCCAGCACCACGTCCTCCTCCGGCAGCTCCATGGCGCGGGCGATTTCGACGGTGGTCGGTTCACGGCCTGAGCTGCCCGCGAGCGCGTCGCGCGCCCGCAGCGCCTTGTAGGCGGTGTCGCGCATGGAGCGGGATACGCGGATGGCGTTGTTGTCCCGCAGGTAGCGCCTTATCTCGCCGATGATCATCGGCACGCAGTAGGTGCTCAGCCGAACGTTCAGACTCAAATCGAAGTTGTCCAAGCCCTTCATTAGCCCGATGCAGCCCACCTGAAAGAGATCGTCCATGTTCTCGCCGCGATTGTGAAAGCGCTGAATCACGCTGAGTACCAGGCGCAGATTGCCCTGGATCAGTTCGCGCCGGGCCTGCTCGTCGCCCTCGTGCGCAAGGGCGAGCAGCTCGCGCATGCGTTCGTGGGTGAGCGTGGGCAGCGCCGACGTGTCGACGCCGCAGATGTCTACCTTATTGCCAGCCATAAAAACAACCCTCCACAACGGCAAGTATTGCCGTTGTGGAGGGTTGTTATGCGCGAATGAGGCGGCAAAGGCGACGCGCTGAACGACGCGTTTGACCGCGGCGCAACAAGGACCGCGAATTGCCGGCGCTATTTGTGATACAGTTTGTTCGTCTGATAAGCAGGCTCGCAGGTCAGGTTGATGCCCAGCTTGCTGAGCATGCCCTCGTCCACCGCCGAGAGGATGACGGAGGAGTGGGCCTCGCAGTCCTTGAGATTGGACAGCTGCTCCATGGCGCGCTCGGCGTTGTCGTCGGTCACGGCGCAGATCGTGAGCGCGATCAGTATCTCGTCGGTGTGCAGGCGCGGGTTGCGGTTGCCCATGTGCGCGACCTTCAGGTGCTGGATCGGCTCGATTACCGTGGGGGAGATCAGTTTGATCTCGTCGGGGATGCCCGCCAGCTCCTTCAGCGCGTTCAGCAGCGCGGCGGCGGCGGCGCCCAGCAGGTTGGTGGTCTTGCCGGTGATGATGCGCCCGTCGTTCAGCTCGATGGCGACGGCGGGCTCGCCGGTCTGCCGCGCGATTTCCAGCGCGGGCGCGACGGTGCTGCGGCGGTCAAAATTCAGGCCCAGCGTGCGCATCAGCAGCTCCAGCTTGTGGATCTCCTCCGGCATGGCGCGGCCCTGCTTGACGGCGCAGGCGGTGCGATAGTAGCGGCGAATGATCTCCTGGCAGGAGGCTTCGCGGCAAACCTCGTCGTCGATGATGCTCTTGCCGGCCATGTTCACGCCCATGTCCGTGGGGCTCTTGTAGGGGCACTCGCCGTAGATGCGCTCGAAGATCTCCTTCAAAACCGGGAAGATTTCGATGTCGCGGTTGTAGTTGACGGTGGTCTCGCCGTAGGCCTCCAGATGGAAGGGGTCGATCATGTTCACGTCGTTCAGGTCGGCCGTGGCGGCCTCATAGGCGAGGTTCACCGGGTGCTTCAGCGGCAGGTTCCAGATGGGGAAGGTCTCAAATTTGGCGTAGCCCGCCTTCACGCCGCGCTTGTGCTCGTGGTAGAGCTGCGACAGACAGGTGGCCATCTTGCCGCTGCCGGGGCCGGGCGCGGTGACCACCACCAGCGAGCGGGTGGTTTCGATATAGTCGTTTTTGCCATAGCCCTCGTCGCTGACGATGCCGGTGACGTTGGAGGGATAGTCCGGAATGCGATACAGCTTGTACACCTTCAGCCCCATGGCCTCCAGCCGGTTTTTGAACAGGTCGGCGGCGGACTGGCCGGTGTACTGGGTGATGGCGACGGCGCCCACGTACAGGCCGAATTCCCGGAACACGTCCACCAGGCGGATGACGTCGGAATCGTAGGTGATGCCCAGATCGCCGCGCAGCTTGTTCTTCTCGATGTCGTTGGCGTTGATGGCGATCACGATTTCCGCCTGCTCCTTCAGCTCCAGCAGCATGCGGATCTTGTTGTCCGGCGCGAAGCCCGGCAGCACGCGGGACGCGTGGTAGTCGTCGAACAGCTTGCCGCCGAATTCCAGATAGAGCTTGCCGCCGAAGGATTCGATGCGCTCCCGAATCCGGGCGGATTGCAGCTGAATGTACTTCTGACTGTCGAAACCGATTTTGTTCATGCCCGTTCCTCCACGTCTGTTGTATTCCTCAAAGCGAAAGCGCGAACGAGGATCCTTCTTCGCGCTTCCAAATACCGAGTATATTATAGCAAATCTATAACTGTCCGGTCATTATAAAAGGATTAAAATTCTGGCGCGCAGAGAGAAAGCGTGGGCGCGCCGGATCCAAAAAGTTTAGCGCGAATCGGCCTTGCTCAAGGGCTCCTTCGCGCTAAGGGGGGAAGAAGAAGGTTGGGTGTCCTTTTCCATCGGCAACCTTGCCGACAAAATCATTATAGCCATGGTAAATGAATAAAGTGTGAACAAAACGTAAAACAAATGGATCGATTGCGATAAAATACCAGTGATTTGTAGGATTTATAGCGCGGAGGGCCGCTCAGTTCATCATGGCGGCGATCTCCGCCTCGCTCAGCGCGGGCTGAAGCGCGCGGTTGATGCCGGAGGCGATGATGCCCGCGGCGTCCTGCACGATGGCGTCGATTTCCCGCGGGGTGACGATCATCTCGCCGATCTCGCCGCTGAGCAGCGTCTTTTCCATGTCCTCAAGCGCCGCTTCGTGGGGCTCGTCGTCGCCGGTTTGGGCGTTGAGCCAGGCGAAGGCGTCCTTTGCCAGCGTGGCGGCATAGATCACCGTCGGCATGCCCACGGAGATCACCGGCGTGCCCACGCTCTCCCGCGTCAACGGCTTCCTGTGGTTGCCGACGCCCGCGCCGGGCTGGATGCCGGTGTCGGTCAGCTGGATGGTGCTGCCGATGCGGCGGGAGTCCCTGGCCGCGAGGCTGTCCACGCAGAGTATGGCCCTGGGCTTCAAGGCCTTCACCAGCGCCTCCACCAGCTCCATGCTCTCGATGCCGGTGATGCCCAGCACGCCCGGAGCGATGGCGCAAACGCTCTTCATATTATTCTGCGCGTGAGGGCCGCTCAGCATGTGCCGCGTCACCAGCGTGCGGTCCACCACGCCGGGCCCCCGAGAATCCGGGGTGATGGCGCGGTTGCCGAGCCCTACCACCAATACCGGCGCGCTGCCGTCGTCCTGGGGAAGTATGCGGTCGATCTCCTCCGCCAGCAGCGCTGCCAACGCCAGTCGCGCGTCTGGATCGCGCTCCTTCAGCAGCGGGCATTCCAGCGTCAGGTAGCTGCCCTTGGGCTTGCCCAGCTGCCGCGCGGCCTCATTGTCGGTAACCAGCACCTCTGTCACGCGGATGCCGTCCGTCTCCCAGTGGCTCAGCCGTACGCCGGGCAGCGCGCCGCCTTCCGTGTTTTCAAAGGCCTCCATGGCCAGGTCTGTGCGGGTCGCGATCATGAATATACCCCTCGTTTCGTTGATTTTACGCATTAGTTTACCCAACTTTTCCATTAAAATGTGTTTGATGGGTTGCAATTTGGGTGAAATGGTGTTATAATAGCTGTTGCGAATTTGCGTAGGGAGGTGAAAGAATTTGCCGAATATCAAGTCTGCCATCAAGCGCGTGAAGGTGACCGAGAAGAAGAACCTGCGCAACCGGATGATCAAGTCTGCGATGAAGACCCAGATCAAGAAGTTTGAAACCGCCGTTTCCGCGAACGAGGCCGATGTCAAGCTGCTCAGCGCGACTCAGGGCGCGGTTGACAAGGCTGCCGCAAAGGGCGTTATCCATAAGAACGCTGCGAACCGCAAAAAGGCTCGTCTGGCGAAGCGCCTTGCCAAAGCTCAGGCTTAAGGTCACTAAAGTGCAAATGAAAAAGGGAACGTTGTATGGCGTTCCCTTTTCATATGAATGGGAAATGGGGCGTTGCGCCGCTTTCCAATTGACATCATAAGAGGAATAATCTACATGGAAGATCTGTTTTCCGCCGCCGCCCGCAGCCAGGCCCCGCTGGCGGACCGCATGCGCCCGCGCGCGCTGGATGAATTCGTCGGGCAGGCCCACATCGTCGGCCCTGGCCGGCTGCTGCGCCGCGCCATAGAGGCCGATCGGCTGACTAGCTCCATCTTCTGGGGCCCGCCGGGCTGTGGCAAGACCACGCTGGCCTCCATCATCGCGGAGACCACCCGCGCGGCCTTCGTGAAGCTGAACGCCGTCACCAGCGGCGTGGGGGATGTGCGCGAGGTGTTGAAGGGGGCTGAGGAGCGGCTCAAGCTCTACGGCCAGAGCACCTATCTGCTGCTGGATGAGTGCCACCGCTGGTCAAAGGCCCAGTCGGATTCCATATTGCCCGCCATCGAACGGGGCGTGATCCGCTTCATCGGCTCCACCACGGAAAACCCGATGATCGCCATGACGCCCGCTATCGTCAGTCGTTGCCGGCTGTTTCACTTTGAGCGCCTGTCGCCGGAGGATGTGCGGCGGGCGCTGCTGGCGGCGCTGGATGATCCCGCCCGCGGCTACGGCGGGCAGGACGTGCGCGTGGACGCGGCGGCTCTCGATCACATCGTGGGGGTGGCCAACGGCGACGCCCGCAGCGCGCTCAACGCGCTGGAGCTGGCGGTGCTGACCACGCCGATGGAGGCGGACGGCTCCATTCACGTGACGCTGGCCGTGGCGGAGGAATCGATACAGAGCCGGGTCATGCAGATGGACGAATCGCTGTTCTACGATATGCTCAGCGCGTTTTGCAAGTCCCTGCGCGGCTCGGACAGCGACGCCGCGCTGGCCTGGTTCGCCCGGATGAACCATGCCGGTGTGGATCCGCGCGTCATCGTCCGGCGGGTCATCGCTCACGCCAGCGAGGATGTGGGCATGGCAAATCCGATGGCGATGCTCCAGGCCGTGGCGGCGATGGACGCGCTTGAGCACATCGGCATGCCGGAGGCAAAGCTGCCCATCGCCCAGGCCATGATTGCCGTGTGCGAAAGCCCGAAATCAAACGCCGTTTCCGCGGCCATCGAGGCAGCCATGGCCGACGCCGGGCGCGGCGGCTACGAGCCGGTGCCGGTGCACCTGCGGGATACCCACTACAAGGGCGCGGCGCGGCTGGGTTACGGGGAGGGCTATAAGTATCCCCACGATTTTCCCGGCCACTATGTCGCGGAGCGATACGCGCCCGTCGAGGCGCAGGGGATGCCCTATTACGTGCCCTCGGAGCAGGGCTTTGAGCGGGAGATCCGCGAGCTGCGCAAATCGCGCGGCATCGAGGATCGGGCGGACGTGTGATGGAGCCGAACGCGCGCCGCGTTTACAAATTGTTGCATTTTTTGCCCGCGTATTCTAACAGAAGCCGCTTGAAGAAGCCACATATTTCCACGATAATGGTCTATAGGCTTGCCGCTGTTTTGGCAAACTGTATGTAACGCGATTGTTGGAGCGATTTTATAGATGGCAGAGACGATGAAAAAGTCCGCGAGCGCCGCTGAAAGGGCGGCTTCAGCGGTGAAGAGGCGTCCGGACAGCGCCGCGGCAGGGCAGCCAGGCGCCGCGAAGCGCAAGCCGAGGGCTGCCGGAGCGGCGGCAAAATCGCCCTCAGGGCGGGCCCGACCTGTATCAAAGGGTGCGGCGGCAAAGCGGAAGCGCACCGCCGCCGCCAAGGCCGTTTCCGTAAACAAGGCAGCGAGCGCGACCAAGGCCGTTTCCGCGAAAAAGACGGCGGGCGCGACCAAGGCTGCGCCCGCGAAAAAAACAGCGCGGACGGCCAAGACCGCCGCGACAGGTACGCCCCGGACGCGCAGAGTCGGGGCCGCGAGGCGCGAAGCGCTGAACCCCGTCGCGACCGAGGCTGATCGCAGGCATGCCGCGCCCAAGCGCCGCGCCGCTTCAGACGACCTGTTCATGGAGCGCGTGTCGGCGCGCAGGCAAAAGGGAGGCGGCGCGGCGCCGCCGAAAAAGCGCGCGGCGCTCTTTGGGGCGCTGAACCTGTGCCTGATCTTCGGCATCGTCATGCTCGCGGCCTTCGGCATCCGGCAGCAGGTCGCCTACGCGGAGTTCAAGCGCATGCGGGACGTGGTGGATCAGCAGACCTTCTATGAGGGCACCACCATCGAGGGCGTGGACGTGTCTGGAATGACCCTCGCCAACGCCATGGAATACTGGCGCGACCGCGTGGAGGCCCGCAACGAAAACCGCACCGTCGCCTTTGACGACGGTACGACGGTGACGGCGAAGGCGCTGGGCTATACCAGCGACTACGAGTCGGTTTTGTCCGCCGCCTGGAGCGCGGGGCGCAGCGGCTCGCTGGAGGAGCGCTATCAAAAGGCCTCCAGCCGCGCGGCAAACCCCGTGGCCTATCAGATCACCCGGATGGACTACAGCGACGCGATTTTGGAGCAGTATGTGGCCGGGCTGGCCAAGCAGGTGGACAGGCCCGCCCAGGAGGCGTCCATCGCCAGCTTCGACGCCAGTACCTATGAATTCGTGTTCAATGAAGCCCAGTCTGGCCGGGAGCTGGATCAGGCGTCCCTCAGGGCTTCCATTGCCCAGACGATTCAGGCCGGCGGCGGCAATGTGGCGCTGCCCGTGGCGGTGCTGGAGCCGCGGACGACCACCGAGGAGGTGGCCGCGCAATACGGCCTGATCGACTATGCCATCACCAACGCCTCATCCTCCAGCAAGGCGAGGCTCAACAACATCAGTCTGGCGATGTCCTTCATCAACGGCACCTGCGTCGAGCCGGGCGAGACCTTCTCCTTCAACGACGCGGTGGGCGAGCGCACCACGGTCCGAGGCTTCAGGATGGCCACCGCCTATTCCGGCGGCGAGGTCACCGAGCAGGTGGGCGGCGGCATCTGTCAGGTCTCCACCACGCTGTTCAACGCCGCCGTCAAGGCGGACATGGAGATCGTGGAGCGCCACAACCACTCGCTGACCGTCCATTACGTGGACAAGGGCAAGGACGCGACGGTGGATTGGGGCCATCAGGATTTCAAATTCAAGAACACGTCGGAGGACAACATATACATTTGCTGCTACCTGACCGACGACAAGCGCGTGCGCTTCGGCGTGTTTGGAAAGCTGCTGCCAAACGGTGAGAAGATCACCCTTGAGGCCGTCACCACCGAGACCATCAAGCCGGAGACGGAGTATCAGGCGTCCGCTTTCCTGGGCCCCGGCGAAACCTATGTGCTGCAGCCGGGACGCACCGGCTATAAGGCCGAGGCCTATAAGATCCGCTGGGACGCCGCCGGCACCCAGCTCAGCAAGGAGCTGTTGTGCAAGAGCGTTTACAAGGTCAAGAATGAGATCATACAGTATGGGGCGTAGGCGAATTTGCATTTATGGCGCGACCGTGGTATAATAGGTCGGAACGAATGACGCGTTGCGGGAGGTGAGCGCATGGCAAAAATCTATACGCGCCAGGAGGTCAAGCGGCGCAGGGTGAATTTTCAGATATTCGCGGGCATCTATGATTTCCTCGGCGTCGTGGCCGGGATCGTGGTGATCGTCGCCTGCGCGTTCCTGCTGGCGGCGCTCGTCAACTGGGTGGCGCGGGATGGACAGGAGTCCTTCGCGTCCCTTCTGGATATCTTCAACAGCGCGATCATCATACCGAAATAGGCGAGGATTGCCTCAATATGAATATGGCCATAGCGTATGCGCAGGGGCGCCGATGCGGCGTCCGCCCGGATCCCGTTCGCTGCCGCGCGGAAGCGCGCGATGCGAAGCGTGGCATTTGGGCGGGCGGCGCGTCGACGCCCCTGCAAGCTATGCATGCGCCGCGCTGTTATTTGCCCGAAGTATTGATCGAAACATAAGAAGGAGAGATAGCCATGCGGGTATCCTGGGCGGAGCTGCTGGAGGCGATTGGCGGCTGCGAAAAGTGCCGGCTGTGCGATACGCGGAACAATGTGGTGCCGGGCGAGGGCGATCCGCACGCGCGGCTGATGTTCATCGGCGAGGGACCGGGGCAGGAGGAGGACCGGCTGGGCCGTCCCTTTGTGGGGCGCTCCGGCGAGCTGCTCACCCGAATGATCCACGCCATCGGCATGGAGCGCTCGGAGGTCTACATCTGCAATGTGGTAAAGTGCCGCCCGCCTCAGAACCGCAATCCGGAGCCGGATGAGGCCGCCGCCTGCCTGAGCTATCTGCGCGCCCAGTTCGCGCTGGTGCGCCCGCAGGTGGTGGTGCTGCTGGGAAAGGTGGCCTGCCAGTATACGATACGCGATCAGGTGTTCATCACCCGCGATCACGGGCGCTGGTTTGAGCAGAAGGGCGTCTGGTTCATGCCCACATTCCATCCCTCGGCGCTGCTGCGCGACCCGGCTAAAAAGCGGGACGCCTGGGAAGACTTCCAGAAGGTGCGAGACAAGCTCAGGGAGCTGGAGGGGGCGGATAAGGCGTGAGCATGGAGAAATATCGCGGTGAGCTTTCCGCGTTTATTCACGGCATCTATGAGGGCGAGAAGAAGGTGCTGGTGTTTGGCGAGGGCGCGCCGGGCGCGCCGGTGATGATGATCGGCGAGGCTCCCGGCGAGCAGGAGTCGCTGCAGGGCAGGCCCTTTGTGGGCAAGGCCGGAAAAAACATGGACGAATTTTTGGCGGGCGCGGGCATGGCTCGCGAGGCGCTGTATGTCACCAACACCGTCAAGTTTCGACCAACGAAGGTTTCGGCGGCAGGGCGCATCGTCAACCGCCCGCCCACCCAGGAGGAAATCAAGCTGTTTCTGCCCTGGCTGTTGAAGGAGATCGGACTGGTGAATCCGAAGTGCGTCATTACGCTGGGCAACGTGCCGCTGAAGGCGCTGACGGATAGAAGGCGCACGATCGGCGAGCTGCACGGCCAATTTATGGAACTCGACGGCAGGCTGTTGTTTCCGATGTACCATCCCGCTTCGGTGATTTACAACCCCTCTTTGAAGGCGGTCTATCGCCAGGATATCGCCGCTTTTGCTCAGTGGTATGAAAAAATGAGATAAAACCCGCATAAAAGATGGGCGAAAACCCAAAATAGGGCTTGTGCTTTCAGGTAATTTGTGTATAATATCTTCATGTGATTGTGCCAACGCGCACTTTCCGATTGTCTGCCGCTGGCGCGGCGGGCATGATGATCTTGGGGAGGAATGATGATGGCGCTCATTAAATGTCCGCGCTGTGAGTTGAATTACATGAACGATACGGATACCATGTGTTCCGTATGCCGGCGCGAGGTGCGCGGCGAGAGCGAACAGTTTGAGATGGTGGAGCTCTGCTCGGAATGCGGTGAAAATCCCGTGGTGCCCGGCCATGAGCTGTGCGCCTTCTGCTTGAAGGAGCAGTCCCGCCGCGATGACATTGACAATGACGAGGAGATCCAGCACGAGCCCGCCAGCATCGAAATCGATTCCGTGTCCACCATGGACGAGATCGAGCTGGACATCGGCGGCGGCCTGGACGACGAGGATTTCGGCGAGGAGGCCGATTTCAGCGAGGACGACGACAAAGCGGACGACGACGAAGACGGGGAAGAGTAGCCTTGGCGGTCTACGCGATTGCGGATTTGCATCTGCCCGCGCGGCAGAAGCCCATGGACATATTCGGCGAGCACTGGAAGGACCACTTTCAGCGCATCAGCCAGGATTGGCTGAGCAGGGTGCGGCCAGAGGACTTGGTGCTGCTGCCGGGAGATCTCTCCTGGGCGATGAAGCTTGAGGAAGCGCGGGAGGATCTTCAGAGCATCGGCGCGCTGCCTGGCACGAAGCTGCTGCTGCGGGGCAACCACGATTATTGGTGGAGCTCCATCGGCCGGGTGCGGCGGGCGCTGCCGGAGGGCACGTACGCGCTGCAAAACGACAGCCTGCTGATCGGCGGCCGCCTCTATGCCGGCAGTCGCGGCTGGACGCTGCCGGGGCCGGAGCTCTCGGAAGACGATCTGCGCATCTACAATCGAGAGCGCATGCGGCTTGAGATGTCGCTGAAGCACGCGCGACGGCTGGACGCGGACGTCCCGATCACCGTGATGATGCACTATCCGCCGCTGACGGAGGAAGCGCCGGGCTTTTCCGATATTTTGGAGGCCTACGGCGTTTCTGATTGCGTGTACGGGCATCTGCACGGCCCGGCCATATACGGCGCGGTGCGGGGGCTGCGCGGCGGCGTGCGGTATCATCAGGTCTCCTGCGACGGCCTGGATTTCAAGCTGTATACCTTGTATGGCGATTCCACGCAGAAAAATGAAGGGGAATAACCGGGTGTAATATGAAAAAACTGCTCTTGATCCTGAACCCGCGCGCCGGGCTGCGCCGGGCCAATCGCTATCTGCCGGAGATCATCCGGCTTTTTATTGAGCATGGCTATACCTGCGAAACCTATGTGACCGGCGCCACGGGGGATGCCACGGAATATCTCTCCCAGTGCAAGCGGAGCTATCAGATGATCGTCTGCGCGGGGGGCGACGGCACGTTAAACGAGACCATCGCCGGCATGCTGGCGGCGGGCATGAAGTGTCCGCTGGGCTATATTCCCTGCGGCACCACCAACGACTACGCGGCTTCCATCGGACTTTCCGGAGACGTGCTGCAGGCCGCGCGGGACATTGTGGAGGGGCGCGCGCAGGCCATTGACATCGGCTCGTTTAACGGCAGGTGCTTCGTTTACACTGCCACCTGCGGGGCCTTCGCCAAGGCTTCCTATTCCACGCCCCAGGCCGCCAAGAACCTGCTGGGCCACGTGGCTTACATTCTGGAAGGCGTGAAGGATCTGAGCACCATCCGCCCCATCCACATGCGCATTACCGCCGACGATATGGCGCTGGAGGACGACTTCCTGTTCTGCTCCATCACCAATTCCACCTCCGTGGGCGGCATATTGAAGCTGGACGCGGAGCTGGTGGCGCTGAACGACGGCAGGTTTGAGGTGACGCTGGTCAAGAATCCGACCACGCCCGCCCAGCTGAGCCGGATACTGTACGGGTTGACGACGATGGAGATTCCCAAC
>JAFVBK010000104.1 GCA_017480045.1 Clostridia bacterium
ATCAAGAAGCTGCCCAAGGCGGAGATCGAGCGGAAGGGTTCGGACATCGCCCGCAAGGTGGACCTGTCCGACGAGCAGCTGGCCAAGGCGGTCAGCCAGCTCTCCGGCGGTCAGCAACAGCGCGTCGCCATCGCCCGCGCTCTGGTCACCGAACCGGCCATCATATGTATGGATGAACCGCTGTCCAATCTGGACGCCAAGCTGCGCGTACAGCTGCGCAACGAGCTGAAAAAGATGCAGCGGGAGTTCGGCATCACCACCATCTACGTCACCCACGATCAGGAGGAGGCGCTGACCCTCTCCGACCGAATCGCCGTGTTCAACAAGGGCTATATCGAGCAGATCGGCACGCCCAACGAGGTGTACAATCACTCCGCCACCGAGTTCGTGGCCAACTTCATCGGCGATATCAACCCGCTGACCGGCGGCATTGCCGAGGGGTTGAAGCTGTCGGCGGACAAGCATCACTTCATTCGCCTGGAGCGGGTGCGCGTGAACCGCCCGAAGGACGACGGGGAATACCAGACCCAGGGCGTGATCGAGAGCCGGGAATACTACGGCCTCTACATCAAGTATTACATCAACGCCGCGGGCCAGACCATCAAGGTGATCGAGAAGAACGACGGCATCAACATCTACGAGCCGGGCGACAGCGTCACTGTGGGCATCCATCCCCAGGACGTCATGTCCTACTGAGAAGGGGGACTGAGTATGCAGCGCACCGTGCGCCGCAAGGGGGGCCTTGAGCTTTCGACGCTCTGGAAGGTCTTCGGCGCGGTACTGTTCGTCTATCTGTTCCTGGGCTTCATGGTTCTGCCCTGCCTGAACACGCTCACCTCCATCTTTACCACCAAAGACGCCGCCGGCAACGTGGACCCGCTGGCGGTCATCCGCTTCTTCTTCGCGGGCAACATGCCCACCTTCGTGGTCAACTCGCTGAAGCTGGCCGTGTGTCTGGTGGTCACCGTCAACGTGGTGGGCATCTCCATCGTGCTGCTGACGGAGTATTTCGACATCAAGGGCGCAAAGATACTGCGCCTGGGCTACATGACCACGCTGATCTATTCCGGCGTGGCGCTGGTCACGGGCTATCAGTTCCTCTACGACAGCAACGGCATGCTCACCCAGTGGCTGCTGAAGCTGTTTCCGACGATGAACCGCCAGTGGTTCTCCGGCTTCAGCGCCGTGCTGTTCACGATGACCTTTGCCTGCACCAGCAACCACGCGCTGTTCCTGCGCAACGCCATCCGCGGCATCGACTACAACACCGTGGAGGCAGCCCGCAACATGGGCGCGAAGCCCTTCAAGGTGCTGCTGCGGGTGGTCATGCCCACGCTGCTGCCCACGCTGTTCTCGCTGACGGTCATGACCTTCATCACCGGCCTTTGCGCCATGAGCGCGCCCACGCTGTTGGGCTACAATTCCATCAATCCGGAGATCGTGCGCCTGGCGGGCTCCTCCGTGGCGGACGAGGCCTTCCCACAGGCCCGCGCGGCGCTGCTGAGTATCATACTGGCGCTGTTCACCATCGTGCTGCTGACCACGCTCAATCACTATGAGCGCAAGGGACACTATTTGTCCGTCAGCAAGACCAAGGCCAAGCTGGTCAAGCAGAAGATCCAGAACCCGGCGGCGAATGTGCTGGCCCACATCTACGCCTATGTGCTGTTCATCATCTACATGACGCCGGTGACGATGATCGTGCTGTTCGCGTTCCAGAACTGGCCCGCCATCCGTGCCAAGAGCCTGAACGTTTCGAGCTGGACGCTGATCAACTTCTTCGGCACCCAGGACTATAGCTATACCACCTCTCGCGGCAAGCAGCGCGTGCGCGAGGGCGTCATTTCAGGCGTGTTCTCCAACGCCGATACCGTGGGCGGCATCCGGCTGAGCTTCGTGCTCTCCGCGCTGGCGGCGGCGCTGGCCTGCGTGATCGTGGTGGTGGCCGTGAACTATATCTTCAAGCACCGGAACAAGAAGCGCGCCGCCGTCGTGGAGGCCTGCCTGCTGTTCCCGTGGCTGCTGCCCACGATCCTGATCTGCTATTCCTTCCGCATCTTCTTCAACAACGAGGTGTGGTACGTGCTGGGCAAGAACCTGTACTACCGGGAGAATGTGCGCTTCCTGATCGTGATGGCCTACACGGTGGTGAAGCTGCCCTTCGCGCTGCGCATGGTCAAGGCCGCCTTCTACGCCATTGACGACGAGCTGGAGGATGCCGCGCGGAACCTGGGCGCCAGCTCGCTGGTCACGTTCCTCAGGGTCAAGCTGCCGATTGTGCTGCCCAGCGTGCTGGCGGTGTTCGCGCTGAACTTCAACGCGCTGTTTACGGAGTATGACATGTCCGCCACGTTCCATTCCAGCTACGGCAAGTCCTACGCCATGGTCATCCAGTCCATGACCGCGGAGGAGGGCCGCGACGGCTACAACATGAACGGCTCCGGTCGGCGCTGCGCCTCCACGGTGTTTATCATGGTCGTCTCCGGCCTGATACTCTATCTGGTGTACGGCGTCGGCGCGCGGGATCTGGGCGAGCGTCTGGAGCGGCGCAAGCGGCGCCGCGAGCGCTGGGCGAAGCTCACGGGCAAAAAGTCCGCTCAAAACGGTTGACAATGTTAATTTCATATTGACATCTGGCCCGTTTGTGGATATAATGATAAATGGTTGTTAAACCCATATAGAAACGGAGGTTGTTCTTATGAAGAAACTGCTTGCTGTGCTGCTGGCCGCGATGCTGCTGCTGGCGTGCTGCACCGCCGCTTTCGCGGAGGAGATCGACGCGGATCTGATCGCCGCCGCTCAGGAAGAGGGCGAGCTGGTCGTGTACGGCTCCTGCGAGGAAGAGTATCTGATGGCCGCGACGGCTCACTTTGAGGAGCTCTACGGCATCAAGACCACCTATCAGCGCCTCTCCACCGGTGAGGTTCCCAGTAAGATCGAGGAAGAGGGCGAAAACGTCTCCGCCGACGTCTGGTTTGGCGGCACCAACAATCCCTACGACGAGGCCGCCGCGAAGGGCCTGCTGGACAACAGCTATGTGCCCGCCAACGCCGCGCACCTCAGCAGCGATATGTACAAGAATCCCGACGGCTACTGGTATGGCATCTATACCGGCATCCTGGGCTTCATGGTAAACAAAGACGAGCTGGATCGCATGGAGCTCGAAGCGCCCCAGACCTGGGACGACCTTCTGAAGGACGAGTACAAGGGCCTGATCTGGCTGTCCAACTACAACACCGCCGGCACCGCCAAGCTGGTCGTGAACACGATGCTGCAGATGAAGGGCCACGACGAGGGCATCCAGTACCTGGTGGACCTGGACAAGCACATCCAGGTGTACACCAAGTCCGGCTCCGGCCCCTCCAAGAACGTGGGCACCGGCGAGTGCGTCATCGGCATCGGCTTCCTGCATGACGGCATCTATCAGATCGTGGACAATGGCTACGAGAACATCGAGCTGATCATCCCGCAGGACGGCACTTCCTGCGAGATCGGGCCGGTGGCCATCTTCAACCATGCCAAGCATCCCAACGCCGCCAAGCTGTTCATGGAGTACGCCCTCTCTCCGGAGTGCGTCGAGCTGGCCGCGCAGAACGGCTCCTATCAGTTCCTGGTGCTGGACAACGCGACTCAGCCCCAGGCCGCCATCGACTTCGGCCTCGATCCCAGCCTGGTTTGGGACGGCTATGACTTCGCCGACGCCGCGGAGAACACCAGCGCCTACGTCGAAGAGGTTATGAACGCCCTGGGCGACGCCGCGGACGATCGCTTCCAGACCGAATAATCCGACAGTGGATAGCCAGTAACTATCCAAAGTCCCCGCCCCGATCGGGGCGGGGATTTCTTCAATTCGCAATCGAGAAAGGAGAGGCTGCTGATGGCACGCGGACAAAGCGCGGCGCTGGATCGGAAGAAGCTGATGGCGGATCCCATTTTGATGACCACCATCGTGCTTTTGATTGCCTTTCTGACGCTGTTCATACTCTATCCCCTGGCGATCCTGCTGGTGGACAGCCTGTACGGCTCCAACGGCGTGTCGCTGGAGACCTTTAAGCGCATCTTTCAAATGCACACCTTCAAGAGGGCCATCACCAACACCCTCAAGGTGGGCTTCGTGGTGGGCCTCCTGTCCACCCTCATCGGCCTGCTGTTCGCCTACGTCGAGGTGTACGTGAAGATGAAGAAGGCCGTGGGCGGGCTGTTCAAGGTGGTCTCCATGCTGCCCGTGGTGTCGCCGCCCTTCGTGCTCTCGCTGTCCATGATCATGCTCTTCGGCAAGGCTGGCCTGATCACCCGCTTCCTGCTGGGCATCTACGACAACAACATCTATGGCTACTGGGGCATCGTCATCGTGCAGACGCTGACGTTCTTCCCGGTCTGCTACATGATGATGAAGGGCCTGCTCAAGAACATCGACCCCTCCATGGAGGAGGCCGCCCGCGACATGGGCGCTTCCCGTTGGAAGGTGTTCACCACGGTGACGCTGCCGCTGCTGCTTCCGGGCCTGGGCAACGCCTTCCTGGTCACGTTCATCGAGTCCATCGCCGACTTCGCCAACCCCATGATCATCGGCGGCAGCTACGACACACTGGCCACCACGATCTACC
>JAFVBK010000105.1 GCA_017480045.1 Clostridia bacterium
CAGGCGCTCCGGGCTCAAAACCTGTAGCTGAAAGGAGCCCGGCAGCTCAAGCGCCCCCAGCAGCGCGCGCTCGGTTTGCAGCGTCAGATGCTTTGGCACCACCACGATGTGGGCCTCGGCCGCGCCGCCCATGTTTTGGCGCAGAATTTCGATCAGGGCGGCCTCCATCAGGTGGCTGCGCCCGGTGTAGATGCGCATGCGCGTACCTCCAACGTTTCGATACTGCTCATATTATAACACAGCGTCGCGCCTCGCGTCTGATGAATTGTGACAAAAATGTAATATTATTCGTACTGAAAATGTATTATAATAGAGGAAACAATTGCCATGTTTCAGGCGTCCAATACATAGATACTCCTGCGAGGTTTGTTTTCGCCGGCGCGAGGGCGGATCGGTCAGTGTCTGTGCGGGCGCCTGAAGCAACCGGCAAGATATCAATTATCGGAGAGCGAGGGGAATATTATGAAGAGGATTCTTTCCATCATGCTGGCGCTGATGCTGCTCATCGCCATGGTGCCTTCCACGGCGTTCGCCGCCAGCAGCAAAAAGGTATACGTCAGCTCCACCGGCAGCGGCACGCTGAACCTGCGCGCCGGCCCCGGCTACGCATACGACGTGCTGGGCTACGTGAAGCACAACAACAAGGTAAAGACCTACGAGACCAGCGGCGACTGGATCAAGGTGAAGCTCGGCAAGAAGACCGGCTGGATCAAGACCATGTATGTCGACGGCACCACCAAGGCGCTGGGCAACGGCTACAAGGCCATTACCGCCGCCACCAGCGTGTACGCCAAGGCGGACAAGGCCTCCGCGATCGCGGGCACGATCACCACGGCGGACACCGTGAAGGTTTATTACACCGAAAACGACATGGCCAGCGTGCACGTGACGGATTCCAACCTGTCCGGCTGGATTCCGATCAGCGTCATCGGCGGCACGGTGAAGCTGACCGCGGACAACCCGCCGAGCAGCTCCAGCTCCGTGTATCGCACAACGGCCTCCACGTTAAACCTTCGCTCTGGCGCGGGCACCGACTACGCTGTCATCGGCAAGGTGAAGCGCGGCACCGGCTGCACCATCCTGGAGAGCAAGGGCAACTGGCGCAGGGTCAAGACCTTTAACGGCGCCATCGGCTGGGTTTCCGCCAACTATCTGACCAAGCAGGCCACCGCCAAGGTCACCGCCAGGGCGCTGAATGTGCGCAAGGGCGCGGGCACCAACTCCGCCATCCTCGGCAGCCTCAAGAAGGGCACCAAGGTGACGGTGCAGTATACCTCCGGCAACTGGGCCTTCGTCAGCGCCAAGAAGCTGACCGGCTATGTGTCGCTGAACTATTTGAAGTTCTGATAGATTGACGATTCAGGCGGGCGCGTTCGCGCCCGCTTTTTATGCTTGCGGGAACGCGCAAATGTGCTATAATAAGAAAAACTGGCTCACGCGAGGAGGTCAAAATCATGAAGGCATTATTCATCGGCGGCACCGGCACCATCAGCGCCGCCATCGTCAGGCGACTGGTCAATGAACTGCGCTGGGAGGTTTGGCTGCTGAACCGCGGCAACCGGCCGGAGGCCATTCCCGAAGGCGCGAAATCCATCGTCTGCGACATCAACGATGAGGCTGCCGTGCTGGAGAAGCTGGGCGATACCGTTTTCGACTGCGTGTGCGAGTTTATCGGCTTCACGCCCGATCAGGTGGAACGGGATTGGCGCCTGTTCAAGGGCCGTACCCGTCAATACATCTACATCAGCTCCGCCTCGGCCTACCACAAGCCAGCTGCCAGCTACATCATCACCGATGGCACCACGCTGGCCAACCCCTACTGGGAATACAGCCGCAACAAGATCGCCTGTGAAGAATTCCTGATGGGCAAATATCGCGAGGAGGGCTTCCCCGTCACCATCGTGCGCCCCAGCCACACCTACGACGAGCGCCGCGTGCCCCTGGGCGTGCACGGCAAAAACGGCTCCTGGCAGGTCATCCAGCGCATGCTGGACGGCAAGCCGGTGATCATCCAGGGCGACGGCACCTCCCTCTGGACCATGACCTTCAACCAGGATTTCGCCATCGGCTACACCGGGCTGATGGGCAACCGCCACGCCATCGGCGAGGCCTTCCATATCACCGGCGACGAGACGCTGACCTGGAATCAGATCTATGCCACCATCGCGGACGCGCTGGGCGTGAAGCTGAACGCCTATCATGTGTCCAGCGACTTCCTGGCCGCCGTGGGCGACAAATATGGCTATGACTTCGCCGGCAGCCTGACCGGCGACAAGGCGGAGTCGGTGGTTTTCGACAACCGCAAGTTGAAGCGGGTTGTGCCCGATATGCGCACCACCGTGCGCTTCGACCAGGGCGTGCGCATTGTGCTGGACCACTTGCTCGCGCATCCGGAGCTGCAAACGCCCGACCCCGATTTTGACGCCTGGTGCGATCGGGTGATCGAAGCGCAGGAAGCGGCAAAATTCTGATCAGCCGGGCGCAGCGCGCCGGGGAACAGGGAATATGGGAAAGGAAAAGCCGCTATCTCAATTTCCCGATCCTCATCCCCTGTCTTCAGAAAGGATACGCCATGTTCAAATCCATCCTCCTCGAACGCGCCACAGCCCTGGGCCTCGCGATCAGCGAGACCCAGGCGGCGCAGTTTGAGCGCTACCACACCCTGTTGACCGAGGCCAACGCCCGCATGAACCTGACCCGCGTGCCGGATGATCCGCTGGAGGCTGTCGATCGCAACTATCTGGACTGCGCGGCGGTGCTGGCAGAGGACTTTCCCACCATCAAAACCGCCGTGGACGTGGGCTCCGGCGCGGGCCTTCCGGGCATTCCGCTGTCCATACTGCTGCCAGGGGTTCGCTTCACACTGATCGATGCGCTGGGCAAGCGGGTGGACTTTCTGAACGCCGTCATCGCCGAGCTTGGGCTGAACGCCGAGGCGCTGCATATGCGGGCCGAGGACGCCGCCCGCGAGTCAGCGCTTCGGGAGCGCTTCGACATCGCCGTCGCGCGGGCCGTGGCCCCGATGAACGTGCTGTGCGAGTATCTGCTGCCCCTCGCGAAGCCGGGCGGCTACGCATTGGCATTGAAGGGGCCGGGGCTGGACGAGGAGCTCCGCCAGGCGGAGCGCGCCATAGCGCTGCTGGGCGGACAGCTCGCCCGCGTACAGCCCCTGCGCATCCCGGACAGGGATTGGGACCATCGCGCCGCCTGGATTCAGAAGGTCGCGCCAACCCCGGAAAAGTATCCCCGGCGCGCGGGCGTTGTGGAAAAGCGGCCGCTGTAAAATTGTGTCGCTTCAAGGTATTATTTCCGTTCTTCCTGAATATCCTATTTCCTGTAAAACCCACTTCAAATTCAGGAGGACAACCCCATGAAGAAGACCGTTTCACTGATTCTCTCCCTCATGATCCTGACCCTGGCACTGGCCGCCTGCGAAGGCAAGACCACGACCACCGTCACCGCCACCGAGGCCCCCGCGGCGGAAGCAACCGCCGAACCGGAGCCGACCACCGTCGCCGACGGCGTGGAAAATGCCGCCGATAACGCGGGCGACGCGGTGGAAAACGCCGTTGACGACGTGGGCAACGCCATCGACGACGCCGTGGACACCCCCGCGGAAAACGCCGCCGGCGCCAACAACGCGGACTGACGGCACAAGGCCTCGATTCCAAGCGAATCGGGGCCCTTATCTTATAGTTTCGCGCCAAAAATTCCCGCAAATATAATATGCGCGTATCGTTCCGCCGCTATAATGTGCCTGACTCTTCATCACATGCCCAAGGCCAGAAAGAGGCGGATTTTCTTGACACAAATTCAGTCGCCAAGCCCCAGCCTGTATCGCCAGATCGCGAAGCTGACCGTGCCCATCGTGCTGCAAAACCTGCTGAGCGCCGCGGTGAACTCCGCCGACGTGGTGATGCTGAACTTCGTCGGCCCGGAACACATCTCCGCCGTATCGCTGGCGGCGCAGTACGCCAGCGTGCTGTTCATGGTCTTCTACGGGCTGGGCACCGGGGCCACGATGCTCTGCGCCCAGTATTACGGCAAGGGCGATACGCGGGCCATCGAGGTGGTCGAGGGCATCGCGCTGCGCTTTTCGATGGCGATCTCATTCGCGTTCGCGGCGGCGGCGCTGGCCATCCCCCGGCTGATGATGAGGGCCTTCACGCCCAACCCTCAGCTGATCGAAATCGGCGCGCAGTACCTGCGCAATATCTCCGTGGCTTACCTGTGCTGGGGCGTCATCGAGGTCTATCTGGCCGTGCTGCGCAGCATCGGCCGGGTCGCCGTCAGCACGGCGCTGAATACCGTTGCCTTTCTGCTGAACATCCTGTTGAACGCGGTGTTCATCTTCGGCTTGTTCGGCGCGCCGAAGCTGGGCGCGGCAGGCGTGGCGCTGGCGACCTCCATCTCCCGCGGGGTGGAGCTGATCCTGGTGCTGATCGTCTCCGCCCGCAGCAAGAATATCAAGCTAAAGCCCTCGCTGCTCTTTGTGCGCAACAGGCTGCTGTTCCGGGATTTTCTGCGCATGGCGATTCCCGCGATGGCCAACGACATCGTCTGGGGCCTGGCCTTCTCCATGTATTCGGTCATCATCGGGCAGTTTCTGGGCGACGACATGGTGGCAGCCAACAGCTTCGCCTCGCTTGTGCGCAACTTTGGCACGATACTCTGCTTTGGCGTAGCCAGCGCGGGCGGCATCCTGCTGGGGCAGATCATCGGGGAAAACCGCATGGAGCAGGCGGCGGTGGCCGCGAAAAAGCTGATGCGGCTGACGGTGCTCTCCGGCGCGATCGGCGGCGCCATCATCCTCGCCGCCATGCCCCTGGTGCTGCGCTTTGCCAACCTGACCGACACCGGCAAGGGCTACCTTCGGGTGATGCTGCTGATCAACAGCTACTACGTGATGGGCGCGGCGGTAAACACCACGCTCATCGCCGGCGTGTTCCGCGCGGGGGGCGACAGCCGCTTCGGCTTCATCTGCGACAGCATCGTCATGTGGTGCTACGCCGTGCCGCTGGGCTTTATCGCCGCCGCGGCACTGAAGCTGCCGCCGCTGTGGGTCTATTTCCTGCTCTGCACCGACGAATTCGTCAAGTGGCCCGCCGTCATCCGCCACTACATCAGCCGCAAATGGCTGAAGAACATCACGCGGGAGGGACTGTTTGAGCAATAGAGCGCATAAAGCGGCCCGCCCCTGCGATCACAGGAGCGGGCCGCTTTATGCGCTGCATCCGGTCAATCAGTGCGCCCAATTGTAGGCCTTGTTGATGGCGGACTGATGTTCCTCGTTCACGGAATCCGTACCATGGGTCTTGCTGCCCACCATGTGCAGGCAGAACTGGCCGTCGTACCCGTTGTTTGTGATGGTCTGATCGCCGTGGGGCATGGTGTTGATGGAACAGGCCACATACTTGCCGTCCGCGTGCAGGATCACCGGGATGCAGTCCCAGGAGAAGGAACCGCCCGCGATCTTCTTCAGCTTCGCGGTATCCGCCGCGGTGGCGGGCTCCACATCGGCGTGGCTGTGGCCGCCCATGCGCTTGATGCGCACGGTGATGCCGGTATCGATATCGTAGATGTAGCCGTAGTCGCCGGTATCCAGCACGCCGCTGCCGCCGTCATACCAGTTCATCTTCACCACCTTGGATTTCCAGGAAGCGCCGCTGGACGTGGACGTCTTGCCGCGCGACACCGCGGAGGCGGGCACATAACCGGTCTTGGAGCCGCTGCTGTTCTGGACCCGCAGGAAATCACCGCTGACGCCCACCACGTAGAGCTTCGTGTTCACACCCACGGAAACCTTGTCCGACGAGGTGGATGCGCTCTTGTACACATAGGTGGATTTGCTCGTGTAAGCGGTATAGCGGGACGCGCTGTTCAGGTATTTTACCGGCACATAGCCCGTCACGCCCTTGATGCTCACCTTCGCCCAGCTGCCGGAGACATCCTTCACCGACACGCTCATGCCCTTCTCCAGAGAGACGCTGTTGCTGGAGGTGGAATCCGAGCTGTAAAACCGAGCGGAATCGCTGTTTACCTTCGCCGATGTCGCCAGCGCGCCCGTAGGCAGCGCCAGCAACGCGATCAACAGCGCGCACAGTGTTTTCTGTAAATATTTCATAAAGATGTACTCTCCTATTTCAATATTACCAAACACTGTTATTATATTACACATTTATTGATTTTAGAGCATTTGCCGCTAAACATTTCTCCTTTTGACACCAAATCGCCACAAAATTTCCGGCCCCTTGCGCTTGAATCAGCGGCGCAAAGGGCCGGTGTTTGATGATTATAGCAGCTTATTACGCGCCGATCACCTTATACTCGCCCACCTCGATGCCATACAGTATCCACTGGCTGCCATCCTTGTAGAAGGTGTAGCGCTCATAGGTCTTGCTGCCGGCGCGGTCGATCACCACGTCGATGCTGAAGCCCTCGTAGGTCTGGCCGTCCACGGTGACGGGCACCGCCGGGAAATCCGCGGCGATCACATCCAGCAGCGCCTGCTTTTCGTCAGCGGTGAGGTTTGCCATGCGCGTCGCCACATCGTCGGTCAGCGCCTTCGCGTCCGCGCTCATCGCGTCGCCGGAATCGCCCAGCGCGTCGGCATAGCCCAGCGCGCTCAACGTCACCAGCAGCCGGTCCTTCACGCTCAGCCGGTTGAAGCGAACCATCTCCGCCGCGTCCAGCAGCTTCTCGACGCCGGGAATGGTGATTTCCACATTCTCGCCGTCCAGCGATTCGCCGACGGTCTCCAGCGCTTCCGCCATGGCCGGATGATCGGCCACAACGATGCCATTGAACGCCACGTTCTCGTCCACCGGTTCATACACCAGCACGGTCTGCGGGCCATCGTCTGCCTCCGAATCGTCGTCGGAAGCCGGCTTGGCGGTCGGGGCCGCGGTGGGTTCAGCCGTCGGCGCCGCGGTCGGCTCGACGGTCGGAACCACAGTCGGCTCAGTGGTGGGCTCTACGGTCGGCTCAGCCGTCGGCGCCGGACTGGGGATAGGCGTCGGTGTGGGCGTGGGCGTCGGGGCGGACTTCACATGGCCGCAGACCAGGCACACGTCGTTGTAATACTCGTGGGGCTTCTGACGGGTGTAGTCGCCGTAGATTTCCTCCTCGTCGATCCGCGTGCCACAGTCGGCGCAATCGGTTAGCTTATAGAGCCTGTCCCCGGCAAGCACATGGTAGTCGTCGCTGCCCACATCCTCGACGGTGGCGCCGAACATGTACTCCGGCACTTCGTAAACCACCTTATTCGCGTGCTGGCAGGCCGCCTTTTTGTAGCCGCACTCCCAGCACTCCCCGGTATCATCGTCAAAGCTGTGTCCGATGCCGATCTTCTGGTTCGTGACCACGACTTCGTCGACCACCTCGCCGCATATCTTGCAGCGCACTTCCTTCGTGGCTCTGGTGACGTTGATGTAGTGATAGTCCGCGTCCGTAGCAACGATGTTATAGTTTTCAGTGTTCCAACTGCTATACCAATCCTCCGTCTCCCGGTCCGCGGCCGGATGGGTGCAGGTGTTCTTGTAGCCGCATCCCTCACAGACGTGGTTCTCGTCGTAATAATGCGTATCAATCGTGGTGCGCACCACGCCGAGAGGCTTCACATTGAGGGTCTCGCCACAGTCCGGGCACCAGGTGTACTCATCGGCGACCACATTCATCTTGTGCAGCCGGTCATTGATGGCAACGATATTGACGTCAGTCGTCGCGTATTCTCTATCCGTCTTCGGGTTGGGGTGGGTGCAGGTGTTCACGTAACCGCAATCCGTACAAACGCCATTTTCGAAGGAATGGCTTTCTTCCTCCTCATGTTCCGCGGCAGATTTTTTGCGGTTGACATATTCGCCGCAATCCGGGCACTGACCACCTTCCCAGACCTCATAGACGCAGATGTGCATGTGCTCCGGATCGGATGCGCCGGTTTGTTTATACGTCCGATTCTCGTAATCGTAATAAGTATAATAATTATAACCGCCCTCCAAATTCGGATGGACGCACGCGGTCGGCGCCGGTGAAGGCGTCGAAACCGGCTCAGGCGTCGGCGTCAACACGGGCGTCGGTGTGGGCTCTAAATAGCCGCAATCCGAGCAAACGCCGTTTACAAAATTGTGCGCATTAATAACGCGGATATCGTTCGCCGGATTGGGTTTGCCAGAGAACCGCTGGCCGCAGTTGTCGCACTCCCAATACTGCCAAGCCTCAGTGACCACCATGTGGTAGCTGTCGGGATCCGTCACGCCAGTCAACGTATAAACCGTCGTATAATCCTCAACCAGATGTTTGCTTGCATGGGCGCAGTCGTCCGCCACCGCGGCGGGGGCCAGCATGGCTAGCAGCAGACAGACCAGCAGGCCGATACATATCCATTTGCGCATAGGGCTACCTCCTCCTTTTATAGCTCCATTATAAAGGAAAAGGGTGCAAATGTCATGCAAAAATTTGTTGCGCAACATGTTGCGCGGCGCAAAAAATGAAAGACGCCCTAAAATGAGGCGGAAATATGCAACCTTATATCTCAATCGATTCAAAAAAGTCATCGTTTCACCGTCGCCGCTCGCGCCACAAACGACGACGCCCGCGAAAGTAAATTCACCCCTCGAGAAGCGCCGTCAATGGTTCTGCTGCCGCGAGACTCGATTTGCAGGTCAATCCCCGCCGCACAGCAGGTCGCTGCCTCAAGCGTCTGGCCTTGCTCGTCACTTCTCTTGCCCTCCGAAAGCAACCCCATCACTTGCCGCTCCCCATCAAAACGGCGGCCTGCAAGCAAAACCCTTGAAACGAGCTGCCCGCGCGCAGCGTGCGCAGGCGCAAAGTTTCCGGCGTTTTGCGTGTCAGGCCGCCAAAAAAATGCGTCCTTTGTTCTCCTCTTGATATACCTGCCGTTAAGCCACCTATGGGCGGGCGGCGCAACGCCGCCCCGGCGATAGCATTCCTCGCCAACGATAGCTCCAGCTATCTGAACGGCCAGATCATCTGCCTGAACGGCGGCTCCACCTTCGTGCGGTAAGCCAGGCTTGTCTTTTGAATTTGATCCACTTTAAATATAAATC
>JAFVBK010000106.1 GCA_017480045.1 Clostridia bacterium
CCCGCCGCCGCGATGATCGAGGCCTGGAGCGACCAGGTGAACGGCGAACTGCGCGCGGAGGCGCTTGTGCGAGGCAAGCGCCTCCGTCCCCGATTTTCGCCGGGCTACGGCGATTTCTCGCTGGACTGCCAGCCAGGCCTCTTTCGGCTGCTGGGCGTGCAAAAGCGCATCGGTGTCACGCTGACGGACAGCCTGCTGATGATTCCCACCAAATCCGTGACCGCCGTGATCGGCATATCGGACGGAGCAGGCGAAGCCCCCGCCGGCTGCGCGGCCTGTGACCGCGCGGACTGCGACTTCCGCAACGAAAGAAGGGATACCCCATGAAGAAGCGTTTTCTGGACCGCCTGGGCCGTGAGCGGCTGTACTGGGACGGCGGCACCGGCTCGCTGCTGCAGGCCAGGGGCCTCAAGGGCGGCGAGCTGCCGGAGCGCTGGAACCTCACGCACCCGGACGCCGTGCTGGATGTGGCGCTCTCCTATTTCCGCGCCGGCGCAAACATCGTCAACAGCAACACCTTCGGCGCGAACCGGCTGCACTACCCCGACGCGGACGAGCTGAAGGCCATCGTCGAGGCGGGCGTCGCACGCGTGATCGAGGCGCGGCGGCTGTGCGGGCGGGAGGACGACGCCTACGTGGCGCTGGACATCGGCCCCACGGGGCGCCTGCTCAAGCCCATGGGCGATCTGGATTTTGAAGCGGCCGTGGCGCTCTTCGGAGAGCTCGCGCGCTGGGGGGAGGCCGCCGGCGCGGATCTGATCCTGATCGAAACCATGAACGACACGATGGAGCTCAAGGCCGCGGTGCTGGCCGCGAAGGAAAACAGCCGCCTGCCCGTCTGCGCCACCTGCGTGTTTGACGAGAAGGGTAAGCTGCTGACCGGCGGCACGCCGGAAAGCCTCGTCGCCCTGCTGGAGGGGCTGCGGGTGGACGCGCTGGGCGTGAATTGCGGATTGGGGCCGGTGCAAATGCTGCCCATCGTCCAGCGGCTGCTGGCGGCATCCTCGCTGCCGGTCATCGTCAATCCCAACGCGGGGCTCCCCCGCATGGAGGGCGGCAGGACCGTCTACGACCTGTCCGCCGGAGACTTCTCCGACGCGATGGTCGAAATCGCGAAGCTGGGCGCGCACGTGCTGGGCGGCTGCTGCGGCACCACGCCGGAGTACATCCGGCAGGAGATCGAAAAGACCCGAAGCCTGCCGTTCGCGCCGCCCACCCCAAAGCGCCATACCGTCGTCAGCTCCTTTTCTCAGGTCGTGGAGATCGGCCCGAAGCCGGTGATCGTGGGCGAGCGCATCAACCCCACCGGCAAGAAGAAGCTCCAACAGGCGCTGCGCGACCACGATCTGGACGCCATCGTGGCCCAGGGACTCTCCCAGGAGGAGAGCGGCGCGCAGGTGCTGGACGTGAACGTGGGCCTGCCGGGAATCGACGAGCCCGCAATGATGGCGGAACTCGTGCCGAAGCTTCAAAGCGTGCTGGCGCTGCCACTGCAAATCGACTCCTCAAGCCCCGAAGCGCTGGAGCGTGGGCTGCGGCTGTACAACGGCAAGCCCCTCATCAACTCCGTAAACGGCAAGCGGGAGAACCTGGACGCGGTGCTGCCGCTGGCGGCAAAGTACGGCGGCGTGCTGATCGCGCTGCCGCTGGATGAGCACGGCATCCCCGATACCGCCGAGGGTCGCGTGGCCATCGCCCGCCGGATCGTAGGCGAGGCGGCGCGCCATGGCATCGCCCGTGAGGACATCGTGGTGGACGGCCTCGCCATGACCATCTCCGCCGACGCGACCAGCGCGCGAACGACGCTGGAAACCCTGCGCCGGGTGCGGGATGAGCTGGGGCTGAACACGGTGCTGGGCGTCTCCAACATCTCCTTTGGGCTCCCGCAGCGGGAGGTCATCAACGCCTATTTCTTCACGATGGCGATGGAGAGCGGGCTTTCGCTCGCGATCATCAACCCCGGCAGCGCCGCGATGATGGCGGCCTGGCGCTCGTGGCTGGCGCTCAACGGGCTGGATCCCCAGTGCGCGGGCTTCATCAGCGCCTATGGACAGCTGTCCGGCGGCTTGTTCGCCGGCGGAGATGCCGTGCGGACGGCCGCCGCGCCCGCGGCGACCTCGGAGCATTCCCTCGCCGAATGCGTCCGCTTCGGCATGGCGGAGCGCGCCGCTCAGCAGGCCCGCGCCGCGCTGGAGGCTGGACAGGATCCGATGGCGGTCATCAACGACACGCTGATCCCCGCGCTGGACGCGGTGGGCCGCGGCTTCGAGGCGGGCACATTGTTCCTGCCCCAGCTGCTGATGAGCGCCGACGCCGCCAAGGCGGCCTTCGCCACCGTCAAGGAGGCGCTGTCGGGCGCGCCGCAGGCCGTCAAGGGCGAGCTGATACTCGCCACCGTCAAGGGCGACATCCACGATATCGGCAAGAACATCGTGAAGGTGCTGCTGGAAAACTACGGCTATCGGGTGATCGATCTGGGCAAGGATGTGCCGCCGGAGGCGATCGTCGAGGCGGCCAAAAAGGGCGGCGTTCGTCTGGTGGGTCTGAGCGCGCTGATGACCACCACCGTCTCCAGCATGGAGGAGACCATCCGGCTGCTGCGGGCGGAATGTCCGGGCACCAAAGTAGTCGTGGGCGGCGCGGTGCTGACGGCGTCGTACGCCGCGCAGATCGGCGCGGATCGCTACGCCAGGGAGGCCATGGACACCGTGCGCTACGCGGATGAGGTGTTCAGCGGATCACTACAGGAGTAGCGCGTTTGCGAATATACAGCGAATCATAATAAGAGCCTAAAGGGATAAAGACCCCGGATTGCCACGTCGCTCCGTCCCTCCACGCAATGATGTCTGTAAAAATTGCGTCAAAGTACATCATTGCGGGGAGCTCGCCAGGGCGACGGCGTGGCGGTCCGGGCGTTTTTCAATCGCATTTTTCGCGCCGACAATTCTGATTTCCTCATGTCGCATTGTTTTAACCCTATCGCGCTTTATCGTAACATACAAATGAATAAAATGGAAAGCCATGCGAGGCGAAAGCGTCGCAAATATTGACGATACGGGAGGTCGAAACATGGTTCGGGATATGACCCATGGCTCGCCCATGAAATTGATATTTGGCTTCTGGTTCCCGCTGCTGCTGGGCAACCTGTTTCAGCAGGTGTACAACCTGGTGGACAGCATCATCGTGGGCCGCTTCGTGGGCGTGGACGCCTTTGCCGGCGTCAGCGCCACCGGCTCGCTGAACTTCATGATCCTGGGCTTCCTGCTGGGAATGTGCTCCGGCTGCGCCATTCCCGTGGCCCAGTCCTTCGGCGAGAACGACCCCCACGCCATGCGCAAGTATTTTGCCAACGCCATCTACCTGTGCGGCGGCATCTCGGTGGTCATGTCCGTGGCGACGGTGCTGCTGACGCCCGCCATCCTGCGATGGACGGGCACGCCCGCGGACATCATGGACGAGGCCTATCACTACATCGTCTACATATTCGGCGGCATGGTCGCCATCATGCTCTACAACCTGTCCAGCGGCGTGCTGCGCGCCGTTGGCAATACCCGCACCCCGCTGTACTTTTTGATCCTCAGCTGCGCGGTAAACGTGGTGCTGGATCTGCTGTTCGTGGTGCGCTTCAACATGGGCGTCACCGGCGCGGCCGTCGCGACGGTGGTCTCGCAGCTGCTCTCCGGCGTGCTGTGCATGCGGCTGATCTTCAAGAAGTACGACGTGCTGCGCATCCGCGGCGCGGAGTGGAAGCCCGACGCGGCCTGCGTCCGGCGGCTCAGCGGCATGGGACTGCCCATGGGCATGCAGTTTTCCATCACGGCCATCGGCTCGCTGATCATGCAGACCGCCGTGAACAGCCTGGGCTCCGGCGCCGTGGCCGCCATCGGCGCGGGCGCGAAGATCTACTCTCTGTTCTGCTGCCCCTTCGACGCCATCGGCGCGACCATCGCCACCTGGTGCGGCCAGAACCTGGGCGCGCGGCGCATTGACCGCGTGCGCATGGGCGTACGGCGGTCGCTGCTGGCCATGACGGTCTATGCCGTCCTGGCGCTGGGCTTCGTGCGCCTGTTCGGCGCGCCGCTGATCAGGCTGTTCATCACCGGCGAACAGACCGCCATCGTCGCGGATGCCCTGAAGTACCTGAACATGGTGGTGCTGTTCTTCATTCCCCTGCTGCTCATCTTCGTGCTGCGCAACGCGCTGCAGGGCCTGGGCTTCTCCCGGATCGCGATGTTCGCGGGGCTGTTTGAGCTGGTGGGCCGCACCTTCGTGGCGTTCACGCTGGTAAAGCCCTACGGCTTCAGCGGCGCGATACTGGCCAACCCCGCCGCCTGGATCATGGCGGACGTGCTGCTGATCCCCGCCTACTTTAGCGCGATCCGTCGGCTGGAGCTGGGCGCGGTGGGCGCGCCAAAGCGCGTCGCGGCCTAGCCGGCAGCTTGCAACAGCGGCGTCGAATTTTTTTCGGTTTGCGGCCTCGGACGCCATTTAGGCGATTTCTTGGCAGCGGTATTACAAAGATATTTCATAGATTTCAATCTGGCATTTTAGTGGATTTTCGCGTGCGAATGGATTATAATGGCTCCGTTGGGTTCGATCCGGCGCGCCGGACGCGCCCGGCACCCATCAGCAAAGGAGGCCCCCGCCATGAACAACGATACCACCATCCAGTGGGAAGACCGATTCAATGAGGAATCCCCGCAGATCGCCAACATGGACGAGATCGACTTTATGACCATGCTGCTTGAGAGCAGGATCATACAGGCTTCTTGACGCTGAAAACGCGCATGACATGGGCCCGGAAACGCAATGTTTCCGGGCCTTCAAACTGTCGAAAAAGGTCAGCGTTCAGTCCCTCACGGCTCAATCCTTCACCGTCCAGCCCGCGAAGCAGCCCAGGTAATCCCCGTCAAAGGCGATGGGCGTTCCGTCCGGATTCTCGAAGCGCTGCTCCGGCTCAAAGGCCATGCCGAGCGTCTCGGTGTCGATGATCCGCCCGGTTCGTTTCACGAGCCGCTCCGGCAGGTTGGTTTCCACAACCCAGCCCTCCTCCGTCTCCCTGGCGGAAATCGAGACCTCGCCGTCCGTCACGACCGTCGCGTCCGTTTCCTTGCGCCAGGGCTTCGCGCCGTTGAAATAGATATTTCCATCCGCCCACACGGGCAGCGGAATGTAATAGCGGTCGCTGGGCGCGGATCCCATGCCGCAATAGCCGTCGAATTGCGCCTTCCACTCCGCCTCCGTCATGTAGGCGTCATAGGGATGGGTGCCGACCTCCACATTGCCGTCGTCCCAGGCGCCGCCGCGCATGGCCTCCTGCGCGCCCTTCAAAAACGCCGGCACCGCCTGCTGCACAAAGATGTTGTTGTAGAACCGCATATCGCCATGCAGCACGGTCATGAACCCGGCGATCTCAGTGCGGTGCGGCAGATGATAGGGCGTGTAGCGGGGAGAGACGCAGCGCACCGTACCGTTGTTCACGCCGGTGCCCACAGCAGTGAGCGCGCCGGCGATGAGGTTGTGAACCGCGGCGACGCCCTGCGTCGGCAGCTTCAGCGCCCGCAGGGAAAGCAGCAGATTGTGATCGATCAGCGTCGGCCCGTGGGATATCTCGACGAAGATATCCTCGCCGTAGGCCTCCATGGCCTCAGAGCGCATCAGGTGCTCGAAGGGCAGCGTGTTGTGATGGAACAGGTTGCCCGTCACGCGGGTGCCCTGCGCCTGCCAATCCAGCCACAGACCGCGGGTGCAGTGATGAATGTGGTTGCGGCGGATGATCACGTCGATAGCGGCGTGCATCTTGATGCCGCCGATCTCCGCGCCGGCCAGATTCTGCTTATTGTTGATGTGGTGGATGTGGTTGTCCTCGATCAGCGAGAACACGCCGCCCAGGTGTCCCACAATGCCGGTCTGGCCGCAGTCGTGAATCTCGCAGCGGCGGACGACGTGCCCGCCGATGTTCTCCTTCGACCAGCCCTCCAGCTGCGCCTGGCAGATGCAGTCGCGCTCGGTCTGCGTGCCGTC
>JAFVBK010000107.1 GCA_017480045.1 Clostridia bacterium
CCACCCAAAAACGGTACATTCCGGTATGGGCGGGCGGCGCAACGCCGCCCCTGCATATCATTTGCTATCACTTACGCGCTGTCGCAACGTTTTGATACAGCCCTCAGAACAAGTATCAGGCCGCCGCGTCCAGCTCGCCCAGCAGGGCCTCGACATAGGCCGCGGCCTGCTGGCCGGCGATGCGGCCGAACACCACGAAATCGGCCACGGCGTTGCCGCCCAGGCGGTTCGCGCCGTGCACGCCGC
Organism: Clostridia bacterium; assembly: GCA_017480045.1. GTDB lineage: Bacteria > Bacillota > Clostridia > Christensenellales > Aristaeellaceae > UBA2862. The sequence continues at coordinate 247 of JAFVBK010000107.1, forward strand.
CGGTGACCTCGCCCGCCGCGAACAGGCCGGGAATGATTTCACCGTCGGTATCGATGACGTGGGTCTCCGTGTCGATCTTCAGACCGCCCATGGTGTGATGGATGCCGGCGGTCACCTTCACGGCGTAATAGGGCGCGGTATCCAGCGGCTGGGCAAAGGAGGTGCGGCCAAAGTCGGGGTCGCTCTTCTCGGCCACGTAGCCGTTCCAGGTCTCCATGGTCGCGGCAAAGGTGTCGGCGGGAATCTCCAGCGCCTCGGCCAGCGCCTCATAGGTCTCGCCGGAGAGCATAAAGCCCTTCTTGATATAGCCCTGGATGACGGAAGAGGCGTCCACCATCTTCTGGTCGACCACCAGCCAGCTAAAGGAATCGGGCTGGGCAATCTCGGCGGCGGAAACCACGTCGCGGGTGCCCACCTCGTCGATGAAGCGCTCGCCGTTGGCATTCACCAGAATCGCGCCGTCGCCGCGCAGACCCTCGGTGATCAGGGAAGCGGTGTCGGCCTGCACGGTCGGGTGGATCTGAATCTGCTCCATATCCACGGTGTCCGCGCCCAGCGCCACGGCCATGTCGATGCCCTGGCCCTGAATACCGGCGGCGTTGGTGGTCATGAAGCCCTCCAGCTGCGGCGCGTATTCGACGACCTTGTCCAGGTTCGCGCCGAAGCCGCCGGTGGTGAGCACCACAGCGCTGGCGCTGACGGTGACGGTGTTGCCGGTCTTGCCGGTGGCCACGACGCCCACGGCCGCACCGGCGTCATCGGTGATGATCTCGGTGGCGGTGGTGTCAGTCAGCAGCGTCAGGTTGTCGCGGGCATTGCAGGCTTCCTCCAGCAGCGGTACGGTATACGCGCCGACGGAGACGACCTTGCCGTCCGCGTCCAGGGGGCGATGAATGCGCTTGACGGACGCGCCGCCGAAGGAGGCCACGTCGGTCAAATCGATGCCCTGGGTGCGCAGCCATTCGATGGCCTCGGCGCTGTTGTTGACCAGGGTATCCACCAGTTCAGGATCGTTGATGCCCTTGCCGCCGATGAGGGTATCCAGAGCGAAGAGCTCGGTAGAATCGAAATAGCCTTCGGGGTTGGCCTGATAGGCGTCCCACTGCTCCTGCACGGCGGCGGCCAGCGCGGTGATGACCTCGTTGTCGGCCCAATTCTCCGCGGCAGCGGCCAGCGTCTTTTCCACGCCGGCGGCCTCGCCAAACTCATTCTCGTCCTGATCGGCGGTCTTGGCGGCGTTCATGCCGCCGGTAGACTTGACGGAGTTGCCGCCCACGGCGGGCTGGCTCTCCAGCACGATCACGGTCATGCCCGCGTCCGCGGCGGTGATGGCGGCGGTCATGCCCGCGCCGCCCGCGCCGACGATCACGATATCGGCCTCAAGCGCCACGTCCTCAGCCGCTTCGACCTCGGCCTCGCGCATGTAGTCGTCCGGGTCCACGCCCGCGTCCGCCAGCGCGGCCCGCGCCGCCTCGATGAAGCCGGGGCGGGTGACGCCGGCAAAGGTGGCGCCGGTGTAGGTATCCACGATGCCGTTGGCGTCAACGAAGGCCTGGGGCCACTCGTCGATGATGTTGCCGCCGATGCCGGGGGTCTCGTCGTCGCCCACAGCCTCGACCGCGGTGATCACGCCGTCCTCCAGCGTGATGGTCACGGTGATCTCGCCGCCGTAGCCCTGAGCCGTACCGGTGCCGGTGACGGCTTCGGCCAGCGCGGGCACGGACGCCATCGCCAGCAGCATGGCCACGGTCAGGCAAAGCGCCAGAATGCGTTTCTTCATGGTATTTCCCTCCTGTTTTTCTTACCCGGCAAGCCGGGTTTGAGATGAATAACATTATAGCATATCCGCGTAAAAATGACAACAAGCGGCGCAAGAAAAGCGGCGGAATCGCGCTCCGCCGCTTATATAAATATTGAATTGCCGGTATTCACAGCCGCTTGGACAGCGTCTCCGGGCTCACCGCGTAGGTGAGCGCCACATCCTTGCTGATGACGCCCGCGCGGTACAGCCGCTGCAGCTCGTTGTCCATGGAGATCATGCCCTGGCCCGCGCCGCCGAAGATGGCGTTATCGATCTGGTGGGTACGGCCGTCGCGGATCAGGTTCTGCACGGCGGGATTCACCGTCATCACCTCAAACACCGCCACCTGGCCGCCGCCGATCTTGGGCACCAGGCGCTGAGAGACCACCGCCCGCAGCACCATCGACAGCTGCATGCGCACTTGCGCCTGCTGCTCCGCCGGGAAGGTGTCCAGTATGCGGTCCACGGTCTTGGAAGCGCCCGTGGTGTGCAGCGAGGACATCAGCAGATGGCCGGTCTCCGCCGCGGTGATGGCGATCTTGATGGATTCGATGTCGCGCATTTCGCCCAGCAGGATCACGTCCGGCGCCTCGCGCAGGGCCGCGCGAAGGGCGCGGGCGAAGGTCGGCGCGTCGTTGGGCACATCGCGCTGGCTGACCAGCGACTTCTTGTGGTTGTGGATGTATTCTATCGGATCCTCGATGGTGACGATGTGGCCCGTGCGCTCGGTGTTGATGCGGTCGATCATGCAGGCCAGCGTGGTGCTCTTGCCGCTGCCGGCGGGGCCGGTGACCAGGATCATGCCGTTCAGGTTCTTGGTCAGCTCCATCACCAGATCCGGCACGCCCAGCTCGTGGGGATCCGGCAGGCCGAAGGCCACCATGCGCAGCGTCGCCGCCACGGTGCCGCGCTGAATGTAGGCATTGCAACGGAAGCGGCTCAGGCCCGGCATGGCGAAGGAGAAGTCGTCGTCGCCCTCGGCGCGCAGCTTGGCGATGTCGCGCCCACCCATTTCGTAGGCCTCCCCCACCAATTCCTCGGTGCCCGTGGGCTTCACGATGTCATCCGACAGGGCCACCATATCGCCCTTCACCTTGCAGGTGACATGGGCGCCCGGCACGATAAATATGTCCGAACCGCCCAGATCGTATGCTTTTTTCAACAGTTCCCTCAGTTCCATACTTCCTCCGTCACCGCCGACAGGCGATGTTCGCGCCAGCTCAGCCGTTCGCCCTCTCCCAGGGGCAACACCTCCACCGCGCAATTCAGCGTGCGCAGCTCGTCGGTCTCCTCCCAGCGGACGATCCGCCCGTCCATCAGCATGCCCACGGGCAGCAGCCCGCGAATGGCCTCCAGATAGGTCTCATCGCTGTCTGATACCGCCGCGCAGGTGTACAGCACACCGTCCAGCGTCGCCAGCGTTCGCTCCGCCTGTTCGTTCAGCGCGTAGCCCGCCTCCACGACCGCGATGCTGCGGCTGGAGAGCCGGTTGTCGTTTCGGGCGTTCATCAGCGCCAGCATGCCCAGCACGCTCATGCTGAGTATCACCACGATCAAAATCAGAGAGGCCGCGCCGGGGCCGAAGGAAACGTTTGTCTTTCGCCGCATCGCTAGGCCACCCCCTTATACCGCGCACAGGGCAGGGAGAACAGCTCTTCGTCCTCCATGCGCACCGCGTCGGGATTGCGCAGCTTGTAGAAGGCGCTCACCTCGCCCGACCATAGCTCGCCCGCGCCCATCGGCTCGACGCTGCCGACGACATACAGCGTGTAATCGCCGCAGTCCTTGGACCAGCTGCCGTGGGAGCTAAAAAACTGCATCGCGTCCAGCGCCGCGTCGACGTCGTCCGCCGCGTACAGCGTCTCCGCCACATTCTGCGCCTCCGCCAGGGCGCTCGCCTCCACGCCGGAGCGCACGGTCATATTCCTGGCGGTGACAAACACCCGCACCAGCACCGTCGCGGACAGCATGAAGAAGAGAACCGCGATGAGGATCTCTACCAATAAAACGTTGGAACGGTTTCTGTTTCTCATCTCGCACTCCTTCTACCGCGCGCAGCGCAGGCCGACCCGCACCGTGCAGGGCTCGCCGGCGCCATCCACCATGTTCACGGTCAACAGGCCGCCCTCAATCGCCGGCTCAAAGCTGGCCGCCGGGCAGATGGCCGTGCCGGACTGAGGCGCAAAATCGCGATCCGCACCGGTAAACTGTTCATACAGCTGGCCGTCGTAGCTGTACAGCCAGGTGACATATTCCTCGTCGTCAATGGTCTCATGCAGCGCCAGCGCCTTCACGCCGTCGTAATCCTCTATCGCCACGGCGTCAGCCGCGTCCTCTGCGCGGATCATGCTGCGTACATAGGCGCTCAGCACGCGTCCCTCGTTATTCGCGGAAGCGTGCTCCACCGTGTTGCGGTACATTTGGGCGCCCAACAGCACCATCAGCGTGGACATCACCGCGAACAGCCCCAGCAGCACGAACACAAACACGCCCTGCATGCTGTGCTGAACATTTTTACGCTTTCCACTCATCGGCCCGCCTCCACTTCCGTCACATAGATTTCAGGCAGAAGATTCGAGGCGAACGCGCTATAGGTGACCAGATAGCGGGACTGGTCATAGGCCAGGCCGTAGTGCGTGCGCAGATATTCAAGATCGTTCGGATAGGCGCCCTCCACCGCGTAGCAGGTGATGGCCGCGTTGTGCACGGCCTCGGTGACAAACTGGGTCTGCGCGCCGCTCGAAGCGGTGCCAACCCTGGACACCAGCATCCATACGCCCGCCAGCAGCAGCACCATCAGCAGAACGATCGCGATCTCTCGCCGGTATGCCATTATCTCATCTCTCCTTTGTCGCGTGAGAAACTGATCTTCGGCACAATCGCCGTGGTTACAGCATGCTGGACAGTATGCCGGCCATGGGCAGCATGACGGACAGCAGCACCGCGCCGATGACGATCGCCAGCAGGGCGATCAGGGTCGGCTCGATAATCGCCACCAGCCGGGCGATGCCCTCCTCAACCTGCTCCTCGTACAGATCGGCGATCTTGTCCATCACCTGGTCCTCGCGGCCCGCGGCGACGCCCATGCGAATCATGCGGTCGTGCAGGCCCTCAAACAGCTTGGAATTGGAAATCGCGTCCGCGAAGGCCGCGCCGCCGTCCAGATCCTTGCGAATGCCCTGCACCTTGTCCGCCGCCTCACCGTCGGAGAGGATGGAGGGCAGCAGGCGGAAGGCCTCGTTGGTGGGGAAGCCGCTGGAGAGCATCATGGAGAGCACGCTGGCCACGCGAGAGGAGGCAAGCTTCATGCTCAGGCTCCTGACCGGCGGGAACAGCCTGCGCACCAGGCTCATCACCTTGTCCCTGGCGGAGGTCTTGAGCAACAGCGCGCCCACGACGACGGCCAGCACCACCAGCGCCACCAGCGCCAGCACCACCCAGCCGATGGTGGAGCCCAAACGCATCAGAGCGCTGCCGGAGGCGGACATCTCCGCGCCCATGCTGTTCAGCACCCGCTGGAAAACCGGCAGCACCTTCCACAGCATGATGGCGATGATGAGCACCAGCATCACGCCCAGCACCAGCGGGTAGGTCACCGCGCCGATGACGGAGGAGCGAATGCGATCCTCGCGGGCATAGTACTCGGAAAGGCCGTTCATCACCTTTTCCAACTGACCGGTCTGTTCGCCGATGCCAGTCATCTCCACCAGATAGGTGGGCCAGCGGTCGTCGCGCTGCAGCGCCTGATACAGCGAGCCCGTTTCCGTGACGGCCTTGCTGGCGCTCTCGTACAGATCGGCATACTCGCTCCCCCTGGTCGTCTCCGCCAGCGTCTCCATGCCGTCGTACAGCGGCAGACCCGCGCTGAGAATCAGCGCCACCTGGCTGCAGAAGCTGGAAAGCTCCGCAGAATCAAGCCCACGTTTTACATTGCCGGCCATGAACAATAACCTCCTGTAATTTCATTAATGCGTATATTCGTATCGTCGTCAATATTAATAAAAGGAAGGGGTTTATCAGTAGAAGCGCTCCGTCGTGTACTTGCTGGCGTTGATGCACCCGATGGCTTGCGTGGGATCGAAGAAGACCTCCTGACCGTCCACCACGGCCACGGTCCAGGCATGATAATACCTGTCGGCATAGCCGATCATCAGCTTCGCGGGGATACCCTGTACCCTGAGCATGCACACCATCACGGCGGACAGGTCCTGGCAGATGCCGGCGCGGTTCTCGAAGCACTGGTCGATCTCCGGCAGCGTGCCGGCGGCGATGGTCTTGGCGCGCACGAAATCATAGTTAAACTCGTTGGTCATGAAATCACACACCGTCTTGTAGACATCGCCCTGAGTGGCCAGCTCGTCAGACTTCAGCACCGCGTTGGTGGTTCGCACATAGTCAACATACTGGTTGGGCACCAGGAAGGCCGCGTTCTCGTCCACCAGCTGCGCCTGCAGGGAAACCTTGCCCTCCGAGGAATACTTGGTGCCGGATACGTTCTCGTACAGCGCGAACTCATAGTTGCCGGAGCCCAGCTGCAGCGGGAAGGCCACATAGTCGCCGTCGTTGTCCAGATCATAGTCCAGCTGCCCGCCGCCGCTGTAGGTCATGCGAACCTTGAGGCGATGACTCGTCGGCGCGGAGACACAGCACATGATGTAGCCCTGTTCGATGTGGCTGGTATCCACGATCAGCTTGCCGTCGGCCTCGATCGCCAGACCTGAGGCCTCCGGCCAGACGGCGTCCGCGGACGAAGCGTGCGCCACCGCGCCGACGGCGATCCAAAGCACCAGCATCAGGAAAATTATCAAGCCTGCACGAAAGATACTTGTTTTACGCATAGTGTAACACCCTCCCATAACTTTACAGCTAAATTATACCATAATGCCAGTGACAATGCAACGCCATGAATCAGAAAAAAACAGGATTAAAAAAACCATAGCCGCCATTTTGATGGGAATTTCATGAACGAGCGGCAAAGGAAACATGCATTAGTTACGCTGTAACCAATTAACAAAGATTTTACATCTAAAAGTTAAAAAATCGTGTTCCTTACTATACCAAATTTGTGTTAAATGTAGTATAATGTTAGGTGAGTACACTGTAAGCTTGTGTGCGGCTCCACCCATACAACCACGACGGAATGGAGGGAAAAACGACTATGGCGACTTTGCTGTATGCCGAAGTTTACCTCATATGTATCATCATCGTCTGGCTGTGCCTGTATTGGGTCACCAGGCGTTCTTCCGGTTCCGCCTCTGAGCGCTGGCTGCACATCACGCTGGTGGGCTTTCTGGTCAGCTTTATCTCCAACCTTCTGTTCACAATATTCAACGGCGGGCGGCTGATTCCCGGCCTGCTCTATCCGCTTTCCTATTTCTTTAAAACCGTATATCACCTCGCGCTGTGCTTCGGCGTCTACGCTTGGTGCGGCTATGCCGATACCGAGTGCCGCGGCAAGCTGTTCGTGAACCGGCGCATGCAGCTGCTCACCGGCATTCCCCTGCTGGGCATGGCGGCGCTGATCATCAGCAACCTGTGGACCCACCGGATGTTCGTCATCGACGAGGGCGAGGCCTACATGCGCAGCGGCCTGTTCCAGCTGGAGATGGGGCTGCTGGTGGCCTTCACCCTGGCCTTCAGCATCAAGCTGATCCTGCGCCGGCAGAACGAAACCGACCCCGTCAAGCGCAGCCACATGCTGCTGGTCGCCTCCTTCCCGCTGTGCCTGCTGATCGCATGGGCGCTCACCTTCATCGGCGAGGGCCTGCCGATCATCTGCGTCACCATCACCATCGAGCTGCTGTGCCTGTTCATGGGCACCTCCACCCAGCAGATCTCCATGGATAAGCTGACCCAGGTGAACAACCGCCAGAACCTGCTGGGCTTCCTGGATTACAAGCTGCTGAATCACGATGAGAAGATATTCCTGTTGATGATGGATCTGGATTACTTCAAGACCATCAACGATACCTACGGCCATCTGGAGGGCGACGACGCGCTGATCCGTGCCGCCCAGGCGCTGAAATACGCCTGCGGCAGCTTCAAGCGCCGCCCCTATATCGCCCGCTATGGCGGCGATGAATTTATCGTGGTCATCGAATCCACCAAGGCCGAGGCGGAGGCCCTGATTGCGCGCATCTGCGAGACGCTGAGCGAGCTCAACGACCAGGCCAGCCGCCCCTACACGCTGGCATTCAGCATCGGCGTCGGCGAATATCACCCCGGCATGAACGCCAACGATTTGATCGAGGCCGCCGACCACGCGCTGTACGAGATCAAGCGCGCACGCCCGCCGCGGCCCCGTTGATCATAGTATGAAAAATGGATTTGCCCGCTCCGCCACATAGGTTCCGCATAGGAAAACGTGGAGCGGGCTTTTTTTTGCGGCATGGTTTCAGAACAAAATCTTCGCGGCTTCGCACGCGACTACCCCTCTGTTCACCGCTCTCTTTTCCCCATCTATTTCCGAACTCTATTTCAGTTCTCCAGGAACGCGCAATAGCCTTTATACGCCTCCCACAGGTCGGCCTTGGAGATGATCTCCCATGGCGCGTGCATGGACAGCACCGGCACGCCGCAGTCGATCACGTTCATGGCGTACTTGGCGCACAGCCAGGCGATGGTTCCGCCGCCGCCGACATCCACCTTGCCCAGCTCGCTGGTCTGCCAGCAGACGCCCGCCTCGTCCATCACCCGGCGCACCTGGGCCATAAACTCGGCGTTGGCATCGCTGGCGCCGCTCTTGCCGCGGGAGCCGGTATACTTGTTGAAGCACACGCCCAGACCCAGCATGGCGGCGTTCTTCTTCTCGAACACGCCGGAATAGGTGGGGTCGTAGCCCGCGCTCACGTCGCTGGACAGCATGCGGCTGTTTTGAAGCGCGCGGCGCACGGACAGCTCCCGCTCAAAGCCCAGCAGCGCGCAGAGCTCCGCCACGGTGTTCTCAAAGTAGTGGGAATTCATGCCGGAAGCGCCCATGCTGCCAATCTCCTCCTTGTCGGTCAGCACAGCGCACAGCGTCGTCTCAGGCACGCCCTCGAAGTCCATCACGGCCCTGAGGCTCGGATACGCGCACACCCGATCGTCGTGGCCGTAGCCCAGGATCATGCTGCGATCCAGGCCCGCGTCCCGCGCCCGACCGGCGGGTACGGCCTCCAGCTCGGCGGAAATGAAGTCCTCCTCATCCACGCCGTAGTCCCGCGCCAGCACTGCCAGAACCGCCGCCCTCACGGCATCCTTCTCGGTCTCCGACTTGGGCGCGCTGCCGATCAGTATGTTCAGCGCCTCGCCGTCGATGAATTTCGAGGCCGTCTTGCTCATCTGATCCTGGGCCAGGTGCGGCAGCAGATCGGTGATGCAGAGCACCGGATCGTCCTCGGCTTCGCCGATGGCCACCGGCACCACGTCGCCGTCCTTTTTCACGATCACGCAGTGCAGCGCCAGGGGCAACGCCAGCCACTGATACTTCTTGATGCCGCCGTAGTAATGGGTATCCAGATATGCCAGGCCGTCGTCCTCAAACAGCGGGTTCTGCTTCACGTCGATGCGCGGGGAATCGATGTGCGCGCCAAGGATGTTCATGCCCTTCTCGATGGATTCGCCGCCCACCACGAAGGCCATGAAGCTCTTGTTCATCCACTTGCGGTACACCCTATCGCCGGGGCCCAGGGGCTCGCCGGACTCGATCAGCGCGTCCAGGTTGCGAAAGCCCGCCGCCCGGCACAGCCGCTCGGCAAGCGCCGCCGCCTCGCGCTCGGTCTTGGCGCCGTCCAGAAACACCCGATAGTCGTCGGCGAAGGCGCTCAGCCGCGCCCGCTCCTCGCCGGAATACTGCTGCCATGCGTTCTTTCTGTACATTCTGTTACCTCCGTTATGTTTTATAGATACATATCTTCCTTATGGGTCTTGAGCCACTTCTTCCACACCTCATATTCCGGCATCTGCGCCTCGACCAGCGCCCAGAAGCGGGGCGAGTGGTTGAATTCGTGCAGGTGGCAAAGCTCGTGAATCACTACGTAGTCCAGCGCCTGAGGCGGGGCCATGATGAGCTTCCAGTTAAAATTCAGATTGCCCTTCTGGGAGCAGCTGCCCCAGCGGCTCTTCTGGTCGCGGATGGCCACGCGGCCTGGCGCGCGCCCGACGCGGGGAACGTAATAGTCCAGCCGCGCCCGAATGCGCCGCAGCGCCACGGCCGAAAGCGTGCTCCTGATGGCGGCGCGCACGGCGGCGTCGCTGTCCGGCTCCGGCAGCGTCAGGTGATATTCCTCCCCCACCAGTCTACCCGATCGCCGCGCGCCCTCATGCAGTCGCAGCGTACAGCGCCGGCCTTCGATCAATAACGGGCTGCCGTCGACCACGGGATGCGCCAGTCGGTCGGCCTCCAGCCGCGCCTCCACCTCCCGCAGCATTTGCGTCAGCTGACCGGCCCGCGCGCGCACCATCGCGTCCACATCCCTAAGCCGCATATACTTCGGCGCGTACACGCGAATACCCGCCTCCGGCAGCGCCTGAAAAAGCACATCCGAGCGGACGGCCTGAATCAGTGTATACTCCACCCTTTGGGTTCCCGCGGTAACGCAGCGTTTCAACGCTTCCGCCTCCTTCAAGCGCGTGTTGAGAGTACGTCGTTTGCTGTCCGGCGAGCGGCAGCGCCTTTCCTGTTCCCTGGCTTCCGATTGACCGCCCCGCGGCGAATCAGAATTTACCAAACCTGCCTCGACTGCCTGTCCTGAAGCATTTCCGAATACGCGCCGGGATTTTCCATGATCTTCCACAGCCCGCGCACGGCGCAGGTCTCCGGCGCATCCGCCACCCGGCAGGGTATGCCCAGCGCCTGGCCCACGCGCCTGTCCAGCTCGGTCAGCGCCGCGCCGCCGCCAGTGAGCACCGCGCCCGCGTCGTTCAGATCGGCGGAAAGCTCCTCCGGAGCGTTGTCCACCACCGTGCAGCACAGCCGCGCCAGCTCCGCCACCACGTCCTCGCAGGCGTCCAGCACCGGCTTGGTCTCCACGTCAAAATTCACAGGCATGCGCTGCTTCATGGAGATGCCAGTGGCGTGCATGATGATGTCCTTCGGCGCCTTGTCCGGCATGGCGCTGCCCAGGGTGTGTTTGATCTCCTCCGCCGCGGCCTTGCCCACGCGGTAGCCGTAGTCGCTGCGCAGGATGCGGCGCACGCGATCGTCGACGCGGTTCAGGCCGTAGGGCAGATAGCCGAAGGCCGCCACGCGCCCAAATGTAAACAGCGTGCAGGTGATCTTCCCTGCCCCGACATCTATCAGCAGCTTGGCCTCCGGGCTGTTCAGATCCAGCCCCGCGCCCACCGCCGCCGCCGCGTCCGAGCGCACCAGTACAGCCTCCGCCGCCCCGGCGTCGATGGCCGCAGTCAGCATGGCCTCCCGCTGCACGGGCCGGGCAAAGGGCGCGCATGTGATCATCGCGCCGAAGCGCCGACGATTGCCCACGGCCTCGGAGCGCTTAAACAGCCAATGGAACAGGCTGGCGGCATAGAGGTTGTTTTCCAGCGCGCCGTCCCGCAGCGGCCGGACCACTTCCACGCCCTCGCAGGTGCGGCCCACCAATCGTTCGGCAATGTCGCCCGCGCAGATGGGCACGCGATTGCCCTCGCGAAAGGCCAGCGCCGCCGGGGTGCTCATCACCGGGCCGCTCTTCAGTTCCGCCACGCGCACGCTCTGCGTGCCCAGATCTATGCCGATATCCCAACGCATTTGTAAATCCCTCCATAGTATGCCAAATATCATTATAGCATAGAATGGCGCGCAACACATGGAAGAAAATTTGACAGATTGCGAAAGCGGTATCGCCATGCTATAATAGGGAAAATCATTCTGCGATACAGAGGTGCGAAATCCATGGCAACGCTCATTCAAAACGGAACGATATTCGACGCCATACACGCCGAGCCCCGCATCGGCGACCTGCTGATCGAAGGCGGAAAGATCGCCGCCATCGGAAGGGCATTGGAGGTCCCCGCCGGCGCGGAGATCGTCGACGCCGCGGGCCTGAACGTCTACCCCGGCCTGGTGGAGGCCCACGGCCACATCGGCCTGGACGGCTGGGCTGTGGGCTACGAGGGCCGGGACTACAACGAATACAACGACCCCGTGACGCCCCAGCTGCGGGCCATCGACGCCATCAATCCCTTCGACGAATCCCTGCGGGACGCGGCGCGGGGCGGCGTGACCACGCTGTGCACCGGCCCCGGCAGCAGCAACGTGCTGGGCGGCACCTTCGCGGCCTTCAAGCCCGTTGGCCGCTGCATCGACGACATGTGCCTCCTCCCCAACGCCGCCATGAAGTGCGCCTTCGGCGAAAACCCGAAGCGCTGCTACAAGGAGAAGGGCATCTCCAGCCGCATGAATACCGCCGCCAAGCTGCGGGAAATGCTGTTCAAGGCGCGGGAATACATGGAAAAGCTGGATGCTGCCGGGGGCGACGCCGCCAAAAAGCCCGCCTTCGACCTTCGACTGGAGGCGCTGCTGCCAGTGATCCGGCGGGAAATCCCACTCAAGGCCCATGCCCATCAGGCCAACGACATCCTCACCGCCATCCGCATCGCCAGGGAATTTGACGTGAGGCTGACGCTGGAGCACGTGACCGAGGGCGCGCTGATCGTGGACGAGCTGGTAAAGGCCGACGTGCCGCTGGCCATCGGGCCCACCTTCGGCCAGCCCAGCAAGATCGAGCTGCAAAACAAGAGCTGGCGGACGCCGGTGATCCTGAACGCGGCGGGCTGCCGCGTGTCCATCATCACCGACAGCCCCGTTACCCAGCAGAGCCATCTGCGCTTCTGCGCCGCCATGGCCATTGCCAACGGCATGCCGCAGGCCGACGCGCTGCGCTGCGTCACCATCAACCCTGCCCGCCACATCGGCGTGGAGAATCGCGTCGGCTCACTGGAGATCGGCAAGGACGCCGATATCGTGCTGACCGACGGCAGTATCTTCGACATGCAGACGCGGATCATGGCGACGTATATCGACGGGAAAAAGGTGTAATCAGATCGCATGGAAAAGCTAAAGGCGCTCTTTATCAAATATCGCGAAGCCATCGCCTACCTGTTCTTCGGCGGCGTGACCACGCTGGTCAACATCGCCAGCTATGCCCTGCTCTCGCGGGCAGGGCTCTCCACCGGCGCGGCGAACGCCATCGCCTGGGCGCTGTCGGTGCTGACGGCCTACTTTACCAACCGGCGCTGGGTCTTTGACAGCAAAAGCGCCGGCGCGGCGGCGGCGAAGGAGTTCGCCGCCTTCGTGGCCTGCCGGCTGGGCACCGGCGTGCTGGACGAGCTCATCATGGTGCTGGGCGTGGACAGGCTGGGCCCGCGGGTAGTCACGCCCGCCCATCTGAGCCTGTGGGGGCTGGGCGTGAAGGTGTTTTCGAACATATTGGTGATCGTTTTGAACTACGTGTTCAGCAAGCTGTTCATCTTCAGGAAAAAAGAGGGCTGACGTCGCGGCCGGACGAAATGCTGTCTCCCCTTTGCGCCCAATCGCATAGTATACCCCGAAAAGTTCGCATGATTTAACATTAGTTAGATATACCTAACTAATGTCGCGTGCTATACTGCATTCACAGAACCAAAGGGGGTTTTACGATGAATATGGAGGTTATTCGGGGGATATTGATTCCCTTTCTGGGCACGTCGCTGGGCGCGGCCTGCGTATTCTTCATGCGGGGCAAGCTGAACCCGATGGTGCAGCGGGCGCTGACGGGCTTCGCGGCGGGCGTGATGGTGGCGGCTTCGGTGTGGAGCCTGCTGCTGCCCGCCATCGAGCAGAGCACCCGCCTGGGCAAGCTCGCGTTTTTGCCCGCGGCGGCGGGCTTTTGGATCGGCGTGCTGTTCCTCTTGCTGCTGGACAGGACGGTGCCCCACCTGCACGCGGGCACCGGCGAGGCGGAGGGCCCGCGCAGCGCCCTGGCCCGCACCACGAAGCTGGTGCTGGCGGTGACGATCCACAACCTGCCGGAGGGCATGGCCGTGGGCGTGGTGTACGCGGGGCTGCTGCAGGGCAACGCCGGCATCTCGGCGGCGGGCGCGCTGGCGCTGGCATTGGGCATTGCCATTCAAAACTTCCCGGAAGGCGCAATCATCTCCATGCCGCTGCGAGCGGAGGGCGCGAGCGCGGGCAAATCCTTCCTCTACGGCGTGCTCTCCGGTGCGGTGGAACCCATTGGGGCGCTCTTGACCATCTGGCTCTCCACGCTGATCATTCCCGCGCTGCCCTATATGCTGGCCTTCGCCGCCGGCGCGATGATCTACGTGGTGGTAGAGGAGCTGATTCCGGAGACCGCCGCCGGTTCGCATTCCAACCTGGGCACGATCATGTTCGCCCTGGGCTTCACGGTGATGATGGCCCTGGACTGCGCCCTGGGGTGAGCAGGCAGTGCCTGCGGCCAACTGCTGCCGCGCTTGAACACGGGGCGCTCAGCCCCATCCGCTGCCTCTTTTCTATAGACGAAATCCCGCGCCACTGATTCCAGCGCGGGATTTCTGCGTTACCGCAGTCCCAAAAGCCTTTCCCATCGGCTATCGATCGGCCTTTTCCTTCCAGTATTCCAGCTCCATCAACCGCGCCTCGATTTGCGGCCGCAGCGCCTCAGGCGCGGCGCCAAGCTGCCGCGCCATGTGGGGCGCGATATAGTCCAGCAGCGCGTCCAGCGATTGATAGGCAAACTCGCCGTCCGCGTAGCACCACTCGCAGTAGTTCTCATTGAACGCGCCGTCCGGCTCGCGGCTGATCGTGCCGTCCTCCGTCAGCGGCATGCCGCAGCACTGGCAGAACAGCTGGCGCGGCGCGCCCAGCAGCGCGTTGATGGAAACGTCAAACTCTCTTGAAAGCAGCTTCAGCGTCTCCGTGTTGGGCTGCGTCTCCCCGGTCTCCCACCGGCTCACCGCCTGCCGCGTCACCATCACCCTTTCCGCCAGCGCGTCCTGGGTCAAGCCGCGTCCCTCCCGCAGCGTGCGCAAAATATCCCTTGTCTCCATGTCGCTCCTCCTCTCGTTTTTTCCATCATATATGGAAAATCCGAAGCGCGCAAGCAACGCGTCGTTGCTCTATGCCGCGTTCTCCCCTCTGTCCTGCACCAGCCACATGATCAGCAGGTACAGCGCCGCGACGGCCACGGCATACCACATGGCCTGGCGGAATCTGACGACGGCCAGCGTCAGGCCCGCGGCGAGGATGCAGAGGGCCCCGATCAGCGCCCGGCGATGGCTCGCGGCGGCATCGACGCATTCGGGCACATCGGCGTTGGCCCGCCCCAGCGAGAGGAACAGCAGAAAGCTGCACAGCGCCGTCCAAATCATACAGCCGCCATACACGATCTGCGAGAGCCGCGCATTATAGGAACGAATGATCAGTCGCGTAAAATAGGGTGTCGTCAGGATGCCCAGCAGCAGTCCCAGGCTCGCCAGCACCGTCCAGCGGGACGCCCGCTCGGCCCTGTCCCAGGCGCGATAGCCGCCCAGCCACAGCGCCGCCAGCCAGAATATCGAAGCGCCCGTGCGAAATATCTCGTTGTGTATGCTCCAAAATCCCGCCAGCGTGCGCTCATAGGGTATGCTCACGTTGTCCCATAGCATCCACAGAATCGCGACCACCATCGCCACGTCCAGCACCCGCGTCAATCTCTCTTTTCCCATCGTATCCCTCCTCTTAAATCTCCATCCTCAGCTGCATGTCCTTCCAGCTCGCCTGCTGAGCGGGATGTATCACGTCGTCCGGCGTGGGCCCGCCCAGCAGGAACGGCGATTCCGGGTCGTGGGCCCGCATGTTCGCCCGCACCGCCGCCGCGTCGGCATTGGCATAGCAGTAGCGGCAGAGATGGCCACAGGTGTTGTAGGCCCCGATGTCGCTGCCCAGCACGCAGGCGCAGGCCGGTCGAATGGACTTCACCTTCGGCACGCGCAGCCGGCAGCCCAGCGCCCGCTCGTAGTCCTCGACCCGCATGCAGCCGCCGCAGTCCACGCCGAAGGGCGCAAGCTCGTCCCCCTCGGCACAGGCGCGAATCGTCATGCCATGGCGCGCGCCAACTTCGGCAAAGGCGCGCCCGATGGCCTCCCTGTCCGCCCGGCTCACCCGCCGGGCTTCGGGAAAGTTGCGCTTCACCTTTTCGTAGAGGTCGATAAAGCTGATCACGCAGGTGTGGGTGTACCCCGCCAGCGCCGCCGCCGTCTCTTCAAAAGCCGCGATGTGTCGCGCCACGGTCCATTCGTGGCTGACGAGGATCGGATCGCAGCGCCAGCCCACAGCATCCGGGCCGACGACGGCTGACAGCCGTCGAAAGCTCTCGACGACCTCCGACTTCGGCGGCACGTTCGGCTCGATATCAGGGCCGTAGGGTGTGATCGTGACGAACCAATACTGCCCGTAGGGTTCGAGCAGCGGCATATATTTCAGCATCGGCGCGGGGTTTTTCGTGCAAAAGGCAATCCCGTCCACCACGTCCGGCGAGAGGCGATAGCGGGTGACGGCAGTGGGGTTGTAGGGATTGCGCACCAGCACATAGCCCGCCCGCAGCCGGTTCGCCAGCCAGTCCGAATAGAACGCCGGTATGTCCGTGCGCATGCCGGTCTGAATGATCATACGCCCGCCTCCCCCGCTTCATTTTATACTGAGCTCAATCTAAAAGTAAACATAAGCGGAGTGAATTTTTCGTTCTGCCACAGTCGACGGAGAGAGGCGATGCAGCGCATCGTTGACCGCAGTGAAACAAAGGCAGGGCGAATAAGATACCCGCAGATGGTTGCAATTTAGATTGAGTTTACTATATTATACTACGCCGCGCCCACAAATGAAAGCGGGCACATTTTTGTAACCGAAGCGCATGCGGACATGAAAATTGCGGGCCCCTTATAATAAAGCCCGCAATACCAACGCCATGTATGCGCCAAATATCTCATGTTAAGCGCCTTGGATTATTGGTCTGCCCCAAAAGATAATCGATGCTGACGCCATGTATGTCTGCCAGTTCGATCAGAACTCGCGTCGGTATATCGTTTTCACCAGTTTCATATTTTGAATAGCCGGTCTGAGACATGTTCAGCATCCGGGCGACGTCAATCTGTTTCCAATCGTGATCTTCCCGGAGGTCTCTGCCGCGCTGATACTTCATCGCCATCTTTTTTAGGAAATCCATCCTCCAGGCCCTGGAAGAACGCGTTATAATCCGCCTTGAAGATGATCTTAAGCCCGGCCGGCTCGCCTTGAAGTTATAGGCACCGCATTCTATCATTCATGGCTTTTCCGCATATGCTTGACGATTTGATACAGCAGGCGCACATCGTCTTCACTCAAACCGGAAACATCCAAAGTTGCCGTACTGTTTACACCCAGCAGATAATCGGCGGACACATTGAATGTGCGCGCCAATTCAACGATATACTGCGTCGAAGGCACAGAGATGCCAAGCTCCCATGCGTTCACACTGGAGCGCGTAATCCCCAAATGCTTCGCAAGTCCAGCCTGCGTCAGATTATTGGCCTCCCGCAGATACCTCATCCTGTCTGCAACCATTTCAATATGCACCTCTGTAGGCATGCTAAAATAATCTTCGTGCTATTGCATTATTAATATGATGTTTGTAATTGACGCACGACACAGCCGCCCGCCCCTCTTACCACAGGGCGGGCGACTATGTGTGCATTATCCTACATGACGACCTCGTAGCCCGCTTCCTGCACGGCGGCCACGATCGCGGCGTCGTCCACATTGGCGTCGAGGGTCGCGCTGTTGTTCTCCAGAGACACCTCCACGGCGGGGTCCAGCGCCGCCAGGGCCTTGGTTACGTGCTTGACGCAGTTCTGGCACATCATGCCTTCGATCTTCACGGTCTTCTTCATTGAATTCTCCTCCTTGATTTCATCGTTATTACGCACAGCGGCATTGGCCGCGGTGTTCGCGTCTATTGCGGTGAGGCCTTCGGGCAGTTCGGAAGCCGCGCCGTCCCCTGTCCCGCTATCGCCCAGGTTCAGCCTGAAGCGTCGCAGCCGCAGAGCGTTGGTGACCACGCACACGCTGCTCATGCTCATGGCGGCGGCGGCAAACATCGGGCTCAGCTCCACGCCCAGGCCGCTGAGCGCGCCCGCGGCGATGGGAATGCCGATCAGGTTGTAGAAGAACGCCCAGAACAGGTTCTGCTTGATGTTTCGGATCACCGCGCGGCCCAGCTGAATCACGCCCGCCGCCAGGCGCGGGTCGTCCCGCATCAGCACCACGTCCGCGGACTCGATGGCCACGTCGGTGCCCTGGCCCACGGCGGTGCCCAAGACGGCCTTCACCAGCGCCGGGGCGTCGTTGATGCCGTCGCCAACCATCATTACCTTCCTGCCCTGG
>JAFVBK010000108.1 GCA_017480045.1 Clostridia bacterium
AGATGCTGAAAGCGGCGCAGCCGGTTCAGCAGCCCCAGAGCGCCGCGAACCGGTTCCTGCAGAGCTATCAGCAGGGCAAACAGGCGGGGCAGAACCTGTTCGGCGGAAATCCTGCCGCGCGGCAAACCGGCGCGGCGGGAAAAGCGGCGAAAAAGGCCGCCAAGGCCGGTAGGAAATCCCTGATGGGTATGGCGCTCAAGACAGCGGCGGTGGGCACCATCGGCATCGCGGTGGTGGGCGGCGCGTCCACGATCCTGGAGGGCGGAGGAGGCAACCCGCCGCCCGCGGACCCGCCGGGTTACGAGCAGGGCTACCGCAACGAAAACGGAGGTTACTACACCAACCCGACCGGCAGCACCAGCGAGAACACCGGCGGCTACACCGGGGAGGGCTATGCCTCCGCCCAGGAGGGAGAAAACTTTACCCACTTTGTCATGCAGTACATCGCCGGCCCCGACGGCAGCGGAGAGCCCTATACGCGCAACGACGTGTTCATCATGGAGCGGGACGCGGCTTCCGGCAAGGCAGACCTCTGGCAGGATCGGCGCGAGGGAGAGCCGGACAGCATATGGGACTACGACCCCACCACCGGTACGCTGACCAGTCAGGAGGGCGAGGGCGCGGTGCTTCGGATGACACTCAATCCGGACGGGTCTTTCTCCGGTGGGGTCACAGGGACGGAGGACGGGGTGCGCGTCGGCGTGTACATGAAATTCACCGGCCTGCGTACCAAGGACATGCAGAACTGGCAGGTGTCCACCACCGGGGAGGCCTTCACCTGGGAGCAGTTGGACTATGAGAGCATGATCGAGGGCAGTCGCACGGACACGCTCTTTTACGACGAGGGCATGGCTTGGCTCTATGCCAACGGCGTAGACCCGACGCTCAAGTTCGAGGAGGAAGAAGATACGCAGTCCTATACCCCGGTTCAGCGTCCGCCCAGCACACCCAGCGTTTCGGAGATCCCCAGCGAGACGCTGCAATACTGGATTCTCTCCGAGGGACAGAAGTACGTCAATGAGTACACAACCGGCGCGAAACCCCACAAGATCATGCAGATTCCCCAAAACCCGGACGTGCCCCAAAAGGAATTCAACGAGCTGGTGCGCCAGAAGGCAATCGAGCTACAACCGCCGTTGAGAACCGACGCGGGCTTCGACGCCTGGTTCGCCGGCGCGGTATAGAGGAGGGAGAATGTATGTTTTGCCCGAATTGCGGCTCACAGCTGGACGGCGGGGCCAAGTTTTGCGGGAACTGTGGCGCGCGTCTGGAGGCCTCCGTCCCGCCGTCGTATCAACCGGCAGAACCGTCCTTCACGCCACCGCCCTTTGACACCCCGGAGCCGCCGCGGCCCATCCCCTGGCACAGCCGGGGAAAGCTCTCGCCTCTCCATCCGGGGGCAAGAAGGCTCAGCGTCGCCTTCGTCTTGGCGCTGGTGGCGATACAGACCGTACTGTTCCTGCTCTTTACCCTTATGGGGGACGGAGTGGAGACGGGAATGCTCACCGCGCAGCTGGTGGGCTTTGTCCCCACGGCGGCGCTGATCGTCTACCTGTTCTGCCTGGACAGCATCGAAAAGGAACCGCCGGGGCTGCTGCTCAAGCTGTTCCTGATAGAGGGCATTCTGACGATTGTGGCAGTAGGCCCCGTGGAGCTGGCTCTTGAGTGGGTGGTATCTCTTTTCCTGGAGGAGGATTCCCTGTTCTTCCACATTGTTGACAACCTGATCTGCGTGGCGTTGGTTGAGGAAGGCTTCAAGTACCTCGTGCTGAAAAAGTTCACCTGGAAGCACCCTGCCTTCAACTACCGCTTCGACGGCATCGTCTATGCCGCGGTGACGGCCTTGGGCTTCGCAGCCTTTGAAAACTTTATCTACGTTTCGGAATATGGTTTCGTCACCGCCCTCACCCGCCTTGTCAGCGCCGTGCCGGGGCATTGTGTGGACGGCATCCTGATGGGTATTTTCTACGGGCTGGCAAAGCAGTTCGACGCTCTGGGCGACGTTGTCAAAGCGAAGCGGTATCTTTTCTTCTCGCTGCTCACCCCCATCGCGGAGCATGGCTTTTATGATTTCTTCGCCACCTTCACCGACTCAGTTCTGCTGTTCTACGGCTATGTGTTCCTGCTCAACGCCGTAGTATTTGTGCTGGTATGGCGACTGGCGCAGAAGGACGAGGTCATTTATGCACAGCAGCCTCAATTTGCGACATGGCAATAAAGGAGAATCGGATCATGATAAAAAGAATGCTTGCCGTTGCGGCCATGCTGACGCTTGCGCTTTCCTGCGCGGTGCCGGCTTATGCGGGGGACGGCATACAGAAAAACAACTTTGACAACGGTTATCAGTGCAGCGGTTGGGCGCTGGATGAGGTGCGGCAGGCGGATTTTCTCGGCATCTTCCCGGAAAGCCTGCGTACCGCCGACCTGACAAAGCCCATCACCCGGGCGGAATTTGCCGGGGTCAGCGTCAACACCTATGTCCGCATGGCGAAGCGGGCAGTGGAGCCGGCCGGCCCCAATCCCTTCACCGATACCGATGACGCGGACGTGCTGCGGGCCTATGCCGCGCAGATCGTCTCCAGCACCGGGAACAATACGTTCTCTCCCGACGCCACTCTGACCCGGGAGCAGGGCGCGACCATGCTGGGCCGGGTCTGCAAGCACATCATTTTCCCGGAGTACACCCTGTCGGAAGACGCGCGGTTCACGCTGATCTACAGCCGCCCCGCATTCTTCGACGATGACGAGGAAATCAGCCTGTACGCCTATCAGAGCGTCAACTATTTGTTTGAAAACAACATTATCAGCGGCATTGGCAACAATCATTTCGGCCCGAAAGCCAGCATGACCCGGGAGCAGGCCCTTGCCATCGCCGTGCGGATGCTGGACAACCTGACCTTCAGACAATAACGGAGGAAATACAATGTTTTGCATGAAGTGCGGTACGCAACTTCCGGAAGGCAGTCGATTCTGTTCCAACTGCGGCGCTCCGCAG
>JAFVBK010000109.1 GCA_017480045.1 Clostridia bacterium
ATCGAGCTGGGCATCCCCTTCTCCGACCCCACCGCCGAGGGCCCGGTGATCCAGGAGGCCAACGTGCGCGCGCTCTCCGGCGGAGCCACCACCGACGGCGTCTTCGAGCTGGTTCGGGAGCTGCGCCGGGATGTGACCGTGCCGATGGTGTTTATGACCTATGCCAACGTGGTCTACTCCTACGGCGGCGGCGCGGGCGAGAGCGGCATCGAGCGCTTCTGTGACCGCTGCGCCGAGGTGGGCATCGACGGCATCATCCTGCCGGACGTGCCCTTCGAGGAGAAGGAGGAGTTTGCCCCCGCCTGCCGGGCGCGGGGCCTGAGCTTCATCAGCCTGATCGCGCCCACCTCCGAGAGCCGCATCGCCATGATCGCCCGCGAGGCCGAGGGCTTCCTCTACATCGTGTCGTCGATGGGCGTCACCGGCGTGCGCAGCGAGATCACCACCGATATCGGCGCGATGGTGGAGCTGGTGCGGGAGAATACGGACATTCCCTGCGCCGTGGGCTTCGGCATCTCTACGCCCCAGCAGGCGGCGAAGATGGCCGGTCTCTCCGACGGGGCCATCGTGGGCAGCGCCATCGTGCGCATCATCGCTCAGCACGGCAGGGAATCCGCGCAGCCGGTGTATGCGTACGTGAAGAGCATGAAGGACGCGCTGCGGGGGTTGCCGGCAAGGCAGGAATGACGCTGGATTATGCAGCGAGAAAAAAACATAGAGAGGAGCCAGCTTGCCACGTCAGGCCGACGTGGCAGGCTGGCTCCTCTCTACAAGGGTTAATCTTGCCAAATCTTGACGATCGACAATATGCCAAAAATGAGTTGTAAATATGACTTCGTTGTGATATACTGCTATATAGGTAGTTATGCGCTCTGGATCGACGCCGTCCATGGAGTGATGGCGCGGCGCGACTATAGGAGAACGAGGTTGAAGCGAATGAGAGCCAAGAGGTTCCTTGCACGATTACTTGCGTCGGCCCTGATGCTGCTGACGCTGTCGGGCGCCGCGCCCGGACTGGCGCAGGAGAGCGACAGCCTGCCCTATACCATCACGGTGGACATCAGCAGCCAGATCGTCACGATCTACATCGCCGGTACCGACGAGATCGTGCGCCAGATGCTGTGCTCCACAGGCCTGAACGACTGGACGCCCACCGGCGAATTCATCCTGCCGGAGACGCGGGGCGGCAGCGATCGCGAGCCCTGGTATCAGATTGGCAATCTGTGGGTGAAGTATGCCACGCGCATTTGGGGCAAGGTGCTGTTTCACTCCATACCCTATGACAAGAAATCGATGCAGGCCATCGACCCGCAGTGCCTGAAGAAGTTCGGCTATCCCGCGTCCCACGGCTGCGTCCGCCTGCGCTGGCAGGACGCCCAGTTCATCGCGGAGAACTGTATGCCCGGCACACAGGTGTCGATCATCAAGAGCGGCAAGCGCAATGAGAGCCTGCGGGAGCTGCTGTTTCAGGAGACCTACGACGCCAGCAAGGGCTTTTCCTATGAAAACTTCCTGGGCATTTCCTCGGAGCCGGGCGCGCTGAGCCGGGTCAGCGAGGGGCAGGAGGTGTTGAACCTGCAATACCGCTTGCGGGATCTGGGCATCTACGACGGCGAGATGAGCGGCGAGTACGACAGCGCCACGATCAACGCCGTGCGCGTGGCCCAGTACCTGCTGGGCGATTCGCTGAGCGGCGTGGCGACGGTGGACTTTCAGGAGAAGATCTATGATGCCGACGCGCCCACGGCGATGAACGTCAAGCTCACGGAGGGCATGAGCGGTCCGGCGGTACACAAGCTGCAGGAGAACCTCCAGGCGCTCAAGCTGTACGGCGACGCGCTGGACAGCGTGTACGACGTGGAGGTGTCGGAGGCCGTGAAGGGCTTCCAGCGCGCTTACTGCTACGCGGCGGACGGCGTGGCGACCTCCGAGGTGCAGAAGGCCATCGACTATGAGGCGGGCAAGGTGCGTGAAGCCTTCGGCGACGGAGACTATACCTGCACCATGACGAGCGACGCGCTGAACCTGGCTCAGGTGACGGCGGATTCCGGCGTGGCGCTGCGGGAGAAGGCCTCTCAGGACAGCAAAAAGGTGAAATCGCTTCGCAGCGGCGCGGTGGCGGTGGTGGTGGAGCCCGGCAAGAGCTGGACCCGCGTGCGCAGCGGCAGTGATGTGGGCTATGTGAAGAACAGCCTGGTGCGCTTCTTTGAGCAGGCGCTTTCGCTGCTGCGGTATACCTCTGAAAGCGACGACCGGGTCTACACCGTCGGCAGCTCCGCTAGCGACTATTACGCCGGCGCGAATCTGCCCTGCGACGTGTTTGCCGAGTATCTGGCCGCCAATGGCGATCAGAGCCTGGATATCGGCAGCCTCGTGAACTATGTGACGGTGGATACCAGGGGCGAGGCGCCCGCGCTGAACCTGCGCGAGTCGCCCAGCACCGACAGCGCCGTGCTGGCCACGGTGGAGGATGGCACCAGCCTGAAGGTGGAGCGCCAGTTTTCCGAGTGGACGCAGGTGAGCTGCGGGGGCCAGGAGGGCTATCTGCTGAACGATTATCTGAGCTTCTGGACCGGCCCGGACGACGCCCTGGAGGCGGAGGCGGAGGACGAGCTGATCGAGGCTTCGATGGTCGCCTACGCCGTGGTGGAGAGCGTGGTGGACGCGGGCGCGGCCGTGTATGACGACGCTGACGACGAGGCCGCGCTGCTGGGCCACCTGCCCGACGGCGCGCAGGTGGAGGTGGCGGACATCGCGGGCAACTGGTGCCTGATTCGCTATATGGGACACGAGGGCTATATGAGCGTGGAGGACCTGCAGCTGGTGATGAAGAGCGCGCCCGACGCCGGGGCCGACGAGCTGACTGAGGAGAATCTGAACACTTGATTTGACGGGATGAACCGGGACAGGAGGAGCACATGAGCGATTATCTGGGAAGGGACACCTTTAAGCTGGGCTTTGGGCTGATGCGCCTGCCCAAGAACCCCGACGGCACGATCGACATTCCACAGGTCTGTCAGATGGCGGATAGGTTCATCGAGGCGGGCGGCACCTACTTTGATACCGCCTATGTCTACGACGACGGCCGCAGCGAGGCGGCCTTCAAGGCGGCGGTGGCGGATCGCTATCCCCGTGAGGCCTACACCGTGGCCACCAAGCTGAACGCCTGGCTGGGCGCGCCCGACGAGCAGGCCGCCAAGCGGCAGTTTGAAATCAGCCTGGAGCGCACCGGCGCGGGTTATTTCGACTACTATCTGCTCCACGCGCTGCAGCGCAACAACATCGACATCTATGATAAATACGGCATCTGGGATTTCGTGAAGGCGCAGAAGGCCAAAGGGCTGATCAAGCACTGGGGCTTTTCCTTCCATGCCGACCCGGAACTGCTGGAGCGGCTGCTGGACGAGCACCCGGACGCGGAGTTCGTGCAGCTTCAGATCAACTACGCCGACTGGGAGAACCCCGGCGTGGCGTCCCGGCGCAACTGGGAGATTTGCAGGGAGCGCGGCATTCCCGTGACGGTCATGGAGCCGGTGAAGGGCGGCATCCTGGCGGATCCCATCCCCGCCGTGCGCAAGGCGCTCGCGGACGCGAACCCGGCGGCCTCCTGCGCGTCCTGGGCCATCCGCTATGTGGCCAGTCTGGACGGCATCATCACGGTGCTCTCCGGCATGAGCGATTTGGCGCAGATGGAGGACAACCTGAGCTATATGCGCGATTTCAAGCCCCTCAGCGCGGCGGAGCAGGATGTGATCCGCCAGGCGCAGCGGATCCTGGACGCGGATCAGTCCATTCCCTGCACGGCCTGCCACTACTGCGTCGAGGGCTGTCCGATGAACATCCCGATCCCGGAGATATTCACCGTGGCCAACCGCCGCAAGGGGAGCCCCCACTTCCGCACCGTGCGGGAATACACCATCGTCACCCAGGACAAGGGGCGGGCCAGCGACTGCGTCCAGTGCGGCCAGTGCGAGGGCGCGTGCCCCCAGCATTTACCCATCATCAGCCTGCTTGAGAATTGCCGGGAGATGGAGACCTAACTGGTTGCGGGTTATCATGCTGTCTGTCTGGCAATCCCAAAGGCGTTTCCTTGAAGGGAAGGCAAATCGGGCCTCATGCGGTGAGGCATAGGGCCCGATTTTTTCATTTGCTTTATTCCGCCAGCGCGTCCTTCAATACGGCGACGGCCCTTTCCAACTGCTCCATGGGAATGTTCAGCGCGGGCAGCAGCCGCACGCGATCCTTGGCGGTCAGGCAGAGCACGCCGTTTTCGATGCAGCGATTTACCACGTCCCGCGCGGGCTTGACGGGCTTGATGCCGATCATCAGCCCCATGCCGCTGACGCCTTCCACGCCGGGAGCGCCCCGTAAAGCGTCAAAGATGTATGCGCTGCGCGCGCGCACGCCTGCCAGCAGCGCGTCGTCGATGCGGCTCAGGATGCTGACGCCGCCGGCGCAGGCCGCGGGATTGCCGCCAAAGGTGGAGCCGTGGTCGCCGGGGGCGAACACATTTTCCACCTTCTCGCCCAGCAGGCACGCGCCGATGGGCAAGCC
>JAFVBK010000110.1 GCA_017480045.1 Clostridia bacterium
CCATGGAAGTGCCCGAGGCCATTCGCAAGGCGAATTAAAGCGCCATGAAGCACCTGGTCAACGTGCCGATCGTGAACAACACGATCCCGCACGCCATCGACGGCCTGTACGGCACGGCCAAGGTCGTGCTGCTGCCCGCTGAAGAGGGCGCTGGCGTTATCGCCGGCGGCGGCGCTCGCGCCGTGCTGGAGCTGGCCGGTGTGAAGAACATCCGCACCAAGTCCTTTGGCACCAGCAACCGCATCAACACCGTCAAGGCCACCATCGACGGCCTGAGCCGTCTGCGCGACGCCGAGACCGTCGCCCAGATGCGCGGCAAGACCGTGGAAGAGATCTTAGGATAAGGAGGACAAGACACATGAAGCTTGCGATTACGCTGGTCAAGTCCCCCGCCGGCTCCCTGCCCAAGCACCGCGCCAACGTCAAGGCGCTGGGCCTGCGCAAGGTCGGCCAGACTGTGGTTCACAATGACAGTCCCCAGATCAAGGGGCAGATCTTCGCCGTCAAGCACATGGTGAAGGTTGAAGAAATCAACGAATAAGGGAGGGCCCTCCAATGAAATTGCATGAGTTGCAGCCGGCTATCGGCTCGACGACTGCCCCGAAGCGCCTCGGTCGAGGCGTAGGCTCCGGACTCGGCAAGACGTCCGGTAAGGGCCACAAGGGCGCCAAAGCCCGCTCCGGCGGCGGCAAGCGCCCCGGCTTTGAAGGCGGCCAGATGCCTCTGACCCGCCGCCTGCCCAAGCGCGGCTTCACCAACATCTACCGCAAGGAATACGCGGCGCTGAATGTGGAGAAGCTGAACTGCTTTGAAGACGGCGCGGACGTTACCATCGACGCCCTGAAGGAAGCCGGGCTGGTCAAGCAGGTCAGGGACGGCGTAAAGATCCTGGGTGGCGGCGAGCTGACCAAGAAGCTGAACGTCTCCGTGACCAAGGTGACCGCTTCCGCGAAAGAAAAGATTGAGGCTGCCGGTGGGAAGGTTGAGGTGAAGTAAGCTATGTGGGAAACCCTGAGAAATGCTTGGCGCATCAAGGATATCCGCAAAAAGCTGCTTTACACCTTCGGTATGCTGGTGCTGTTCCGTCTGGTCAGCGTCATCCCCGCGCCCGGCATCAACGCCGCGACCGTGGAGGAAGCCATCAAGGGCTATGACGTGCTGAACCTGGTCAACATGATGACCGGTAACTCCTTCCAGCAGATGACCATCATGGCCATGGGTATCACCCCCTACATCAACGCTTCCATCATCATGCAGCTGCTCGCCGTCGCGATCCCCGCGCTGGAGCGGCTGCAGAAGGACGGCGGCGAAGAGGGCCGCAAAAAGATCAACCGGATCACCCGTTATGTGGCCGTCGGCCTGGCGATCCTCCAGTCTGTCGGCATCATCATGACCCTGAACCGCTCCATGCAGGTGCTGAACAGCAGCTACAATAACTTCTGGGGCTTCACGGTGATCTCCCTGGTCATGGCGGCCGGCACCTGCCTCGCCATGTGGATTGGCGATCGGATCAGCCAGAACGGTATCGGCAACGGTATCTCCCTGCTGATTTTCGTCGGCATCATCTCTAACCTCTTCAACGGTATCATCGCCGCCTTCGGCAACCTGTTCAGCGGCGTCGGCGGCTATCTGGACGACGTGATCATCATCCTGCTGACCACCCTGATCATCGTGGTGTTCGTCACCTTCGTGGATATGGCCGAGCGCCGCATCCCGGTGCAGTACGCCAAGCGCGTGGTGGGCCGCAAGATGTACGGCGGCCAGAGCACCCACATCCCGATGAAGGTGCTGGCGGTCAACGTGCTGCCTCTGATCTTCGCCTATTCGTTCCTGTCCTTCCCGGGCACGATCGCGGCCATGATCAATTCCAACGGCGGCTTCTATCAGTGGTGGCAGGCGAACATGTCGCAGACCTCCTGGCTGTACGCCGTGATCTGCGCGCTGCTGATCATCGCCTTCGCTTACTTCTACTCCGCGATCACCTTCAATCCGGAGGACATCGCGAAGAATATCCAGCAGCAGGGCGGTCACATCCCGGGCATCCGTTCCGGCGCGGCCACCGTCCAGTACCTGGCCCGCACGAACAAGCGCCTGACCCTGTTTGCCGCGCTGTTCCTGGCCGTACTGGCGACCATCCCGACCCTGCTGTGGCGGACGGTTAACGTCAGCGTCCCGTTCGGCGCTTCCTCCATCCTGATCGCCGTCGAGGTGTCGCTCGAAACCATGCGCCAGCTCGAGGCTCAGATGACGATGCGTCATTACAAGGGCTTCCTTTGATCGTAAACCGTTGAAACGACCATGAATCACGTCCCACTCCTCTTGCTGAAAGGGGAGTGGGATATTGTGGGTAAATGCCCATTGTACAGGGGAAAGGAGCGCGGATATGAGCAATATCATCTTCCTGGGCCCTCCAGGGGCCGGCAAAGGCACGCAGGCGCAGCTGCTGATCGATAAGCTGGGGATCCCCCAGATCTCGACCGGCGAGATCCTTCGCAAAGCGATGCGCGAGGGCACCAAGACGGGCCTGGAG
>JAFVBK010000111.1 GCA_017480045.1 Clostridia bacterium
ACGTGCTGGTCATCCTGGAGGCCATGAAGATGGAGAACGAGATCATGGCGCCCCGCGACGGCGTCGTGGCTTCTGTGAACGTGTCCAAGGGCGCCACCGTCAACACCGGCGACGTGCTGCTTTCGCTTAACTAATATCAATTAGTCATCTGAAAGCGGTAAGGAGGGTTTGACGAATGTCCAAATTGAAAAAGGTAAGCCCCAAGCGCGCCCTCGCGTGCCTGCTGGCGCTGTTCGCCCTGCTGACCGTGTTTACGGCCCTGGCGGAGACCTCCGCCGAGCCGGAGGCCGCTGAGCAGGTGGAGGCGGCGGCGGTGGAGACCGCGGCGGACGCGGGGAATGCCGATCCCGAAATCAATATCTTGCAGGGCCTGGGCAAGATTGTCCAGTCCACCGGTATCGCCCAGAGCTTTACCGACGATGGCTTTGAGTGGCGCAACTACGCCATGATCGCCGTGGCGTGCTTCCTGCTGTACCTGGCGATTGTGAAGCAGTTTGAGCCGCTGCTGCTGCTGCCGATCTCCTTCGGCATGCTGCTGGCGAACCTGCCCGCGGCGGGCATGATGAGCCATCCCAGCTTCACCTTCTATGAGACGCTGGAGCAGGGCATCGCCGCGGCCGGCCGCATCGGCAAGGACGCCACCGACGTCATCCAGCGCTATAACGAGGCCACCGGCGAGGTCATGTGGAGCCTGCAAACCGCCAACGGCGGCCTGCTGTACTACCTATATCAGGGCGTCAAGCTGGGCATCTACCCGCCGCTGATCTTCATGGGCGTGGGCGCGATGACCGACTTCGGCCCGCTGATCGCCAACCCGAAGAGCCTGCTGCTGGGCGCTGCCGCGCAGCTGGGCATCTTCCTGACCTTCCTGGGCGCGAAGCTGCTGGGCTTCACCGCGCGCCAGGCCGGCGCCATCGGCATCATCGGCGGCGCGGACGGCCCGACGGCCATCTTCGTCACCACCAGGCTGGCGCCCGAACTGCTGGGCGCGATCGCCGTGGCGGCCTACAGCTACATGGCCCTGGTGCCCGTCATTCAGCCCCCGATCATGAAGGCGCTGACCACCAAGAAGGAGCGCCCGATCCGCATGGGCCAGCTGCGCCAGGTGAGCAAGACCGAGCTGATCATCTTCCCGATCATGGTCACCATCATCGTCTCCCTGCTGCTGCCCGACGCGGCTACGCTGGTTGGCATGCTGATGCTGGGCAACCTGATGCGCGTCTGCGGCGTCGTGGAGCGCATCAACAAGACCGCGCAGAACGAGCTGTGCAACATCGTGACCATCTTCCTGGGCCTGACGGTCGGCGCGACCACCCAGGGCTCCACGTTCCTGACCTTCGATACCATCAAGATCGTCATTTTGGGCGTCATCGCGTTCGGCTTCGGCACCGCGGGCGGCGTGCTGCTGGCGAAGCTGATGAACATCCTCTCCGGCGGTACCATCAACCCGCTGATCGGCTCCGCGGGCGTCTCCGCCGTGCCGATGGCGGCCCGCGTGTCGCAGAAGGTGGGCCAGGAGGAGGATCCCGGCAACTTCCTGCTGATGCACGCCATGGGCCCCAATGTGGCCGGCGTCATCGGCTCCGCGGTTGCGGCGGGCGTGTTTATTGCCCTGTTTGGTTGATTTGTGGACGGGGGAGCAAGCTCCCCCGCCACTGCCACCCCCTGGGCGGATTTTGCTTGAGGCGATGGCCTCCGGTCGCAAAATCCGCAGGGTTGGAATTTTCGCTCTGAGTAAATGGGATTTCCCGGCGCGAAAAATCCCGCGGTCCTGCCGCGCTTGTCGCCAGAACCGATTGAAGATCGGGGCGCTACCGCCCCCGATACCCCCGGTGAATTAGTGATATGTGAGTTGGAATATCGGAGGAGATTGTTATGGGCAAAGTTATGATTACCGAGACCATCCTTCGCGACGCGCACCAGTCCCAGGCCGCGACCCGCATGCGCCTGGAGGACATGCTGCCCGCCTGCGAAACGCTGGACAAGGTTGGCTATTATTCCCTGGAGTGCTGGGGCGGCGCCACGTTTGACAGCTGCCTGCGCTTTTTGAACGAGGATCCCTGGGAGCGGCTGCGCCAGCTGAAGAAGGCGCTGCCCAACACCAAGCTGCAGATGCTGTTCCGCGGCCAGAACATTCTGGGCTATCGCCACTATGCCGACGACGTGGTGGACGAGTTCACCCGCCTGTCCATCAAGAACGGCATCGACGTCATCCGCATCTTCGACGCCCTGAACGATACCCGCAACCTGGAGCCGGCGATCAAGGCCACCAAGAAGTACGGCGGCATCTGCGAAGTGGCGCTGAGCTACACCATCAGCCCCGTGCACACGGAGGAATACTTCGTGAACCTGGCCCTGGAGCTGGAGAAGATGGGCGCTGACAACATCTGCATCAAGGACATGGCGAACCTGCTGCTGCCCTACAGCGCGTATTCCCTGGTGAAGAAGCTGAAGGAAGCACTGAAGCCCACCACCCTGGTGCACCTGCACACCCACAACACCGCCGGCATCGGCGACATGACCAACCTGAAGGCCATCGAGGCGGGCGTGGACATCGTGGACTGCGCGCTGTCTCCGCTGGGCAACGGCACCAGCCAGCCCGCGACCGAGCCCTTGGTGGCGACCCTGGCGGGCACCGAGTATGACACCGGCCTCGATCTGAACGTCATTACCCAGGCCACCGAGCACTTCCGCGGCGTCGCCCAGAAGCTGCAGGACCAGGGCGTGCTGGATCCCAAGGTGCTGCGCGTGGATGTGAACACCCTGAAGTATCAGGTGCCGGGCGGCATGCTCAGCAACCTGATCAACCAGCTCAAGCAGGCTGGCCAGTCCGACAAGCTGTACGAGGTGCTGGCGGAGGTGCCGCGCGTGCGCGAGGACTTCGGCTATCCGCCGCTGGTGACCCCCACCTCTCAGATCGTGGGCACCCAGGCCGTGATGAACGTGCTGACCGGCGAGCGCTACAAGATGTGCCCCAAGGAGAGCCAGGGCCTGATGCGCGGCGAGTATGGCCGTCTGCCCGCGCCCGTGAACGAGAACGTGCGCAAGAAGGTCATCGGCGATCAGAAGATCATCACCTGCCGTCCCGTGGACGACAAGTCCTACGGCGTGAAGCACCTGGACGAGTTCAAGAAGGAAATGGGCCAGTATTACACCCAGGAGGAGGACGTGCTCAGCTACGCCCTGTTCCCGCAGGTGGCTGAGAAGTTCTTCCAGAACCGCCAGGCCAAGCAGATCGGCCTGGACAACAGCGTGCTGGATAAGGCCAACAACGCCATGCCGCTGTAAGCGGACAGCGCTGCCGGCAATTGCTGACGCGCTGACAAGCATATCCAAGTAGGGGCGCCGATTCGGCGTCCGCCCCCGGCAATGCCGGGCTCCAATCGCTGCCGCGCGGGCATCCGTGAAGCGGCTTTCTGGAGAGGGCGGGCGGCGTATCGCCGCCCCTACGGCCTTTGATACAATCGCGCGCAAATGGGGGAAACAGCATGGATCGCGTCAATTCCGTGGCGGAGCTGATCGAGCGGACGAAGGACATGCCGCTGGAGAAGATGCGCTTCTTCATCAATCAGGATCGCAAGGAGCCGCGCTGCTTCGGCATCTATCAGGACAGCTACACCGGCCACTGGGTGGTATACAAGAACAAGGACAACGGCTCCCGCGCCGTGCGCTACAGCGGCCCGGACGAGGCCTTTGCCGCTCAGGAGCTGTGGGCCAAGATCAACTCCGAGATCGAGCTGCGCCGGGCAAAGCTGCCAAGGCAAAGGACGCGGGCGGAGCGCGTCCGCGACGCGGTCAAGCGGGCCTTGCTCATCGCGTTGATCGCCGCGGCGAGCTTCATATTCCTGCGCTGGTACATCCGCTCGCCCGTGCGCGGATACTATTTGATCGACGACGGCCTGTACTATTACCAGAATTCCGATTGGTACTATTACGACGACGGCGACTGGGAGTATTACGACGAGCCGGTGGATTACGATTGGTACCACGGCAACTATTCCGGCAAGACCTACGACGGCTTCGAGGATTACGACGACGCCTTCGAACGCTCCGATTACTATGTTGAGCCCAGCAGCGGCGATCATGACAGCAATAGCAGCGTGTTTAGCAGCTGGGATTCCGCCGACACCGATTGGAGCAGCGATTGGTGATGACCATGGAGGGGAATGCGCCCCTCCTTCTCTATGCCCTTTGAGCATTTGGCATTGGACGTGAACGATGGAAAATTTTGTCATAAAATAATCTAATTTGCTCTTGAAATTATTTCAAAATTGTTTTATAATGTGACAGAATAGTTGGTTAACGTCTAAATTGTGCCATAATTCAGGCCGCGACAGCGGGCGAGGTATGGCAATGGGAATGCCTTTGGAAGGGTATGGATGCAAAATGGGCAAAAATGTGACAAAAAATAAAAAGACGAAACGACGCATGCAGCAGCGCCGGTATATGCGCGCGGGCGCGCTGACGCTGCTGTGCGTGCTCGGCGTGGGCCTGCTGGCCGGCATGGCGATGTTCAACCGGAACGTAAAGCCAAACCGGGATATGCAGTGGTATGTGCGCGACGGCGCGGTGGAAGTCGCGGCCCCGGCTGTGGGCGACGGCTTCGCCACGGTGGACGGCGCGACGGCGGCTGCCGCGGCGCGGGACAGTGAATTCGTACTGCCGGAGGAGGGGATGC
Source organism: Clostridia bacterium (assembly GCA_017480045.1). Taxonomy (GTDB): domain Bacteria; phylum Bacillota; class Clostridia; order Christensenellales; family Aristaeellaceae; genus UBA2862. The sequence goes on from JAFVBK010000111.1 coordinate 4,679, forward strand.
GCGCCTTGCCAAGGGCAGATGCGTCTGCTGTCGCGCAGGACGATGAACCGGCCGACCTGCTCGCGGAGCTGGAGATTGCCGCTCCGGCGGATCATACCGAGGACGCGGACGCCGCGATGGACGCTGATTCCGCGCCGCTTGAGGACGCGCCTGAGCTGGAGCCGGAGGATGCCGTCGAGGCCGCGCCTGAGATCGAGGACGCGGCGGAGACCGAAGCCGAGCCGGAGGAGGAGATCCCCACCGGGCCGGTGACGCTGACCATCACGGCGGCGGGCGACTGCACCTTCAGCGGCGAGGTGGGCTCCAAGAGCAACAAGCGCTTCCTGGAGTACGTGGAAAATTACGGCTACGATTACTTCTTCAAGGGCGTGCGGAGCATCTTTGAGGCGGACGATCTGACCATCGTCAACCTGGAGGGTCCGTTGACCTCCAGCGACAAGCCGAAGGCCCACGGCTACGTGTTCAAGGCCGACCCCGGCTGCGTGCAGATTCTCACCGGCTCCAGCGTGGAGCTGTGCAACGTGGCCAACAACCACTCCCAGGACTACGGCACGGCGGGCCTCAAGGAGACCGCGCAGGTGCTGGACGAGGCCGGCGTGGGCTACTGCGGCTACACCGCCGCCTATGAAAAGACGATCAAGGGCGTGCGCGTGTGCGCGCTGGGCTTCACCAAGTGGGATCACAGCAACGAACAGATCGTGCAGGCCGTCACAGAGGCCCGCAAAAACTGTGATCTGCTGATCGTGAACATGCACTGGGGCTGGGAGGGCCGCTATGACTACGACGCCCAGCAGACGGCGACCGGCCGCGCCATCATTGATGCCGGCGCCGATCTGGTGATCGGCACCCATCCCCACGTGATCCAGGGCATCGAAAAGTATAAGGGCAAGTACATCGTGTACAGCTTGGGCAACTTCAGCTTTGCCGGTAACGCCAATCCGGAGGACAAGCGCTGCCTGATCTTCCAGCAGTCCTTCGGCTTCACGCCGGGCATGGGCATCGTCCAGGCGGGCCTGGTGGACGAGGGCATCAACATCATCCCGGCCACCATCTCCTCTGTGGCGGAGAAGAACGATTTCCAGCCCACGGTGCTGCCCGCTGAGCAGGGCGCGGCGCTGCTCAAGAGCGTGGCCAGTCATTCCAAAAACTTCAACGCGAAGGACACCCTTTGGATGAAGGACAACTATCTCCAGGAGAACGGCCTGATGAAGACGAAGAGCGGGCAGGCCGTCCAGGACGCGACGCAGCTGGTCAACGTGGACGGGGATGCGGACGCGGCCGATGCGGATGACGCCGGGGCGGCGGGCGCGGAAAGCGTTCTGCCCACGGACATCTGGGAGGAGGACGAGCCCTTTTTCAGCATGGCTTCTCAGGAAGACGAGGCCGCTTGATCCGACGGAAATCTCACGCAATGCCAACGGGGGAGAGCGGTCGCCTTTCCCCCGTGCGTCATTTTACGTACAATGACTGTTTATCGTTTCGGAATCGTGCTATAATATCCGCAATATCGTAAATAGCGCCGCGCGGCGGCGAAAGGGGAGGAAACGACTATGGAGAATGAGGCGAGACGCCCCGCGAACTTTATCGAGGAGTTCATCGAGCAGGATCTGGCCAGCGGCCGTTTTGACCACGTGCAGACCCGCTTCCCGCCGGAGCCGAACGGCTATCTGCACATCGGCCACGCCAAGGCGCTGTGCGTGGATTTCGGAATTGCCGAGAAGTTCGGCGGCAAGTGCAACCTGCGCTTTGACGATACCAACCCCACCAAGGAGGAGACGGCCTTCGTCGAGGGCATCCAGCGGGACATCGAGTGGCTGGGCTACAAGTGGGACAAGCTCTACTTCGCCTCTGATTTCTTCGATCGCCTCTATGAGATTGCCAAGGATATGATCCGCCGAGGCGTGGCCTATGTGGACGACCAGACGCCGGAGCAGATGCGGGAGAGCCGCGGCACGCTGACCAAGCCCGGCGTGAACAGCCCTTACCGGGATCGTCCTGTGGAGGAGAATCTGGACCTGTTTGAGCGGATGAAGAACGGCGAGTTCGAGGAGGGCAGCCGCGTGCTGCGCGCCAAGATCGATATGGCGAACCCCAACGTGCTGCTGCGCGACCCCACCATGTATCGCATCAACCGCCACAGCCATCACCGCACCGGCGACAAGTGGTGCATCTACCCGATGTACGATTTCCAGCACCCCATTCAGGATGCCATCGAGGGCATTTCCCACTCGCTGTGCTCGCTGGAGTATGAGATTCACCGCCCGCTGTACGACTGGTTTGTCACCCACGCGGGCGTCACCGATCAGCCGCCGCGCCAGATCGAATTCGCTCGGCTGAACATCGAGCGCACCGTGATGAGCAAGCGCTATCTGCGCAGGCTCGTGGAGGAGCATGTGGTCTCCGGCTGGGACGATCCCCGCATGCCCACGCTGGTGGCCATGCGCAGAAGGGGTTATCCCGCCGCCGCCATTCACGACTTCATGTCGCGCGTGGGCGTCGCCAAAGCCGATTCCATGGTGGAGGGTAATCTGCTGGATCACTGCGTTCGCGAGGCGCTGGCCGATACCGCGCCCCGCGCCATGGCCGTCGTGCGCCCGCTGAAGGTGGTGCTCACGAATTGGCCGGCGGACAAGATCGATGTGCTGACCATTGAAAACCACCCGGATCACCCGGAGTTCGGCACCCGCGAGGTGGCCTTCGGCAGGGAGCTGTACATCGAGCAGGAGGACTTCATGGAGGAGCCCGTGAAGAAGTTCTTCCGCCTGGCTCCCGGCAAGGAGGTGCGGCTCAAGGGCGCCTACATCATCAAGTGCGAGGATTTCGTGAAGGACGCGGACGGCAACGTGGTGGAGCTTCGCTGCACCGTGGATATGGACAGCCGCTCCGGCAGCGAGGGCGCGAACCGCAAGGTGAAGGGCACCCTGCACTGGGTCAGCGCCGCCGAGGCCGTGCCCTGCGAGATCCGACTGTATGAGCCGATTCTGGCCGAGGATGATCCCGCGGCCGAGGCGAAGGTAGAGGTGGACGAGGACGGCAACGAAATCGAGGCCGCTCCCGTGGATTTCATGGATCGCCTGAACCCGAACAGCCTGACTGTGGTGAACGGCTATTGCGAGCCCTGGATCGCCGCCCACGAGGCGGGCGCGACCTTCCAGTTCCTGCGCATGGGCTACTTCTGCAAGGACAAGGATTCCACCGACGCGCTGCCGGTGTTCAACCGTACCGTGCCGTTGAAGGATACCTGGGCCAAGGTGGCCGGCAAATAACGCCGTTTTTCCCGGCTTTCGCGCTGACGCGAGCGGCGCGAGGGCCGGGTGTTTCTATCGGCGCGCGGGGCTTGGATCCCATTTCGCATGGGCGTTTGGGCTATTTTTTCGAAGGCTGAAAATTATTTGTTTTTTTACAAATACGATGGTGAATGTGACTTATTATGCCACAGCTTCTGTGTTATAATGAGGCCGTCCAAGGATGCGACCGGGCCGTCTGTTCGGCCCGATGAAAGTCGGAGGCCTGCACATACCGGCCCCGGCGATAGATTGTGCGAACGACTATTGGAGCGAAGCAGTGACCACTGAGCGATATTCTCAGAATAGAAGAGCCGCCGGAAAGAGCGGCGGAACGGTCAGACGGCCCGCGGCGGCCCGTCCGGTCTTCGGCGGCGGCCGAAGC